>CAUJEY010000153.1 GCA_963169325.1 Bacteroidota bacterium
AAGATCGCAGCAGCGAAGGCGGCGAACGCACACCCTGGCAGAACCGCGAAGGCGGCGGCGAACGCAAACCCTGGCTAGATCGCAGCAGCGAAGGCGGCGAGCGCAAACCTTGGCAGAACCGCGAAGGCGGCGGCGAACGCAAACCCTGGCAAGATCGCAGCAGCGAAGGTGGCGAGCGCAAACCCTGGCAGAACCGCGAAGGCGGCGGCGAGCGCAAACCCTGGCAAGATCGCAGCAGCGAAGGCGGCGAACGTAAGCCCTGGCAAAACCGCGAAGGCGGCAGCGGCGGTGGATATGAGCGCAAGCCGTGGCAAGATCGCAGCAGCGAAGGTGGCGAACGCAAACCCTGGCAAAACCGCGAAGGCGGCAGCGGTGGCGGATACGAGCGCAAGCCCTGGCAAGATCGCAGCGAAGGCGGCGAGCGCAAACCCTGGCAAAACCGCGAAGGCGGTAGCGGCGGCGGATACGAGCGCAAGCCCTTTAATAGAAGCGGCGGCGGCGGATTTGGAAAAAAGCCGTTCGGAAGAAAACCTTTTGGTAAAAAAGAAGAATTTTATGTAGAGCGCAAACCGAAACCCGGTCTTCCCTCCGGCGAAGAAATGCCGCTCAATAAATACCTGGCGCACTGCGGTATCGCATCGCGTCGGAAAGCCGTCGAATTCATTGAACAGGGATTAGTGACGGTCAATGGCGAAGTGAAAATAGAACCATACTACCGTATTCAGCCCGGAGACGTTGTGCTTTGCGACGGTAAACCGGTGCAAATTCAGGAACGTATGGTTTATGTGTTGCTGAATAAGCCCAAAGGCGTCATCACCACTACCGACGATGACCGGGGGCGTCCGACCGTGCTCGATATCGTGGACCCGAATTATCCGGAACGCCTGTATCCGGTGGGCCGCCTCGACCGGGACACCACGGGCCTGCTCCTTATAACAAATGACGGCGAACTCGCTGCCAAACTGACACACCCGAGCCACCACGTCCAAAAACAATATCGCATCGGTTTGGATCGCCCGCTGAGCAAAGCCGATTTTGAGCGTATCGAAAATGGCGTTGAATTGGAAGACGGCGTCGTACATGTCAATTGGGTACGGTATTCGGAAGAACAGCCGAACCGCGATGTCATCGAGTTGGAAATTGTGGAAGGCCGCAACCGCGTCGTCCGCAGGCTGTTTGAAGCCCTTGGATATAGCGTGCGCAAACTCGACCGTTTCTATTTTGCCGGTCTCACCAAAAAAGAACTGCAGCGGGGCTCTTTCCGCGATCTGACGCAGCGGGAGATTATTATGCTGAAACATTTTACCGGACATCCAACCGCACCTAAAAACCAGGACGAAGAGGATTTGCCGGAGGAAGAGGAAAGTGCCGAAATAGAATCGAGTGCTGAAATAGAATCGAGTGCCGAAGAGGAAACAACTAATTGACGCTTGAAACAATAATAAGGAGCCGGTGGACGTACAAACCACCGGCTCTTTCCTTTTTAAATTTAAACAACAGCATTATGAAAGCGCAACAAATTTCGTTTCGACATCAGCTCCTGGCCATTTGTTTTTTGTTCGCCGGTTTTTCAGCCGCAAATGCTCAAATGACCGATGACGGGGCCCGTTTCGGCCTCAAACTGGGCATTAACGGCACCAACCTGTACGACGACGCCAACGCCGAAGACCGTGATGGACGGATCGGACTAACCGGTGGGGTTTTTGCAAAAGTTCCCCTCGGCAAAAGTCACTTCTCCCTGCGCCCCGAACTGCTGCTGGCCACTAAAGGCGCCAATTATACCCTCGATAGTTTTACCTCTTCCCTGAAATTTGCCTACCTTGAATTGCCATTGTCCCTCGAATACAACCTCAGTATCCTGAATATTCACCTCGGCCTGAACGCCAGCTACCTGGCCAACTCAAAAGGAGAATTCAAAGACGAACAAGGCAACCCGGTTAGTTTCGATAAAGATGAACTGGAAAAATTGGACTTTGGCTGGCATGCCGGCGCCGGTATCGATTTAGGTAATATCGGTATTCATGCCCGTATTTCTCGGGGTCTGAAATCGATCGGCGAAAAACAAACGGTCAGCGATTATGTAGGCAGTTTAAAAAATGCTGCCTGGGCCATTACACTTTCGTATGGTTTTTAAATATTAGCCATTCCCTCTTCGCACCTCATGCGTATTCAAACAGACTTCCTTGTCCTCGGTTCCGGCATCGCCGGCCTCACCTTCGCTATTAAGGCCGCGCGGGCCCATACCAACAGAAAAATACTTGTGCTCACTAAAACCGTGGAAGGGGAAAGTAATACCCGGTACGCACAGGGCGGGGTAGCCGCCGTTTGGGACCACGAAAAAGACACGTTCGGCAAACACGTCGAAGATACACTGGATGCCGGCGACGGACTTTGCCGGCGCGATATTGTGGAAATCGTGGTGGAGGAAGGCCCGGAACGGGTACAGGAACTCATCGACTGGGGCGCCCGGTTTGATAAAGAAAAAAACTCGGACAACTACGACCTGGCCCGCGAAGGCGGACACTCCGAACATCGAATCCTGCATTACAAAGACCTGACCGGCTGGGAAATGCAGCGCAGCCTGATGGAGGAGGCTAAACGTTACCCGAATATCGAGGTGCTGGAACATTACTTCGCGCTCGATATCATTACCCAGCACCACCTGGGCCGCATGGTCATCCGGGTGACGCCCGATATAGAATGTTATGGCTGTTATGCCCTGAACAAACAAAACGGCGAAATTGATACGTTGCTCTCGCGGGTAACGGTGGTTTGTACCGGCGGCACCGGCCAGGTATATAAATCGACGACAAACCCGGTAATTGCTACCGGCGACGGGATCGCCATGACCTACCGCGCCAAAGGCCGGGTGGAAAATATGGAGTTCGTGCAATTTCACCCCACCTCGCTGTACAACCCGGCGGGCGAAAATCCTTCGTTCCTCGTTTCCGAGGCCGTGCGCGGTTTCGGCGGTATCCTGAAAACAGCTGAAGGCGGGGAATTTATGCACCATTACGACGAGCGCCTCTCCCTGGCGCCGCGCGATATCGTGGCGCGCGCCATCGACTCCGAAATGAAAAAACGCGGTACAGATTGTATGTACCTCGATTGCCGGCATTTAGACAAAGAAGGTTTCATGGCGCATTTTCCGACTATTTATGAAAAATGCCTCGGCCTCGGTATCGACCCGATGAAAGACATGATACCGGTGGTGCCGGCCTGTCATTATATGTGTGGCGGTATTCTGGTCGATGAGCACGGAAGGAGCAGTATCCACCGGATGTATGCTGCCGGGGAGTGCTCTTCCACCGGCTTGCACGGCGCCAACCGCCTGGCATCCAATTCACTGCTGGAAGCTATGGTATTTGCACACCGGATTTTTCTGGATACCCAGGACAAAATTGACCACTGGTCTTTTCAGGAAAATGTGCCGGACTGGAACGCAGAGGGCACGACCGATCCGAAGGAAATGGTGCTGATCACCCAGAGCATCAAAGAGTTGAAGGAAATTATGTCGTACTATGTAGGCATAGTGCGCTCCAACGTTCGTTTGAAACGCGCTTTGGACCGGCTTTACCTGCTTTTTCAGGAAACGGAAGAACTGTACAAAACCACCACGATCAGTCCGCAACTAATGGAGTTGCGCAACCTGATCACCATTGCATACCTGATCACGCGCTCGGCCACGCACCGACGGGAAAGCCGCGGGTTACACTACACGACGGATTATCCCGGCAAACTGGCCTTTGAGGAGTTTTCGGTATTGTAATTTACCACGCTTTCGCCTGGTGCGGGTACCGCACCACATAAGATTCCTTAATCAATCGTGTCATCCGCTCCCGCAATTCTTCGATACCTTCTTTGCTCTTGGCGGAAATAAACACGTTTTCGCCATTCGCATGGAGCAGGCGTTCGCGTAGTTCCGTTTCGAGTTCGCTCCGGGTGGCTTCGTCAAGCAGGTCGTCGAACCAGCGTTCGCGGTACAGGTCCATCTTGTTGTACACCATCAGCGTGGGTTTTTCGCCGGCGCCGATTTCCAGGAGGGTTTTTTGCACGGTTTTGATATGGTCTTCAAACTGCGGATGCGCCACATCCACCACATGCAACAGAATATCGCTTTCGCGCACCTCATCGAGCGTGCTTTTGAAACTTTCCACCAAATGGTGGGGCAGTTTGCGGATAAAACCGACGGTATCCGACAGCAGGAAAGGTATCTGGCCGAAGACCACTTTGCGCACCGTGGTATCGAGTGTGGCGAACAATTTATTTTCGGCCAGCACTTCGGATTTTGAAAACAGGTTGAGCAAGGTGCTTTTGCCCACGTTGGTATAGCCTACCAGCGCTACCCGGATGAGCTCGCCGCGGGTTTTGCGCTGCGTTTGTGCCTGCCGGTCTATGTCTTTGAGTTTTTCTTCCAAAACCTTGACGCGGTATTGCACCAGGCGCCGGTCGGTCTCGATTTGTGTTTCCCCCGGGCCGCGCATCCCGATCCCGCCGCCCTGGCGCTCCAAGTGCGTCCATAGGCCGCGAAGGCGGGGCAACAGGTATTTCATCTGAGCCAGTTCTACCTGAGCTTTGGCCTGGGCAGTTTGGGCGCGGTTGGCGAAAATATCGAGGATAAGCGTAGAGCGGTCCACAATTTTTACCTTCAGCGCTTCCTCGATATTGTTGGTTTGTTTGCCGGTGAGGTCGTCGTCGAAAATGACCATATTCACCTCTTCGTGGCGCTCCAGGTATAAGCGGATTTCTTCCAGTTTACCTTTACCCACAAAGGTACGGTGCTCCGGGTGCGCGGCGCGTTGTGTGAATCGTTTGATGGTGACGGCCCCGGCGGTGGTGGCCAGAAATTCGAGCTCGTCCATGTATTCATGCGCCTGAGTCTCGTTCACCTCGGGGGTGATAAGGCCCACCAAAACGGCGTATTCGGTTTCTTTTTTGAGCGTGGCGGTTTTTTCGCCGAGTGTCCAGTCTTTGGCCATGCGAGTTGCGGCTTCTGATATTTGTGCTAAATGGATCATGCAAAGGTAGTGTGTTTTAGGCGGGTTAACGCTGCGTATCTGTTTAGAGGGGTAAGTGCAGCCTGAAACGCACGGAAAATGGCAAAAAGTTCCGCCTGGGATTTGTTACACTTAAAAAAAGACCCCGAATGATGACAAACATCATTCGGGGCGCTGTTACAAGGTGCTAAATTGAACGGCTAAAACAAACGGTAATTTTCGTAGAAAACGCCCTCATATTGCAAGTTTTTGGGAAGCCCCAAATCGCCATTACCATTCTTGGAGGTACGTTTGAATTTAACTTTGAACCGGCCTTTAACCTCCATTTTTATCGTATCTAAATTTTCAATGTTGAAATATCCTTCATCAGCATCTATAAGTTTGTAATCATACCCATCAGTATCTTCATCTATTGATTGCGAAAAGAGAGTTTTAGCCTTAATATAAAGGATTCGTTCCGTATGAAGTTTAAAATTTCCTTCATTGATTGGAAGCCAGTCAAATCCAAATACCGTTGTAATATTCCCTTCTTTTTTGACAAATGGAAAACTAAGCAAATGATAAATAGTATCTCTTCTGAAATCCGGTTCGTAGCCATCTGCAATTTCACCATTAAGGTAAATGACGGATTCTCCGAGCGCCACGTCATCCGGAAGGTTTACTGCAGGTGGGTCTTTTTGGCACTGAAGAAACAAGACAAGGAAAAAAGTGAAAAAAAGAGGGGTAAGTAGTGAGGGCAGTCCTTTTTTCATGGCTTAATAAATTTGGTGCATACTTTCTGGAATATTTGGTCGGTAGGTACTTATGGATACTTTTTTATAAACACCTGAAAGCGTCCTTTTGGCAGTTTCCGCTACAGAATCTGAAATTTACAAACATTCTGGAATATTATCGCCCCAAGCGATTTCGGCGTCTAAAATTTTCCTCGCACAAATATTTTTTTTCATAATCCGGACATTTTTTTACATATTTTTTAAAATTGTTAATTCTTGTTGATAAATTTTAAAATACTGAAAATCAATTTTTTAACTAAATTTATATCAATATAAAATTTTAACCCGGTGCATCCACCAAAATTTCCGGTAAATTTGGCCTCCTATTTGATAGGGGCATTTTACCACAAACCGGTTTTATTCCCGAATCAGATTCCCGAACCCACTTTTTTAATCTCTTAGCCCGATTGTTTATGGCGTTGATTGGTAACAGGCAGATGCTCAGCCAAAAGCTGCAGCAAAAACTATCCCCCCAGCAGATTCAGCTGATGAAGCTGCTGCAAATCCCCACAGCCACCCTTGAGCAACGCATTCAGGAAGAACTGGAAATAAATCCCGCCCTCGAAGAAGGCGACGACACTGCGGATCTGATGGAAGGCATGACCAGCCTGGATATCGCCGACGGTGAAACTGATTTTTTTGAAAAAGACGGCACCGAAGACGGCGGTAATGCCATCGATGAAGTAGACCGGGAGACGGCCGACGACTACGCCGATGAAGAAGAAGCGGTCTCCATTCGGGAAGACGACGTGGAACTGGACGACTACCTGGTGGATTTTATCGAAGACGATCCCTCCACTTACAAAACCCGCGGAGACGACCACAGCAGCGATGAAGAATCAAAAACCATCCCGCTGGCGTTTGAAAATACCTTTCACGAATACCTCGAACAACAACTCGGCCTGATCCGCCTGAAAGACGAGCGCGAACACAACATCGCCCTGCAAATTATCGGCTCCATAGATGATGACGGCTATCTGCGCCGCGAAATCTCGGCCATGGTAGACGACCTGCTGTTCAGCCAGAACATTACCACCGACGAGAAGGAAATAGAACGTTTGCTCGCCAAAGTGCAACAATTCGACCCACCCGGGTGTGGCGCGCGCGACCTGCGTGAATGCCTGCTGTTGCAACTTCGCCATAAACTCAAACAAAGCGATGATGTGGTTACTTACGAGGAAAAACTGGCGATTCCGGTCGCCATCCGCATCATCGACCAGTATTTCGACGAGTTTACCAAAAAACACTATCCCAAATTAGCCCGCCAGCTCAACCTCGACGACGAAGACCTGAAGGCCGCCGTGGATGAAATACTTAAACTCAACCCCAAACCGGCCAGCGGCTTTATCTCCAGGAGCGACCGCGCCACGAATTATGTACTGCCCGACTTCCTGGTGGCCAACCGCGACGGCGAACTTGAGCTGACACTCAATGCCCGAAATGCCCCAGAACTGCGGATCAACGACCAGTACCGCGATATGTTGAAGTCATTTCACGCGGGCAGGAGCAGCCGCCGCCCGTCGAGAAAAGAAAAAGAGGCCATACTGTTTATCAAACAAAAAATCGATAGCGCCAAGTGGTTTATCGACGCCATCAAACAGCGCCAGCAAACCATGATGCTCACCATGGGCGCTATCCTCGATCACCAGCACGAATATTTTCTGAGCGGCGACCAGAAAAAAATCCGCCCGATGATCCTCAAAGACGTGGCTGATGCTACCGGGCTGGATATCTCCACCGTTTCGCGGGTGGCTAACTCCAAGTACGTACAAACGGAATTCGGCACCAAACGCCTCAAAGAGTTTTTCTCCGAAAGCCTTCAAACCCAGGACGGCGAGGAAGTATCTACCCTCGAAGTGAAAAAAATCCTCACCGATATGATAAAGGAGGAAAACAAACGCCGGCCGCTCTCCGATGAGAAGTTAAAAACCATCCTGCTCAAAAAAGGCTACAATATCGCCCGGCGTACCGTGGCGAAGTACCGGGAACAGTTGAATATCCCGGTGGCTCGGTTGAGGAAGGAGCTGTAAAGGGCAAACTCTGGTTTATATAACATAGGGATGACATTATACTAAAGACCCCGAATGTTGCACTTAGCATCCATTCGGGGTCTTTAATTGCATTTCCGGCAAACATTGGCTAAGGCTTATTTTTTAAAACAAAAAATAGGTTTCCCTTACCGAGATTAAAACACCCGTTTAAGGCCTTACTGTGCTTCAACCCTGCTCAAACATTGCTTTTTAAATGTTTTTTCAACCTTTTTTTATCAAAGTATTTTTATTTAATGCTTTGAAAATCAAAGAACAGTAGTGTTTTTATAATATATTAAATTAAAAAAAATTTGTTCAGGTATAGCAGCGTAAAAACATTTTGTTTATTTTTGTACCCACTTTCAATAAACATCGCAGCAATATGTCGAACGAAAAAGAAAACAAACTCAAATCTTTACAGGCTACCATCGATCGCCTGGATAAAACCTATGGCAAAGGCACCATCATGCGGCTTGGCGACAAGCAGGCTATTGAGGTGGAAGTGATTCCCACCGGTTCGCTTGGTCTCGATATGGCACTTGGGTGTTATGGCTTGCCGAAAGGACGTATTATCGAAATATACGGCCCAGAATCCTCGGGTAAAACGACGCTGGCCATCCACGCCGTAGCCGAGTGCCAGAAAAAGGGCGGAATAGCCGCCATTATCGACGCCGAACACGCATTCGACCGTTTTTATGCGGAGAACCTGGGCGTTAATGTAAATGACCTGCTGATCAGCCAGCCCGACAACGGGGAACAAGCGCTGGAAATCGCCGAAAACCTCATTCGTTCCGGCGCAGTGGATATCGTAGTTGTCGACTCTGTGGCTGCCCTCGTCCCTCGTTCAGAGATTGAAGGCGAAATGGGCGACTCCAAAATGGGGCTCCAGGCGCGCCTGATGAGCCAGGCCATGCGCAAACTCACTGCCGCCATTGGCCGCACGGGCTGCACTTGTATATTTATCAACCAGTTGCGTGAAAAAATTGGTGTCATGTTCGGCAACCCGGAAACGACGACGGGCGGTAATGCACTCAAATTCTATGCCTCCATACGGCTTGACATCCGGAAAAGCGGCGCAGCCCTGAAAGACAAAGACGGCAACGTCGTCGGCAACCAGGTGAAGGTAAAGGTGGTCAAAAACAAACTTGCCCCACCCTTCCGCGTAGCCGCTTTCGATATTATTTTCGGACAAGGCATCTCCAAAGCCGGCGAGATTATCGACTTGGGCAGCGACTTCGAAATCATCCAGAAAAGTGGGGCTTGGTACAGCTATAACGGCGCCAAGATTGCCCAGGGCCGCGATTCCGCCAAACAATTTATGATTGATAACCCGGAAATGGCCCTCGAAATTGAACAGAAAATAAAAGAAAAAGCGGCGGCAGGCGCACCGGTGAGACACACCGCAGCAGTAGCAGTTGCCGCTAGCGACAACGGCGTTGAAGAGGAAGATTATTAGACGGTTGCCCTTTTCAAAGCAATGGTTTGACAACCGTCCAAACCGTTTCCGCTACGATTTTGTGGCCTTCCACATTGGGGTGGATACCGTCTTCCAGATTCAGTTCGGGCTCGCCGCCTACATTTTCCAGTAAAAAAGGAATCAACGCGACCTGGTTTTTTTTCGCCAGTTCCGGGTACATGTCGCGAAAAGCCCTGGTGTAGGCTGGACCCAAATTGGGTGGCGCCAGCATGCCGGCAATCACGATCTTGCAATCGGGGTACTTTGCTTTTACGCGATCTATAATAGCCTGGAGGTTTTTTTTCGATTCTGCCACGGGCAATCCGCGGAGTGCGTCGTTGCCACCGAGTTCAAGCACGAATACATCCACCGGCTGGGTGAGGATCCATTCAATCCGGTTCTTGCCGCCTTCGGTGGTTTCGCCACTGAGGCCGGCGTTTACGCAATGGTATGGGAGTCCAAGGCTGTCCATTTTTTGTTGAATCAATGCCGGAAACCCCTGTTCCGGCGATAGTTGATAGGCCGCTGTCAGGCTGTTGCCGAAAAAGACGATGGTCTTGCGCACAGAAACAGCGGTTTGCCGGGCAGTTGAATCGGAAGTCTGGGCGCCGGAGGCTTGGGTGGAATTGTCTTGCCTGCCGCAGGAATTTCCCCCAAGACCAAGTATCAGGAGCAGAAATAATGTTTGTTTCATCGTAAAGATTTGCCTTCAAACAAAAGGACAAACCTAAGGGTTCAGACCAACAAGAAAAAGCAAAGGAGAATGGGTATTTGCCCTTTGCTTTTTCTTGTGACTTGCGCCTTATTTTTTCTCCGGCCCACCAGCCAATAAATCACTATTCAGTTTGGCTATGTCCGGCTCCATTTTTGCCCGGATGCCGCGCATGGCTTCCTGCAAAGCCAGCAAGTTGGCTTTTCGGTAAGCGGCATTGCCGCCGTACCCGTAATACAAGGCTACTGTTGCCTTGCCGCTGCCCGGAGCCCGGTATTGAGCGATCACTTGCTGATTGGCGTCCAGAATTTCCAGTTGCAGCTCCAGGTCGGCCCGGTACTTCGTATAGGGCATGCCGGCCAGATTGGCAATGTTGAGCGTCATAACAGAGGGGAAAATCCATCCCCATCCCGGCATGGAACTGTTGTAATACAGTAATTTGAAACGCGCCTGACCGTGTTTTTCTCCGGTAGCGCGGGTCATGTTTTCAGAAAGTTCATTACCCAGCAGGGCAAAAACATCCTGCATAGAAGCGCCAATACGGGTATACACTTCATAAGGCGAAGGAATCCAGGGGTAACCGGAGGTTACAGCATCTTCCATCACTTCGCCGGCAAAACGGGCCGCAAAACTTTCGGCATGTACCTTCATGTGCAGCGCCGGCATAGGTTCTTTTAACGCGGACTCCTGGTGATAATCCTGAAGTTTCAGCGTACGGCAGTGTGCAAACAGGAGCAAACTTGACAAGGCAAACAGATACTTTTTCATGGCGTGGTATTTTTATGGTTAAAAATTAGCCTTGCTGCAAGGTTCGCTTACACTATTCAACGTTGCAATAGGTGAATTGGACTGGTCACGGGTTTAACTATTTTATTTTGATACGTTAATCCATTTAACATACAAATCATTCGTTTTTAAGCACTTAAAAAAAGGTTAAGTAGCATTTCATACAAACCTTAAATAACTTTAACTGCGGTGAAGTCTTAGTACTACCGTATTTGCACAAAGCTTTGCACTTTTGTCAAAAAGCCATTGTTATTACCATGAGCCGTCGTCTCCATTCAATACCAGAATATATAGCCGGCATCCGCGCCGGCAACCGCGTAGTGCTCGGCCAGGCCATTACGCTGGTGGAAAGTGCCCGCCCGGAACACCAGGCCCTGGCACAGGAGATTATCGGCCAGTTGTTGGTAGCCGGCTCTTCCGCTTCACGCTCCGTAAACCGTCCTGACGATTCGGTTGTACCCCAAAACCTCACCCCGAAATCCGTACCGGGTACTCAGGATAATCCACAAACTACTCGTATTGCCATCACCGGTGCACCGGGTGTGGGCAAAAGCACCTTCATCGAAGCCCTGGGCATGTACCTGGTAGAACAAGGCGAAAAAGTGGCGGTGCTGGCCATTGATCCCACGAGTTCGATCAGCAAGGGCAGCATTTTGGGCGACAAAACGCGTATGGAACGTCTGTCGGCATCCGACCTGGCTTTTATACGCCCTTCCCCTTCGGGCGAATCGCTGGGCGGTGTGGCACGTAAAACCCGCGAAACAATTCTGCTCGTGGAAGCTGCCGGATACGATACTGTGCTCATCGAAACCGTTGGCGTTGGGCAGTCGGAGATCGCCGTACACAGCATGACCGATGTATTTCTGCTGTTGCTGCTGCCCGGCGCAGGCGATGAGTTGCAGGGCATCAAACGGGGTATAGTCGAAATGGCCGATATTCTGGCAGTCAATAAATCCGACGGCGACCGAGTCAAATCGGCCAACCAGGCCCGTGCATATTACCTGAATGCCACCCATCTGTTGCCCCCCAAAGACAGTGGCTGGACGCCGCGCGTACTGGCCTGTAGCAGCCAGGAAAACGTCGGGATTTCGGAATTATGGAATACCGTAAAAGAATATAAAAATTTGACGCTGGCCAATGGTTTTTTTATGGAAAACCGCCGGCGCCAGGCGCATTACTGGCTACAGGAAGCATTAGATGCCGGGTTGAAATCGGCGTTTTTTGGCGACCCTGCCGTGCAAGCGCGTCTGGCGGAGCTGGAACCGGAAGTGCTGGCCGGGCGAATGTCGCCGTTTGCAGCGGCGGCAAAGGTGTTGGGAGCGTTCGAGCGACGCGAAGCCTGATTCATGTTATAAAAATAAAAAAGCCGGCTTCGTCGGAAGCGGGCTTTTAGCAGGAGGCGGCCAGCCCAACCCCTAAACCTCCTTTCAAACCAACCCTTCCCGCACCAAGTCATGCAAATGGATAATGCCGAGGAATTGCCCGTTGTCGAGCACCAGCAACTGGGTAATGGAATGTTTTCGCATAAGGGTCAGGGCGTCGATAGCCAGGGCATCTGGCCCGATGGTTTTGGGCGCGGGGGTCATAATTTGTTGCGCGGTGATGCCGGTAAAATCGGCGGTTCTTTGCAGCATGCGGCGAAGGTCGCCGTCGGTAACCACGCCGAGCAGGGCGCCGGAATGGTCGAGCACCGCAGTAGCGCCGAGTCTTTTGGACGATATTTCGAGGATAACCTCCTGTAAGGTGGCATCCGGGGGGACAACCGGCCGGTCGTGGAGGGTGTACAATTCACGGACGCGCAGGTAGAGTTGTTTGCCCAGGGCGCCGCCGGGGTGGAATTTGGCGAAGTCGTCGGGTGAAAAGCCGCGCAGGGCCAGCAGCGCCACGGCTATGGCGTCGCCCAGGGCCATTTGTGCGGTAGTGCTGACGGTAGGGGCCAGGTTGTTGGGGTCGGCTTCTTGTTCCACGGGCGTCCATAGTACGAAATCGGCTTGCCGGGCCAGTGTACTTTTCAGGTTGGCGGTTATGGCGATCAGGCAGTTGCCAAAGTTTTTGACCAGCGGGACCAGCACTTTAATCTCGGCAGATTCACCGCTTTTCGACAGGCACAATACCACATCGCCGGGTTGAATCATACCGAGGTCGCCGTGTATGGCGTCGGCGGCGTGCAGAAACAGCGCCGGTTGTCCGGTGGAATTGAGCGTGGCCACGATCTTCTGGGCCACGATAGCGCTTTTACCGATACCGGTGATCACCACCCGTCCGGTGCAGCGATGAATGGTTTCCACGCAAGCCTGGAAATCGGTGGTATCGTCGAGGCTGTCGGCCAGCGCGAGCAGGGCTTCGGCTTCGAGGCGGATGGTGCGTTGGGCAGCGGCGAGGATGTCGGGTTGGGTATGTTTCACGCGTAGAGAAAAATTGAAGGCAAAGGTAGGCGACCTGTGAAAGGCGGGCTAATAATTATTTGGAAAGGAATAGCTTTGTAAAAATTATCAGGCGAACAGACGAGTGGATTTCTGGAAAGACAAACAATGGTATCGCTGGAGGTTGAAGATCACCAAAAAAAAACCGGGGATGCCAATGAAAGCATCCCCGGACGAAAACAAACAGTGGGCAACATTTGGTTTTGCGTTATTCCGGCCTACTAATTACTTGATGTTACAGCTTGTCTGGAATTTAAGGTCGTCCATCCGCTCCAGGCGCTTTGCCGCCCCCCGGATATAGAGGCCAAGCGATATTCATATATTGCGGAGGGCTCCGCTACCCGGAAGTAAAAACTGGCCCACACAGTTTTGTCCTCCAACACCAGGGTTGTCGTAGCGCCCGATTTTCGGATTTGAATTTTATACATTTCGGCGCTTGCAACGGCATCCCATCCTATTTCCGCATAATCTTCGGAAACCATGGAAGACCGGGCGTTGGACGGCGACTCTAAAATGGCGCCGGACTGCATGTGGGCTTCGGCGAAATCGTTGCTGGAAGCAATGGAGGCAAGTGCAAAAAACAAGGACATGATGTTCATCTCAGGATGTTTTTAATACGTTTGATCAGGTAATGCAGTTGGATTGGTGTCGGGCTGTTTGGCTATTTATCCACTTGCACTGAAAAGGTTATCACCCCGAATAATTTTTCTTGTTTAATTTTCCCAAATCTTCTCCGTTTACACTGCCTTTATCCCCACGAGGTAATGAAGAACATCTTTTTTGGCCAATTTAAATTCTGATATTGGCAGCAATTCTATTTGTTACCCAAATTATTGCCGGAATATTCAAAAATCCTTAACAAATTTTTTCGGCGAAAATTTGCACAAAGAATCCTTTTTATTTTACTATCTTTGGCGGCTTTTTGAAAAAAGCCTCGCTTTTTGGCGGGGCTTTTGTGCTAAAATGCCCGTGGATCGTCAAGATGCCCATGAGAAAGTCTGCCCACCCCGGGCCAAATGTCTGCAAGCTGCCCTGTGAATACCTTTAATGATCATTCCGTTAATATTCCGGGATTTAACTGTGCCGTTGCAGAAGAAATGCGTATTTTCAACGGTATAAATTCAAAATAGCCTGCACGCAATTTTAAAAATAGTAATCGAACAATGACTGCGATTTCAGCTGAACGCGACACCCTACAAGAAAGCTTACAACGTTACTTCGGATTCGACAAATTCAAGGCCGAACAACAGACGATAATTCAAAGCCTGCTCGACGGCAACGACACCTTTGTAATTATGCCCACCGGCGGCGGCAAAAGCCTTTGCTACCAGTTACCGGCGCTTATGCTGCCCGGCACAGCCATCGTCATCAGCCCGCTCATCGCCCTGATGAAAAATCAGGTAGACAGCATCCGGGGTTATTCCGATGCCGATGAAGTGGCCCACTTCCTCAACTCTTCGCTCACCAAGGCACAAATGAAAAAGGTGAAGCAGGATATCACAGATGGCAAAACCAAGCTGCTGTACGTTGCCCCCGAAACCCTGACCAAAGAGGAAAACATCGAGTATTTTCAAAATACCAATATTTCTTTTGTGGCAGTGGATGAAGCCCACTGTATCTCCGAATGGGGCCACGACTTCCGCCCGGAATACCGGCGTATCCGGGTGATGCTGGATGCTGTCGCTCGGAATGTGCCTATCATGGCCCTCACGGCCACGGCAACACCCAAGGTGCAACAGGATATCCTGAAAAACCTCGAAATGGGTCATGAACGTACGTTCATTTCCTCCTTCAACCGGGATAACCTGTTCTACGAGATACGGCCGAAAATCAAGAAGGACCAGACCATTAAACAGATCATCCAGGTCATCAAGGAGGAATTCCGCAATGAGTCCGGCATCATTTACGTGCAAAACCGCAAAACGGCTGAAGACCTGGCCGAAATGCTTTCGGTAAACGATATCAAGGCCGCACCTTACCACGCTGGCCTCGACCCCAAAACCCGCTCCAAAACGCAGGATGACTTCCTGATGGAAAACATCGACGTCATCTGCGCCACCATCGCTTTCGGTATGGGTATCGACAAACCCGACGTGCGTTTCGTGATCCACTACGATATGCCGAAAAGTATTGAAAACTATTACCAGGAAACCGGCCGGGCCGGACGCGATGGTCTGGCAGGCAAGTGTATTGCCTTCTACAATTACAACGATATCCTGCGCCTGGAAAAATTCCTGCGCGACAAGCCCGTGGCTGAACGCGAAATGGGCGCCCAGTTGATGCAAGAAGTAGTCGCCTACGCCGAAACGGGCTCCTGCCGCCGGCGCTTTTTGTTGCACTACTTCGGCGAAGAATTCGAAGAAGAGAACTGCGGGAAAATGTGCGACAACTGCCGAAACCCGAAAGAAAAGGTGGATGTACAGGAAGAGATGGTGCAGGTGGTGGAAAGTGTGCTTGATCTGAACGAAAATTACCTGATGAAAACCATTGTGGACTTCATCATGGGCCGCGAAACCAAAGAAATGAAGGATTTCGGGTTCACTCAATTGGATAACTACGGTGTGGGAGAAGGCCGGGATGAAAACTTCTGGAACTCCGTCATCCGTCACGCCATGATCAATAACCTGATCTACAAGGAAATTGAAGAATTCGGGTTGCTCAAGGTGTCGGATGAAGGACGTAAATACATTAAAGAGCCTTATGCCGTTCAAATCACCGTCAACCATAACTACGACGACAACGATTACGAACTCGACGACGAAAAAGGCGGCACTGCGGTATTGGACGAGGCGTTGATGAATATGCTCAAAGAGGTGCGCAAGAGCGTTGCTAAAAAATTCAACCTCCCGCCCTACGTTATTTTCCAGGATCCTTCGCTCGAAGATATGGCCACGCAGTACCCAATGTCGATGGAAGACATGGCCAAAATCCAGGGCGTTTCGATCGGCAAAGCACAACGTTACGCGCAGCCCTTCCTCGACCTCATCCGGAAATATACCGAGGAAAACGAGATCGAACGGCCGATGGACATTACCATCAAAACCGTCGCCAACAAGTCGAAAACAAAGGTTAGCATCATTCAGGCCATCGACCGGAAAATACCGCTGGAAGATATCGCCAAATCCAATGATATGACCTGGGGCGAACTGATGGACGAATTGTACGGCATCGTCGCCTCCGGAACCAAACTGCGGCTCGACTATTACCTGAACAAAAACGTGGACGAATACGTGCGGGAAACGGTGCTCGAATACTTTGCCGAAGCCGAAACCGACGACCTCGACGTTGCACACAAAGAGCTCAAGGAGGAAGAAATTACCTGGGAAGAAATTCAGGTTATGCGCCTGAAGTTCTTGAGTGATAATGCGAACTAATATTGCCTTGGATATTTTAAACACATTAGGCCACATTAGAAAAAACACATTAGGTTACGTCTAATGTTCCTTTTCTAATGTGGCCTAATGTGTTAAAATTATCTAAAGAAGATCTCTATAACTGGTCAAATAACACGATACTCCGGAAAATCCCCCAAAAACGAAAAACTCGACTGCTCGAAGTCGAGCGCGCAGCTGAAGGTGGAGAGCCCGTTGGTCACTGCCAGAAATGGCGCCCTTAACTGTAGATTGTAACGCGCCACCTGTTCAAACGTAGCCTGGGTTAGCGGTACTTTTGGCGATTTACATTCCACTACCAGCCAGGGCTGCAACTGCGCATCGAAAACGACCAGGTCGCAGCGTTTGGGCCGCGTGTTCAGGAGGAGGCCGATTTCAACCCGAATACGGTTAGCGGGATATTTTTTCGTTTCCAGCAAATATTGCAGCACCAATTGGCGCAGTAATTCTTCCGGTGTCAGCACGATTTGTTTACGCCGGATCGGGTCAAAAACCCAGGAAGTGTCGCCGCTTTTGGTAATGCGCAGCGCGGGTTCGAATTGAAGAAAATCGAGTTGGAGGAGCACAAGGCGAAGATGGGGAACAAAACGCAAAAGGCAAAATACAAATGGATCAACCCTTTTGGTACATCATTGCCAATCCCGCCGCCGGCAATGGTGCGGTAGGGCGACATTGGCCCGATATCGAGCGGCTGTTGCAGGAGCTCCGATTTTCCTATACCGTCAAATTTACCGAACACCGGGGCCATGCCATCCGCCTGGTGGAGGACGCCGTACTAAAAGGCCACCGGCATTTCCTGGCGCTGGGCGGCGATGGCACCAACCACGAAATGGCCAATGGCATTCTTAGCCAAACCGTTGTGCCTTCAACGGATATCTATTATGCCCTGCTGCCCATCGGTACCGGCAACGATTGGGCCAGGATGTACGATATTCCCCGGCAACCGCGGCAACGCCTCATTCGGCTGATGGAAGGCAAAACCGTGTTGCAAGATGCCGGTAAGGTGACTTACCAGCGCGATGGCCGGCCCGAATCGCGCTTTTTTATCAACATTGCCGGCATGGCCTACGACGCCTACATCGCCCGTCAACTCGATAAACACCGGTTTATCAACCGTATGCAATATCTGCTCATGGTAGGGCAATACCTGTTCCGGTACTGCCTGACACCGGCGCGATTGTATTTCAACGACCAAACGGCGGAGGATTTTTTTTATACAATCAATATCGGCGTTTGCCGGTATTCGGGCGGCGGCATGCAATTTGTGCCGCAAGCCATACCCGACGATGGCCTGTTTGCCCTCACTTTTGCCCGCAAGCTGCCTAAATGGGAGGTATTGTGGTCTACGCCCCGGTTCTACAACGGCACGATCCTGAGCCACCCCAAAATAAGCGGATTTCAGACCAGCCACCTGCGCGTGGAGCATATTGGCGACACGCCCACCTTGCTCGAAGCCGACGGGGAATTTCTGGGAGAAACACCGGCCGAGTTTTTTATGCTGGAAAAGGCGCTGCGCGTCGTTTTGTAAAGGGTTTGAGGTTTTGAGGGTTTCTGGTTTGAGGGTTTCTGGTTTGAGGGTTTCTGGTTTGTGGGTTTGAAGGTTACTGGTTGACCGAGCGAGTGGAACCAGTAACCTTCAAACCAGAAACCCTCAAACCAGAAACCTTCTTCAAGCATATTTCCGGTACACCGCATCTATAGCCTTCGCCAATTTATGATCTTTATCGGTCACCACGTTTCCGGCATCGTGGGTAGTCAGTTGTATTTCCACGGTGTTCCACACATTAGTCCAGGTGGGGTGGTGATTTTGCTTTTCAGCCTGAAAGGCCACTTCCGTCATGAATGCAAAGGCTTCGGCGAAGTCTTTGAACTTAAAGGTTGCTTGCAAGCGGTTTTTTTCTTCGTGCCACATTATACGTCGAGTGAGAAGGTGAGAAAAGTAAATGAATGTGGGGCAAAAAAGTTCAGCGGAAACTTTTACCGTATCGTATTATCATCCGTTTCAAACCGAAATTTTACCCCTGAAAACAGGATGTATCGGAGGTCAAGACATGCCATGACAAATACAACAATATAAATTGCTGATTTTCAATATTTTAAAACAAATTTCTTTCTTGTTTTTTTACCAAAAAACTATGTTTTTTCCTTCTTTTACCGGGTAAATTGTCGTAATTTTGCACCCCTATGAAAGAAGAATTTGATTCAGCAGCAGATCAACTGAAAAAAGCTGCCGCCAATGCCGGCGAATACGATGCCAGCAGCATTACCGCCCTTGAAGGGCTGGAGGCCGTCCGCAAGCGCCCGGGTATGTACATCGGCAGCACCGATACCAAGGGCTTACATCACTTGGTGTGGGAAGTCGTGGACAACGCTATCGACGAACACCTGGCCGGCCATTGTACGCATATATGGGTAACCATCCACCCGGACAATAGTATCACCGTTCGGGACAACGGCCGCGGCATTCCCACGGGCATGCACCCCAAACTCAAAAAATCGGCCCTCGAAGTCGTCATGACCGTACTGCACGCCGGGGGTAAATTCGATAAAGACTCCTATAAGGTTTCCGGCGGCTTGCACGGCGTGGGTGTTTCCTGCGTCAACGCACTTTCTATTCACCTGCGCGCGGAAGTGCATCGGGACGGGAAAAAATTTGAGCAGGAATACAAACAAGGCAAGCCACAGTACGATGTACGCGAAATCGGCGACACCGACGACCGCGGAACGATCGTCAACTTCCTGCCCGACCCGGAAATTTTTGAAACCGACGAATACAAATTCGATATTCTGGCGCACCGCCTGCGCGAACTGTCCTTCCTGAACAAGGGCCTTCACCTCGATTTGGTGGACGAACGCGAAAAGGACAACGGCGAGTTCAAATCCATTCATTATTACTCGGAAGGCGGCCTGGAGGAATTCGTGGTTTGGCTTGATGAAGCGAAAACCAGGCTCATCGAAAAGCCCATCTACATCACCACCGTCGAAGAAGGCGTGGATGTAGAAGTAGCCCTGTTGTACAACACGTCCTATTCGGAAAACGTCATTTCCTTCGTCAACAACATCAGCACCCGCGACGGGGGCACCCACGTTAGTGGGTTCCGCCGGGCACTCACGCGGGAATTCAAAAAATACGGCGACGACAACGGCTTTTTCAAAAAAGTCACCTTTGCCATCAGTGGCGAGGACTTTATGGAGGGTCTCACCGCCATCGTTTCCGTAAAAGTACCGGAGCCGCAGTTCAAGGGCCAAACCAAGGGCGAACTCGGCAACTCCGAGGTGCTCGGCATCGTGAGCCGCTCCGTAGGCGACGCGCTGAAGGTGTTTCTGGAAGAAAACCCGAACCACGCCAGGCGAATCATCGAAAAAGTAGTGCTGGCCGCCACGGCCCGCAACGCCGCTCGCAAAGCCCGTGAAATGGTGCAGCGCAAAGGCGCCCTCACCGGCGGCGGCCTACCCGGCAAATTAGCCGACTGCGCCAGCCGCAATCCGGAAGACAGCGAACTTTTCCTCGTCGAGGGCGACTCCGCCGGCGGTACCGCCAAGCAGGGCCGCGACCGACACAGCCAGGCCATCCTGCCGCTGCGCGGAAAAATCCTGAACGTGGAAAAAGCCCTCGAACACAAAATTTATGAGAACGAGGAGATCAAAAACATGTTCACGGCATTGGGCGTATCGGTTGGTGAAGACGAAGACGGCCACCGCATCCTGGTCACCGACAAACTGCGCTACCATAAAATCGTGATTATGTGCGACGCTGACATCGACGGCAGCCACATCACCACGCTTATCCTGACTTTCTTCTTCCGCTACATGCGCGAACTGATCGAAAAAGGCCATATATACATTGCCCAACCGCCGCTTTACCTGGTGAAAAAAGGCAAAAACCAGCGCTATTGCTGGAACGACAAAGAGCGCAAAGCCGCCCAATTCGAATTCTCCGGCGGTCGTGAAGACGACGATTCCGTGAAGGTGCAGCGCTATAAGGGTCTCGGTGAGATGAATGCCGAACAATTGTGGGAAACCACGATGGACCCGAAATTCCGCATCCTCAAACAAGCTACCATCGACGATGCCGCCGAAGCCGACCGCATGTTCGCTATGCTCATGGGCGACGAGGTGCCGCCGCGCCGGGCTTTTATCGAGGCCAATGCGAAGTATGCGAGAATTGATGTGTAGCAACGCTTTATACGTTACCACTTTAGGATAGTTTTTAAACCACAAAGTTCATATAGTACACATTAGCGTAGCATATCAGGCTAATGTGTACTATATGAACTTTATGTTTTAAAAAACGTATTAAAGAACGGGTGGATCAAATCGTATAATTAGTCCAATTGTTTTCAATTTAGTTTGGCGTTGACTTTTGCATATTCCTCCTGAATCGTCGTCAAAAATTGATCGAACGAATCCCCCGCGTAACCCAGTTTTTTGGCCTCCTCAAAATATTGCCTGGCCAATTCGGTTTGACCCTCTCCGATGGCGGAAACAGCCAGGTTGAAAAACGGTTTTGGATATTTGGGATCAAGCGCAATGGCTTTTTCCAAACAATTTTTGGCCTCCGCCAACCGGCCTTGCCGGATGTAAATAGCGCCGAGGTTGTTCCAGGCCATCGCCTCGAGATCAAAAGTGTAGACGCCAAAACTCCACCAGACTAGGCGTTTAATCCAGGGCCGGCGTTCTGTACGTTCAAGAAAAGTATGGAACAGGCGTTCCGCTTCGTCCAGTTTTTGTTGCTTAAAAGCATACAAGCCCTGGTAAAAATGCCGGAGTGGGTAGTTGATGAGCCTGCCAAGCAAAAACAATCCGAGCGCAATACCGAATAGAGCCACGTTTGAAATTTTGCCGCTGAAGAAAAGTCCGATCAGCAGGGCAAAAATGGTCAGGAGCAAGGCGGGGTATAGCAGTTTTCGTAGGAGGGTGCGGTTCATGAGAATAATCAGTTTTATGTGCGGTTAAATTTTCTCTCCCTTAATCAATGAGTGACATTACGCACCTCGAAATGTCAGGACGATCACTACACCTCCGCCTTCCGTATAGCCTTAGCGCTTTTTTTGCTTTTTTTACTTTCTCCGTTAGCCGGGGTTATTGCTTTCGGCGCCTTTTGTGCCGCCTTTTTCAGTGCCTTTTTAGCGGTTTTTAACTCAACTTTGGCGAGTTTTAGTTCGAGTCGTTTGATTTTGTAGGTAAACCGGGCAATTTTCATGGCAGCGGCTAGTGGAAAAGAAGCCGTTTTGTCGGCACCTTCTTCGTGGCACTTCAGATAAGCGTCCGATTTTTTCTCATAGTTGGCGTACGCCCGATCGGCGGCCTTTTTGGCTTTTTCTGTATTCTGGGTCAGTTTTTGAAGTTCGGTGGGTTGGTTCGGTTTGGTTTTTTCAGACTTTTTCGTGGTACGATTCATAGTATAAATTAAAGAAGGGTTGAAAAAATAAAGCGCAAAGTTACCAGAATTAACATTGGCTTAATATTAAGTTTGTAAATGCGCGGCAAACTTAACATTGGACCGCTTCTATAATTAACCCCAACTTAATCCGATTTTCCCAAGCCGCAGCTACAGGCCACACTACCTTTCGGCCTGTTAAGGAACAAGTAATTATTCACCCGTTCCTAAAAAAGGAAAGAAACCGCCACATCATCTTCCATGAAGTTACACCTGCTGCTTCCTGCCCTGTTCCTGGCCATTGCCGCCTGCCAATCTACCCATCCAACCCAAACAACCTGGCTCATACAGCCGCCTGCCGGCGAGCAATACTGCCGCATTGATCCAGCCGGCGCCACTATTATTCCCAACGGACGCATTGTTCAACCCATGGGCCGCACAGTACGTATCGCCCCGCACCCGTTCGGTTTGGCGCTTTCTCCCGACGGCTCAGTGGCAGTGACGGCTAATTCCGGAAACCGGCCTTTTTCCATTACTATTCTGGAAAATCCGGCTTCGGGCAATCCCCGGGTGCGGCAGGTCCCCGAAGGCGTGATGAACGACAAAAACCTGCTCGAAGACGTGTTCATGGGCCTGGCCGTCACACCCGACAACCGAAGCGTATGGGTGGCCGGTGGACAATCGAATAAACTCTTCCGCTTCGACCTGAAAACGGGCGCTAAACTCGACTCCATTCTTTGCGCCACGGCAGATAATCCCGATGGTTACCTCGGCGACCTCGCCCTCACACGCGACGGGAATACCCTGTACGCCTGCGACCAGAGCAATTTCCGCCTCGTGGTGGCCGATACCCGCACCCGCAAGGTGACGCACTACGTCCCGGTAGGCCGGTACCCCTTCGGCGTCACACTGTCGCCCGACGAAAAGACCGCGTACGTGGCCAATGTGGGCATGTTTGAATACGCCCCCCTTAAAAATAGCACGACAAACGATCCGAAAGCGGCCGGCGCCGATTTTGCTACCTCGGCCTACGGCTCTAAAGAAATGCGCGAAGGGTATAAAACCGGACAAACGGAAGTGCCCGGGCTGGGCGACCCCAATGCCCCGGAATCGTTCTCCGTGTGGGCGATAGACGTATCCGGCGCAACGCCAAAAGTGACGCACAAGATCAAAACCGGCTTCCTCGTCGGCGAAAAAATAGAAGGTATCCCGGCCGTCAGCGGTTCCGGGCCGAATTCCCTCGCGGCCACCGGACAGTATGTGTTTGTGACCAATGGCAACAACGACTGCGTTTCCGTGATCGAGCCCGGACAGGGTAAAGTTTTGAAAAATATATTCCTGAAACCCCTGCCGCAACTGAGTCGCTTCCGGGGCGTAATCCCGTTCGGTGTGGCATTGTCGCCGGATAAAAAGCGGCTCTACGTGGCCGAATCGGGCCTGAATGCCGTGGCGGTGATCGACGTGCCGACACTCTCGGTCGTCGGGCATTTGCCGGCAGGCTGGTTTCCGTCGAAAGTGGCCGTGTCGCCCGACGGCAAACAGATCATCGTGGCCAACGCCAAAGGTTATGGCAGCGGCCCCAACGGCGGTTATACTTTTAAAGAAGGTGCGGAAGGCAGTTATGTCGGTCACCTGATGCATGGTTCGGTGACCGTGCTGGATATTCCGCTGGATGCCGATTTGCCCAAATACACGCAGCAGGTATTGGACAACAATTTTAAAATAACGCCTGCCAACGACCCGGTGCTGGCGGCGCGCAAAGACAACCCCGTGCCGCTTTTTCCGGGAGAAAAGAAAAGCCCGGTCAAACATATCGTGTTCATTTCCAAAGAAAACCGCACGTACGACGAGGTGTTCGGCCAGTTGAAAAACGGCAAGGGCGACCCCGCCATCGCGCGGTACGGATACAACCGCACTTTCTCCAACAAAGCAAAAACCACCACGGTGGAAGGCGCGACCATCATGCCCAACCACCTCGCGCTGGCGCAACGTTTCGGCACGGCCGACAACTTTTATGTGGATTCCGATCACTCCGCCGACGGCCATCGCTGGCTGGTAAACACTTACCCCAACCAATGGGTGGAAACCAACGTACCGGCCGGCTATGGCGGTACCCGCGACGTGAAAACCAGCAGCAAAGAGCCGGGCAAATATGCCTGGACCGGCTCCGCAGGCGCTATTTTTCCGGAAGATTACAACGAAGCCGGCTCCATGTGGGAGCACCTGGAGCGCAACGGCGTGTCGTTTTACAACTGGGGCTTCGGCACCGAAATGGCGTCCAATTTTTCGGATTCCACGATGAAATATTACGGACAAAAGGTGCTGGTCAATTACCCCGTCCCTGCGCCCTTGTTCGTCAACACTTCGCGCAAATACCCCACCTACAACATGGCCATCCCAGACCAGTTTCGCGCGGATATGTTCATCGATGAATTCAAGGAAAAATGGCTGAGCGGTGGCGAAAAAATGCCGCAAATGCTCACTATCCTGTTGCCCAACGACCACGGCGCCGGCGAGCGCCCGGAAGCCGGCTACCCCTTCCGGGAGAGTTACATGGCCGACAACGACCTGGCACTGGGCCGCATCGTGGAGTTTTTATCCCAAACGCCGTATTGGAAAGAAATGGCCATCGTGGTCACCGAAGACGACGCGCAGGACGGCCGCGATCACGTGGACGCACACCGCAGCCTCCTGCAGGTGTACTCGCCCTATGCCAGGCGCAACCACGTGTCGCACACGCACTACAGTTTCGGCAGTATTTTCAAAACCTTCTGGAACATCCTCGGTACGCCCTACCTCAACCAATACGATGCGGCGGCGGCAGACCTGAGCGATTTTTTTACGAATCAACCTGATTTTACGCCTTACAAAGCCTTGCCGGCAGATGCGCGAGTGCTCAATCCGCAAAAACTGCTCACGCCGTTTGATGAAAAATTCGACTGGAAAAGTATGTTGGAGTCGCCGGAGCTGGATAATGTAGAAGATTTTATTCGGGAGAAGGGCGGGAATTGATCTGCCGTACATCCTTCATATTTATTTAATCTGCCGTTCATTCTGGCGTAACACAGCCCTTCGACTTTCGCGGATTCTTAATTTTTAAAAAAGAAGGAATCTATGAAAGTACGGCTACCCGGTTTTATTTCCTGTTTTATGATTTGGCTGGCATGCACAGCCCAGATAAACGGGCAAACGCTCGTCCATTATTGGAATTTCAACAATTCCGCCGATGAAGCGGCCTTGCTGACGCCGAGCGCCAGTTTGGTTGGCGGAGCGGCCATCGTGCATATCCCCGGCGGTATCAGCGCCATACAGGCGACGAGCAATACGGGGCAAGGTTTCGATGTGACCAACCCCAACGCCCGCAACGGCGATGTAGCCGGCACACACCTGCGTCTCAACGACCCCATCGGCGCAACGCTGGTTTTTTCACTGCCGACTACCGGCTATCAGCAGGTTGTGGTAAAATACGCTACCCGTCGCTCCGGTTCCGGCGCCGCTGCGCAAAAAATTGAATACGCGACGGACGGCGTCAACTTCGACAGCCTCACGACGCTGGAGCCGGCTAACGGTGATCCGACCCAACAGACGCTGGATTTTAGCGGTATCACCGCCGCAAACGACAACCCAAATTTCCAAATCCGCATCACCTTTTCCCAGGGCAGCGGCGGCACGGTGGGTAATAACCGTTTCGATAATTTCACCCTCGACGCTGCGCCGCTTGGCGCCGATCTCATCCCGCCTACCGTCAGTTTTCAACCCTTAAGCGGCGCCGTGGACGTTCCGGTAAACGTGAAACCTACCCTTACGTTCAGCGAATCCATACGCCTGGTATCCGACGATTCCATCACCAATTCGGACATCCCGGCTTTCATCGAACTGCGCCTCGATGACGCCTCGGGCGCCCTCGTACCATTTAGCGGCATTATTGAAAATAAAGTTATTACGATCACCCCAGATGCACCGTTAGCCAACGCCCAAACGTATTACTTAGCCTTGAAAGCGGATGCTGTGGAAGACCTGGCCGGAAATGGCATCTCCACCGTGCAATCTGCTACGTTTACCACCATCGTACCGCAAACGGTTTTTCAACCCGGCGATCTCGTACCGGTAGCCTACCGCATGAATGCCAGCGGCGGACAGGATGAAGTGGCTTTCCTCACCTTTGTGAATATCCTGCCCGGTACCCAAATCCGGATGACCGATACCAAATACACCGACAACCCGCAACCGCAATGCCCGGGCGGCATCACCTGGATTTCGCCGGCCCAGATCATTCCGGCCGGGTCGGTATTCGTCGTGCAAAACGATGCCGGCGCGGCCAGCACCGGCACGGTCACCGGCGCTACTTTCGGATTGAGTTCCGGCGGCGATCAGGTAATCGTATATACCGGAACACCCGATGTGCCGGCATATATCACCGCACTCAGTTCCAATGCCTGGGTAACGGGCGCGCAAACGACTTGCAGCGGCAGTTTTTCCAAATTGCCTGCTACGCTGCAAGACAGCGTCTCGGCGATCAGCCTCAGCACTTCCCCCGGCAATACCGCCGGCAACACGGTGAACGGCTATTATAGCGGTCCCCAAACCGGCAGCACGGCCGAACTCCGGGCAGCTATCCTGAATCCCGGCAACTGGAACGGCATTGGCGGCGGCACGCCCCCACAAGTTTGGCCGCAGTGGAATTTCCCCGGCCCACCGCAGGTGGTAAAAGCAACGGTCACTTCTGGTACCACGATCCAATTGGTGTTCAACAATGATTTGAATGCCGCATCTGCCTCGGATGTTGCCAATTACACCGGCATTGCCGATTTGACTACCGCCACCGTAAGCGCCAATGGAGCGTTGAGAGACACGGTAACCCTGTCCTATTCCACACCTTTTACCCTCGGCAACACCTATACACTCACGGTAGCCGGCGTGTCGGACGCGGAAGGCCGGACGATGCTCGACGCCTATCAGTTTACCTTTGAATACGTCACCAGGATATCTTTCAACACCCGTTTTACTTCCGTACCGGAAAACGGTGGCGTGGCGACGATAAAACTGACCGTAGAAAACCCTTCCGCAGGCGCCACGGCAGATCTGGTTTTCAAAACCGGTATTTTCAGTACGGCCACGGGCAGCGATATTCAACTGACCCAACAAACGACCACCTTGGATCTGGGCGTGGGCACGGATATCGAAATTCAAATCCCGGCAGTGGACGACCTGGAAGAAGAACAAGACGAATACTTCGTGCTGGCACTCGAAAACGCCACCGGTGTGACCGTGCAAGGCAATCCATATTTCACCGTGTATATCCGCGACAACGACCGCAAAGCGCCCGCGGCCACGAAGGCTGTTGAACTCGAGTTTGTCGGCCGCTATTCCGTGGCCAACCCGACTAATGCGGGGGGGCTGGCCGAAATTGTCGCCTACGATTCGGGCTCGAAACGCCTGTTTACGATCAGCACGGGCCTGAAAGCATTTGACATTGTAGACTTTTCCAATCCCGCCGCCCCGGTTCTGGTACAGCAGGTGGATGTTTCGTCGTATGGCGGCGGCATTACCAGCATTGCCGTGAAAAACGGTGTCGTGGCCGTTTGTGTACCCGGTATCGCCAACGAACAGGAAAACGGCGCCGTGGTATTCTTCGACGTGAACGGCGTTTTTCAAAATACGGTAACCGTCGGCGCCCTGCCCGATATGATTACGTTCACCCCCGACGGCAAGTTCATTTTGACCGCCGATGAAGGCCAACCCAATGACGCGTACACCATCGATCCGGAAGGCTCCGTGACGATGATCGATATCAGCGGTGGCATCGCAGCCCTGACACAGGCCGATGTGACGACGGTCGGTTTCTCCCAATTCAACAGCCAGGCCGCCGACCTCAAAGCCGCCGGCGTGCGCCTGCTGTTTGCCGCCAGCACCGTAGCGCAAGACTTCGAACCGGAATACGTTTCTGTGGCGCCTGACGGCAAAAAAGCCTGGGTGACTTTGCAGGAAAACAACGCTATTGCCGAGCTGGATATCGAAAACAAAACCTTCACGGCGGTTTGGCCGCTGGGTACCAAAGATTACAGCGCCTTTGGTAACGGTTTGGACCTGTCCGACCAAAGCGGCATCGTACACATCGCCAACTATCCAGTAAAAGGATTTTACCTGCCGGATGCATTGACCAACTATACCGCAGGCGGCGTCACATACCTCGTTTCCGCCAATGAGGGCGACGAAAAAGAACTGACCGGCCTCAACGAACGCTCGACGGTGTCCGCCATTACGCTCGACTCGGTGGCGTTCCCCAATGCGCAGGTCTTGCGGGAAAACCACAACATGGGCCGTTTCCGTATTTCCAACCTGCAGGGCGACACCGACGGCGACGGCGATTTTGACGAACTGTATTGCGTAGGCGCCCGCTCGTTTTCTATCTGGAATGCGAGCACCGGCGCCCTGGTGTATGATAGCGGCGACGATTTTGAAAAAATAACGGCGGAAGACCCGTACACGGCGCCGATTTTTAACGCCGACAATGAAGGCAACGGTTTTAAAGGCCGCAGCCGGGCAAAAGGCCCCGAACCGGAAGGCGTGACCCTGACTGAAATTCGCGGACGCAACTACGCTTTTGTCACGCTGGAACGTATCGGCGGGGTGATGGTGTATGATATCACCGATCCGAACGATGTACAGTTTGTAGACTATAAAAACTCCCGCGACAACACCCAATACGCCGGCGACAACGGTCCGGAAGGCGTACTTTACATCTCAGCCACAGATAGCCCGGACGGCAACGCCTACGTAATCACCGCCAACGAACTGAGCGGCACACTCGCAATTTTTAACCTGAATACGGCGCCGACGGTTACGTTCCTCGACGACCTGACGGCCTACGACGAAGGTACAGGCGACGTGGAAATAAAAATTGCGGTTGAAAAACGCGGCCCGGCGGGTTCTGTTGAGGTAAAAATTTTGGATGCTTCAACGGCAACAGCGGGCGACGATTATGTGCTGGCCACTACCACGATCGATATTCCCGCCTTTTCAGCGGATACCTTTTCCATTTCCCTGAACCTGCCGGACAACAGCAACCTCAGCGGCGGCCGCTACTTAGTTTTGAGCATCGGCGAAAGTACTGATGCCATTCCGGGAAGCATTGCCGAACACGTTGTTTTGATCAGCGACAACGATGTACAGGCGCCTGTTGCACAGGCTAATCCATTTATCAGTTTAAACCATATTAATAGCTTCCCGGGCAACCCGGCCGGCGGCTCTGCCGAAATCTCGGCTTATGACCCGGCTTCGAAGCGCCTGTTTGTAACCAATATTAACAATAACACCGTCGACATCGTCGATTTTAAGGACCCGGTCACCATCGGATACGTCAGCAGTATCGACATGATCCCTTACGGCGGCGGCGTCAATTCCGTGGCCGTGAAAGACGGCATCGTGGCCGTGGCTGTTCAGGGCAATACTTCGACCGATGACGGAAGCGTAGTGTTTTTTAATACCGACGGCACGTTCATCAGCAGTGTCACTGTGGGCAGCCTGCCTGATATGGTGATCTTCACCAACGACGGCAACCGGGTACTCACGGCCAATGAAGGCGAACCCAACAGCGACTACTCCATCGACCCCCTGGGTTCCGTCAGCGTTATCGATTTGACGCCGGGCGTGGCCAACCTCACCAATACCGATGTGACGACCCTCACGTTCGAATCTTTCAACGGTGAAATCGACAACCTCCGCGCCGCCGGCGTGCGTCTTTTCGGCCCGAATGCCACGGTGGCTTCCGACCTCGAACCGGAATACATCTGCGTCAGTCCCGACGATAAAACGGCCCTAGTAACCTTACAAGAAAACAACGCCGTGGCAGTGATCGACCTGGAGAATCTTAAAATCACGGCCATCAATCCGCTCGGTTACAAAGACCACAGCCAGGTTTCCAACCTGCTCGACGCTTCCGACCGGGGCGGCAAACTGTTTTTTGCCCCCTGGAACATTAAAGGCGCTTATATGCCCGACGCCATCGAATGTTTCGAAGTAGGCGGCGTCACCTACGCCATTACGGCCAACGAGGGTGATGCGCGCGAATACAGCGGCTTCGTGGAAGCCAAACGCCTGGGAAGCCTTACACTCGACTCAATTGCTTTCCCAGATGCGCGTTTTTTGCAAAAAGACGAACTGCTGGGCCGCCTGAATGTCACCTCTGCCTCCGGCGACACCGACGGCGATGGCGACTTAGACGAAATTTACGCCTTCGGCGGACGTTCGGTTACTATCTGGAACACCGCCACCGGCCAACCCGTATGGGACAGCGGCAGCGACCTGGAAACCATTACGGCCAACGACCCCGTATGGGGTGGCGTTTTTAACGCCAGCAACGGAAGCTCCGCCGCATTCAAAAACCGTAGCGACGACAAAGGCCCGGAACCGGAAGCCGTGACCATTGCCGAAATAGAAGGCCGCATTTTTGCCTTCGTCGGCCTCGAACGGATCGGCGGCGTAGTGGTGTACGAAGTGACCAACCCGGCTCAACCCGAATTTATCCAGTATGTCAATACCCGCGACCTGGGCGATCTGGGTCCGGAAGGACTGATTTTTATTCCCAAAGCAGAAAGCCCCAACGGGCGCAACCTGCTGGTGTTGTCCAATGAAATCAGCGGCACCGTCAGCGTGTTCCAATTAGAACTCGACCGGGCCAACAACGGCGAAATCACGCGGGAAACGTTCGATTACACACCTACTGTGCCGATTACCGATTTCCAGGGTCAAACGATCTTTGAAGGCGGCATTTCCGGGTTGCATTACATTCCAGGTACCGACAAGGAGTTTTACGCCGTGGGCGACCGCGGCCCGAACGCAGCAGCCGGCAGCCATCCGAACGCTACGGGGACTACGCTGTTGTTCCCCAAACCCGACTATGCGCCGAAAGTAACCCGATTCAAAGCCGAAAACGGCGTTTGGGATATTCAAAGCATCGAACCGCTTCGCCGTCCGGGAGGCGCCACCGTCAGCGGCCTGCCCTTGCCGGCCGGCGCCGGTACCACGGGCGAAACCGCCTGGGCCGACACGACACCGGTCGTACTGACACCCGATGTGTGGGGCATGGACAGCGAAGGTATCGTGGAAGACAACGAAGGCAATCTCTGGTTCTGTGAGGAATATGGCGCTTCCGTCTGGAAGGTGAACAAAACGACCTTGGAAGTCATCAAACGGTACACGCCATTCCCGACACAAGCGGAAGATGCGCCGCTGCCGGCTGCCGTGGGCAAACGCCGCGCCAACCGGGGCTTCGAAGGGGTGGCTTATACGCCGAACGGCAAAATTTACGCTTTCGTGCAAAGTCCCGCCGACAACCCCAACACGACGGCCGGCAACACCGGTCGCCTGTTGCGTATGGTGGAAATTGACCCGGAAACCGATTCCGTGCGGCAATTTGCTTACGAGATTAACCCGGTTATCGGGCAAATTCGCACCCGCGACTGGAAAATCGGCGACCTTGTAGCCGTCAACAATAACGAATTCCTGTTGGTGGAACACGCGGAACGGAACGGCTGGAATGTGAAAAATATCTACAAAATAGATATTACGAACGCCACTCCGCTAACCACTGAGGACTACGGCGGCCTTACGCTGGAACAGGTGGGCACTGCGGCCAATCTCGCTGCCTTCGGCGTCCAAGTAGTGAAAAAAGAAGAGGTGCTCGACCTGTTGGAAGCGGGTTGGGATCGCTCGCACGACAAACCCGAGGGCCTGACGATTCTCAACGACAGCACCATTGCCGTGGTAAACGACAACGACTTCGGTATCGACAGCCCGGCCGGCGACGGAACAGTGGTGTTCACCGGAAAAACCACGCGCTTGTACATTTTCGGCTTGAAAAATAAATTAGACTACGTGTCGCCCTACTGCACCTACGATTTCCCGCTCGCCAATGTGGCGGCTTGCGCGGGCGATTCGGTTGCCCTCGACGCCGGAACGGGTTTCAGCCAATACTTGTGGAGCGACGGCTCAGTGAGCCAAACCTTGTCGACCTCCACAGCCGGAGCCTTTACGGTGACCGTTACGAACGCCTTCGGGTGCAAATCGAGCGACACCGTAAATGTGGTGATCAATGCGCTTCCGGTGGTGGAACTGGGCGCCCCTGCCACGGTTTGCCAGGGCGCCGGCGTGACTTTTGATGCCGGCCCCGGGTTCAGCGCATACCTGTGGAGCGACAGTTCCAGCAACCAACTGCTGCAAACGGCAACTGCCGGAACGTACTCGGTGACGGTAACGAATGCCGCTGGATGCACCGCCAGCGACAATACGGAACTGGTTGTTTTACCGACCTCGGCCGACAGCCTGAGCTTCAGCGTATGCCCCGGCGAAACAGTGGAGTATAACGGAACCACACTTGCCGCCGGCCAAACCGTCGATTTTACCCTGACCAATATGTTCGGCTGCGATTCGGTTGTGACCGTCGCGGTGTTGGAATACACCGCACCGCAGGTAAATCTCGGCAATGATACCCTCTTGTTCATTCCTGCGACTTACGTGCTTGACGCCGGCCCGGGCTTCGCCTCCTATTTCTGGAGCGACGGCTCCACCGGCCAAACGCTGACCGTGACCCAAACAGGCGAGTATTCGGTGACCGTCACTAATGCCAACGGCTGCGAGGCTGCTGATTCGGTGACAGTATCCATCATCACGAGTACTTCTGAAACGGCTCTGGCCGGCGACCTGACTTTGTTCCCGAATCCATCGACAGGCTGGATAAATCTGCGTTTCGAGGCATTTAAACCGGACGCTTACCGCATCACGGTTTTCGATCTGGCGGGTAAAGTCCTGTTGAACCGGGAAGTGGAGATTGTATCGGATAAGTTCACGCAAACGCTTGATTTGAACGAGTTGCCCACGGGGTCATACCTGGTTCGGGTGGCATCCGGGCAAGGCGTGGCGACGCGGAAGGTGGTGATGGAGTAAGGTATTCCTGTACATTTTAAACAAAAAGCCGCGGAAATCCGCGTATGAAGTCCGTGTTATCCGTGTTCCAATCCTCCTTCGAGGGCCGCTTGAGGAGGATTGGAACACGGATAACACGGACTTCATACGCGGATTTTCGCGGCTTTTTTATGGTTAGTGGTCGGAATAAGAAGGTCCATTATCAGCGGTAATAAACTTTAAAGCCCCCAAACTTCACCATATCTTAACCCTTTCCCACCACCGCCCAACCCAGTTTTCGCTGTACGTTTGCCCCACGATGCGGCTATCAATACTCTTCTTTTTCCTCCTGCCGGCGGCGCGCCCCGGTATTGCCCAATCCGCAACCACACGCGATACCGTCCCGCCCGACGACAGCCTCGTGCTCCGGCGCGAAGTAATTATTACGGCGCAGCGGCAGCGACATGATCGTTTTACGCTGCCCGTCAGCGCCACCGTGTTGGATCGCGATTATTTGATAAAACGGGCGCCCCGCAGCGTGCCCGAGGCCTTGTTCGGGGTGCCGGGCGTTTTTTTACAAAAAACAAACCACGGCGGCGGCTCGCCTTTTCTGCGCGGGCTCACCGGCCAGCAAACCCTCTTGCTGGTAGATGGCATCCGACTCAACAACGCCACCTTCCGTTCGGGCCCAAATCAATACCTAAATACCCTTGACCCGGCCTGGATGGAACGTATTGAAGTGCTGGAAAGCAGCGCTGCGGCCGAATACGGCAGCGATGCCATCGGCGGCGTGGTGCATGTGCTGACCCATACGCTCCGGTTTTCGGAACAAAACAATATCCGTCCCGAAGCAGCTTTCAAATGGATGTCGGGTGGTATGGAAACCAGCGGACAGGGCGCTTTGACGGCCTCCGGGCGGCGTTGGGCCGTGCGGGCCGGCGGTGCTTACCGCCATTTTGGCGACCTGGTGGCCGGCAAAGGCCTTGGCAAAGAATCGCCGAACGGCTACACCCAGTGGAGCGCCGAAGCAAAAGGGTTGTTCCAACTCAGCCGGCGGTTTACGCTGACGGCGGCCTACCAGGATTTGGAACAACAGGACGTGCCGGTGTTTCACAAAGTGCAACTGGAAAATTTCAAATACAACAGTTTCGACCCCCAGCGCCGGCAATTGGCTTACGCGCGTTTGCAAGGTGTTTTCGAAAATAAGTGGTGGCAAAAAACGGAACTCACCGTCTCGCGCCAACGCAGCCTGGAAGGGCGGATCAGTCAAAAAAAAGACAACCCCATCCAAGTAACGGAAACGGATGAAACCCGGACCAACGGTTTGCAATTCAATGTGTTGTCCAATATTTCCCAAAACTGGCAAATGACTACCGGCGTGGAATGGTACGCCGATGCCGTGCGCAGCGACAAGGTGGAACGAAATGAAAACACCAACGCTTCCGTGGTAAAACGCGGCCTGTACCCCGACCGGTCGTCCATGCAAAGCGGGGCGGCCTACAACCTGCATACCCTGACCTGGCGGCGGCTTACGCTTACCGGCGGCCTGCGTTTCAATACATTCCGTATACGGGTGCCCGACGAAAATATCGGCGTCTCGATCGTGAAACCCTCGGCGCTGGTGGGCAACCTGGGCGCTTCGTGGGAGTTTATACCCGGCCTGCGGGGGTACGCCAACGCGGCTACTGCCTTCCGGGCGCCTAATGTGGACGACCTGGGTACGCTGGGTATCGTGGATTTTCGCTACGAACTGCCCAACTACCAACTCGGCCCGGAAAAAAGCCGGGGTATCGAGGCCGGCCTGAAACTCAGACGCGGTGGACTGAGCGGTAGTGTTTCCGCTTACCACCTGCAACTTGACGATCTGATCGGACGTATCCGTACCGCCGACTCCTTACAGGGCTATCCCGTTTACCGAAAAGAAAATATCACCGAAGCATACATACGCGGTGTGGAAATACAGGCCGGGTGGACTTTTTTGCCGCGATGGTCGATCGGCGGACACGCCACGTACACTTTCGGACAAAATACGACGGCCAACGAGCCGTTGCGCCGTATACCGCCACTCAACGGCCGGGCGTATGTGCAATTTTCACCGGTATCAAATCTGGATCTGCGCGCCGAAACGGTTTTCGCTCACGCCCAGCGCCGCTTAGCCAAAGGCGATATCGACGACAACCGCATCGCCGACGACGGTACGCCCGGCTGGCAGATTTTTAACCTCGGTGCTTTTTATCAGCTGAACATTTTTACCCTTTCCGGCGAATTGCACAACATCGCGAACAAAGCCTACCGCACGCATGGCTCGGGCGTGGATGGGGTGGGGCGGAGTGTGTGGATGCGGGTGGGTATGAGTTTTTGAAACAATGAAAAAATACGATTTGCTTATCATCGGTGGCGGTGTACTCGGCACCTTCCACGCCTTTCACGCCCTGGAAAAAGGACTGCGTGTAGCCGTTTTGGATAAAAACAGCCGCCCGCAGGGCTCTTCGGTGCAAAATTTTGGTCAAGTAGTGCCTTCAGGCATGAACGCCGAATGGCAGCGTCACGGGCGCAAAAGTTTGGACATTTATAAATCTATTCAGGCGCAGTTCGATATCTCGGTGCGGCAAAACGGCTCCGTGTATATTGCTTCCGACGCGGAAGAAATGACCTTGCTCGAAGAATTGGCCGCGATCAACCGCGCCAACGATTACCCCTCGCAGCTGCTCACCGCGCGGGAGTGTTTGCAGCGTTATGAGGGTTTGCGGGCAGATTATTGCCGTGGCGCCTTGTTTTTTCCGGAGGAAATCACCCTCGAACCCCGCGTGGCGCTGTACCGGATATTGCAGTTTTTAGCGGAACAAAAAGGGCTGGACTTTTTTCCAAAAACCCTCGCCATCGAGGTGGAACAAACTGGCGACGGCTGTCGCGTGACGGCGAGCGACAAACAGTTTTTTTACGCCGATCAGGTGTTGGTGTGCAGTGGCTACGAGTTTCAATCGCTGTATCCCGATGTGTACGCTCAAAGTGATTTGCAAGCCGTCAAATTGCAGATGATGTTGTTGGAACGCCAGCCTACGCAGGTGATTCCCGGTTCCATCCTCACCGGATTGAGCATCCGGCGCTACGAAAGTTTCCGGGATTGTCCCTCCTACGCGGCGATCAAAGCGAAAGAAGAGCCGGATAGCTTAGCCAAAAAATGGGGCGTACATATTCTTTTTAAACAAACAACCGACGGCTCCATCATTGTCGGCGATTCGCACGAATACGCCGATGCTGCCGATGCGGAAACGCTTCGTATCGAAACGAAAGGGGAAATCAATCGCTTCATGCTCGACGAGGCCGCCAAAATATTTGACCTGCAAAACTGGAATCTCCGTGAATCCTGGAACGGCATGTACACCCAGTGCAAAACGAGCGATATTTTCCGACACAGCATCGGCGACCGGATTCACCTGCTCACGGGCATCGGCGGTAAAGGCATGACGGCCAGTGCAGGGTTTGCATTTGAAAACATAAAAAAATATACATGATCCAGTTAGTCGTATTCGACATGGCCGGCACCACGGTAAATGAGCAAAATGTGGTGTACAAAACCGTCCACCAGGCTATTGAACACGCCGGTTATCCGGTGTCGCTCGACACCGTTTTGCTGATCGCAGCGGGCAAAGAAAAATTTGAAGCTATCTGCAACGTGCTGGAGCATATCGGCGGCGGGTCGCTCAGCCTGCAAACGGCCCGGGCCATCCACCGCGATTTCGAAGCCTTGCTCGATGATGCGTATGATGCCCTGACGCCCATGCCCATGCCGGGCGCGGAACGCATGTTTACAACATTACGATTACGCGGTATTAAAGTCGTATTAAATACCGGTTACAAACGCCCTGTCGCGGAAGGTTTGTTGCAAAAACTCCATTGGGCAGAGGGCCGTACATTTGATCTGTTGCTGACAGCCGACGATGTGACCCAAAGCCGCCCGCACCCCGATATGATTTTTGCCGCGATGAAACGTTTTGGGATCACCGACGCCCAACAGGTGGCTAAAATAGGCGACTCCATTGCAGACATCGAAGAAGGCAAAAATGCGGGTTGCGGTATTGCCGCGGGTATCACCACCGGCGCCCAAACGGCAGAACAACTGCAAACGGCCCATCCAACGCATGTTTTTAATGGTCTGGAGGAGTTGCTTGCCGTCCTGTAACCGATGTGGCATTCCCCAATATTAAAACGACGTTTGGCCGATGTCGGCCCGGCCATGTTTATTCTGGTGGCTGGATTGGTGGCCTTCACAGCCTATGGATGCGTGTACGCTTTTCGCAAACCCTTCACTGCAGCGGGTTTTTCGGGTCTGGAGGTTTGGGGCGTTCAGTACAAAATTGCGTTGGTCATCGCGCAGGTGGCGGGTTATGCCTTGTCCAAATTTGTGGGCATCCGCCTGATTTCGGCGCTCGGCCCGGAGCAGCGGGCCGTCACTTTGCTTGCTCTGATTGGTGTGGCCGCATTTTCCCTGCTTGGTTTTGCGCTCTCACCGATGCCCTGGGGTTTGTTTTGGATGTTTCTGAACGGGTTCCCGCTGGGAATGGCCTGGGGTGTGGTGTTCGGGTATCTGGAAGGGCGGCGGGTGACGGAGGCGTTGGCGGCACTGCTGTGTATCAATTTTATCCTGTCGTCCGGTTTTGTAAAAACAGTGGGCAAGTGGCTGATGCTCGGGCAGGGCATTTCCGAATTTTGGATGCCTTTTACCGCGGGAATGTTGTTTTTGCCCGTTCTGCTGCTTTGTGTATGGCTGCTGGAACATTTACCGCCGCCTTCAATTGCCGACCAGGCACAGCGCAGCCAACGGCAGGCCATGACAGCCGGGGAGCGCAAGGTGTTGTTTCTGCGCTACGCTCCGGGTTTATTGCTGCTTGTGGGCATTTACCTGGCACTCACCATCGTGCGCGACGTGCGCGACAATTTTGCCGTGGAAATCTGGACCGAACTCGGTTTTGGCAATCAACCCGGTGTGCTCACCACGGCTGAACTGCCCATTGCAGCAGTAGTATTGAGCGCTATCGGCGCCATGGCTTTGATCAAGGATAATTTTCAGGCATTGTGGCTCCATCACACTATACTGATCGGCGGGGCGGTACTCACCATCATATCTACTTTGTTGTTTCAGGCAGGCGTTTTGTCTCCTATGTTATGGATGATATTATCGGGCGGCGGTATTTTTCTATCGTATATTCTGTTCAACGGGGTCATTTTCGACCGCTTGCTGGCCGCCTTTCGTGAACGCGGTAACGTCGGCTTTTTGATTTATATGGCCGATGCTATCGGCTATCTCGGCAGCGTATTGGTGCTGCTTTGGCGCAATTTCGGCCGGGCCGATCTGAACTGGGTCGATTTTTTTGGCGATTTATGCCTGTATGGGGGCGTGATAATCATTTTGTTAAGCATTATTTCCTGGCGGTATTTTATAACCGCAAAGCGCTTGGCTTAACACTAACTTCAAACAAACTTAACCCGCCTTTCAACCGCATCCGCCATTGGCGTCTCTACTTTTGCATATCCAAAAAGCAGGCTTATCGGGGTGTGTTTTTACTGGGGTTAGTTATACGAATTTGTATCATAAGTCACTTTTAAAAAACATGGCAAATTTTTATTTTAACACATAGGCACATAGATCACATAGAGCGAATACTATGTGTTCTATGTGCCTATGTGTTGAAATAATTTTCGCCACGCTTGGTATTTTCACCAAGCAAAACTGTCTCTGGCATGCGCTTGGTGAAAACACCAGGCGCGGCGTTTAAATCATAGTATGCGCTTGGTGAAAACACCAAGCGCGGCGTTTAAACCCTCAAACCCGAAACCTTCAAACCAGTAACCCTCTAACCAAAAACTCGCCAACCTCCATCTAATCCGGTTTCACCTTTTCACCAACCAATTTCTATTTATGAAGGTAACATGTTACACCTTCAAGGGCCTGTTTATTGCCCTTGTACTGGCTATGTTTTCGAGCGTAGTTTCGGCACAACGCATCAGCGGTACCGTGCTGGACGCCGACACTGATGAGGTGCTTGTAGGCGCTTCCATTTCGGTGCAAAATGCCGGTCGCGGCGCCGTTTCTGACGCCTCCGGCAAATTTTCAATCGACGCCCGTTCGGGGGATCAACTGACGGTTTCTTACGTCGGCTACGAAACCCTGCTATTAACAATCGGCGCCGAAACCCAACTTTCTCTTCGGCTAAAACCACAAAATCAATTAAACGAGGTAACCGTAACCGCCTTGGGCATCAGCCGGGAGAAAAAATCGCTGGGTTATGCCGTGCAGGATGTGAGCGGCGAAAACCTGAACAAAGCGCGCGAAACCAACATCGTAAACGCCTTGTCGGGTAAAGTAGCCGGTCTAACCATTGTGGGTAACCCGTCCGGCATCGGTGCTTCTGCCCGTGTGACCATCCGCGGTGAACGTTCGCTCAATATCAACCGCAACCAGCCGCTGTTTGTGGTAGACGGCGTTCCGATCAGCAACGAATACCGGGGCTCTTCTGGCAACAGCTACCAGGATGCCGACTACGGTAACGGCGCGGGTTTTGTCAATCCCGACGACGTGGAATCCATCACCGTGCTCAAAGGCGCCAGTGCGGCGGCTTTGTACGGCTCCCGCGCCAACAACGGCGTGATCCTCATCACCACCAAATCGGGTAAAAACACCAAAGGCATCGGCGTCACAATCAACTCGACGGTGTCGTTTGAAAATGCCCTGCGCCTGCCGGAATACCAGAACGTGTACGGCCAGGGATTGGGCGGCGTGTTTGAATTTAAAGACGGCAACGGCGGCGGCGCTGCCGACGGTGTAGACGAAAACTGGGGCCCAAAAATGGACGGTCAGTTGATCAAACAATTCAACTCGCCCACTTCCAACGGTTTCCGCGGCGGCGACGTGGGCAACCTGTTCGCCTCCATCGGCCCGGTCGACCTGGCTGCACAACTGGCCGCACGCGGCGATATCACGGCGACGCCTTTTTCACCGCAGTCCGATAACGTGCGCAATTTTTTTGAAACGGGCGTCACCCAGACGCATAACGTGGCCTTAGCCGGCAGCAACGACAAAAGCGATTTCCGCTTGTCGTACACCTGGTTAGACCAAACCGGCATCGTGCCGAACACCGACCTGAAACGCAACACCATTGCATTTGCCGGTGGTTATAACCTGTCGCCCAAATTGCGCGTTCGCACAGCCATCAACTACCTCAATAACAAAAGCGACAACCGCCCCAACCTGAGCTACGGCACGGAGAATATCATGTACCTGTTCAACTGCTGGCTGCCTCGCAGCGTCGATTTGGATGCTATGAGCGACTATTGGATGGCCGGTCGTGAAGGATTGAATCAGTTCAACTTCAACTACAACTACCACGATAATCCGTATTTCGGCCTGTTTGAAAACACAAACAGCCAAAGCATCGACCGCGTGTATGGCAACATCGCGCTTACGTATGACTTTACCAGCGATCTCAGCCTGATGCTGCGCAGCGGCACCGATGTGAGCAACGAATCCCGTACACGCCGCCGGGCTTACAGCACCCAGCGTTTCCAACGCGGCAGTTACCGCGAAGAAAGCATCGCCTTTACGGAACTGAACACGGATTTTCTGTTGAGTTATAAAAAGAACCTGAGCGAAAAATTTGACCTCAATGTGGGGATCGGCGGCAACGCCATGAAGCAAAAAGGCCGTTTTTCGGACGTTATTGCCCCCGAATTAGCCGTGCCGGGCATCTACGCGCTCGGCAATTCCCGGGTAGCACTGCAAAACCTGGCTTCGGCGCCGTTTACAGAAAAACGGATCAACAGCCTCTACGCCACCGCACAAGTCGGGTTCAACAACTATCTCTACCTTGATCTGTCGGCGCGCAACGACTGGTCGAGCACCCTGCCCTCCGACTCGCGCAGCTACTTGTATTACGCAGCCAACCTGAGCGCCGTGCTCACCGATGCGTTTCAAATCAAGAGCGATGTGTTGTCTTTTGCAAAATTCCGTTTCGGCGTGGCGCAAGTGGGCAACGACACCGACCCGTACCAGCTGATTGCCGTGTACAATTCCCAAACACCCGTACAAGGCCAGCCTTCATATAGCGAATCCAGCACGCTGGTGAACCCGACCCTGAAACCGGAAATCAGCACCTCCATCGAAACCGGCCTCGACCTGCGTTTCTTCGGCAACCGTGTCGGCCTCGACCTGACGTATTACAACACCGAGAGCCGCAACCAATTGCTGCCGCTCCAATTGAGCCTCACCACAGGCTATGCCCGCCGCTTTATCAATGCCGGCCTGATCCGCAACCAGGGCGTGGAGGCTACCCTCAACCTGACGCCGGTAAAAAGCCGCAACTTCAGCTGGGATGTGGCCTTCAATTTCTCTGCCAACCGCAGCAAGGTCATTGAACTGTACACCGACCCCGTCAGCGGTCAGGAAGTGACCAACTATGTCATGGCTTCGCGTTATGTATCGGTAGAAGCGCGGGTAGGTGAACAAATGGGTGATATGTACGGCATTGGTTTCGAGCGCGTGAGCAGCGACCCGAATAGCGCGTACTACGACCCGACCGGCCAAAATGTCGGTCAGATCGTTTATAATTCCCAGGGCAAACCGGTCGCCACCGCCAACCTGGTCAAATTAGGCAACTATAATCCCGACTGGTTGGGCGGCATCAACAACACCTTTACTTTCAAAGGTTTGTCGTTGGGCGTATTGTTCGACATCCGTTCCGGCGGCGAGGTGTATTCGCACACCCAAACCGTGGGCCGCGAAGGTGGTACGGTCATCGAAACGCTGGAAGGCCGCGCCAACGGTTACGACCTGAGCCTCGAAGGCAACGGCGTGATCGGTGAAGGTGTGGTAAAAAATGCCGACGGCAGCTTCAGCCCTAACAACGTAAAACTGAGCGCCCGCGAATGGCACACGTCGTACACGCTGGGCCGCCGGCTCATCGAAGGCGTGATCTACGACGCTTCCTTTGTAAAACTGCGTGAAGTGCGCTTCGGATACACCATTCCCAACCGCGTGTGGGGAAAAGTACCCGTGCGCGACCTGAGCATCAGTCTCGTAGGCCGCAACTTAGCCCTGTGGACCGACGTGCCGCACATCGACCCGGAAACGGCGTCCACATCCGGCGGTACGGTTATCCCGGGCGTTGAATCGGTGGCGCTGCCTTCTACGCGAAGCTTTGGGGTTAATTTGAATTGCCGGTTTTAATTCAACTCCACCTCAATTATCTGACAACCCGAAGGAACCCACTTTTTCACTCAACCCACATTTTTACAATGAAAAATATAAAATCACTCCTACTCTTTGGCTTTATCGTCCTTGCGGCCGGTTGCACCAAAGATTTTGACGAGGTCAATAACAATCCCAATGCCCCTACTGCGGTGAATTCCGGCCTGTTGCTGCCGCAAATTCAGCGCGACATGATCGGTACCGTGCTCGGCGAAGCCTGGGGGATCGGCAATATCGTCATTCAGCATACGGCAAAAAACCAGTTCGTCAACGAAGACCGCTACCTCTGGGGCGAAATCAACGCCATCTGGAACAACGTGTACGACAACATGCGCGACGTGAACAACATCATTGCGCAAAGCGATGCGCGGCAAGAGAATAACTACAAAGGTATTGCCTTAGTAATGCGCGCCTGGATGTTCTCGCTGGCCACCGACGCCTACGGAGACATCCCCTACTCGGAAGCCATCAAAGCCAAAGAAGGGATCAACTACACCAACTATGATTCGCAGGAAGACATTTATGCCGGCATTTTGGCCGATTTAAAGGAAGCCAACGACATCCTTGGCACGACGGGCGAAGTAGTAGCCGGCGATTTGATTTACAAAGGCAACCTCACGAAATGGAAAAAATTGGCCAATTCGCTGCGTGTTCGATACCTGCTACGCATTTCTAACAAACGGGATGTCAGTGCCGATTTGCGGGCGATAACCAGTGATGCTGCGGCCAACCCTGTTTTTGAAAGCGTGGCCGATAATGCCGTATATACGTTCCAGAGCAGTTCGCCCGACCAGTTTCCGTTGCACACCAGCCGTATCGGCTCGTTCAACGAGTTTCGGGCATCCAAAACGTTGCTGGATACGTTGAAAAGCCTCGGCGACCCGCGTATGCCCATTTTCTTCCGTCCGACGCCGGACTCGGAAGGTTCCGCCAACCCGGTGTATGCGGGTATTCCCAACGGGCTGAACGACGTAGACGCGCTGCAATACAACGGCGGACCGCAGTTCCAGTCGCGTATCGGCGCGTTGTATTTTGAAAACGCCGTTTCCACCGATGGCCTGGCTATTGCCAAAGGAGTGATTATGACTTACGCCGAATTGCAATTCCTGCTGGCAGAAGCGGCCGAAAGAGGCCTGACGGCAAACAGCGCCGAAACGCACTACAAAAACGGTGTGGACGGTTCTTTTGCCTTTTACGGATTGAGCGCACCGGCAGGCTATTTCGCATTGCCCCAAGTAGTCTACACCGGCACGCAAGCGGAAAAATTGAGCAAAATCGGTTTCCAAAAATGGATTTCCCTGTATTTCCAGGGCATGGAAGCCTGGTACGACTGGCGGCGTACGCGTATTCCCGCGCTCACACCCGGCATATCCAACCAAAACGACGACCAGATTCCGGTGCGTTTTCGTTACCCGATCATCGAGCAGTCGTTGAATGCAGAAGGTTATCAGAAAGCCGTAGAGCGCCAGGGGGCCGATGATTTGAATTCCAAAATGTGGTATTTGAAATAACAGAGATTGCTTCATACAATAAAGTGGTTCTATATGGTGGAAAAATGGCGCAAAGCTGTTTTTCCACTTTTTTATTCCAACCCCAAACAGCAATATTCAAAAACAACAGTCGCGTTTCCCGCCGGGGTCGTACTTTTGCCTTTTCCAAATGACCTGCCCGCCCTGCCAAGTGCCACCGCCACTGCGACTAAACTATGTCCCGATCAAAAAAATACGTCTGTATCCACGGCCATTTCTACCAGCCGCCACGTGAAAACGCCTGGCTGGAAACGGTGGAACAGCAGGAATCCGCGCGTCCGTTTCACGATTGGAACGAGCGGATCAATTTCGAGTGCTATGCACCCAATGCTGCTGCCCGAATCCTCGACAAGGAGCACTTTATCGTCAAAATCCGGAACAACTATAACCGTATTTCCTTCAACTTCGGCCCCACGTTGTTCACCTGGCTGGAACAAAGTGATTCTGAAGCCTACGATCTTATCCTGAAAGCCGACAAACGCAGCCAGGAGCGATACGGGGGGCACGGCAGTGCGCTGGCACAGGTACACAGCCACCTCATCCTGCCGCTGGCCAATTATCGCGACAAAGTGACCCAGGTGTACTGGGGTGTGCGCGACTTCGAGCACCGCTTCGGCCGTTACCCGGAAGGTATCTGGCTCGCCGAAACGGCAGTGAACATCGAAACGCTGGAAGTATTGGCAGCCCATGGTTTGCAATTCACAGTGTTGGCGCCCCGGCAGGCAAAGGCCGTGCGAAAATCGGGCGCTACCGACTGGCAGCCGGTATCGGCCGAGTCGATCGACACACGACAGCCCTATTGGTGTAAATTGCCCAGCGGGCGCCGTATCGCGCTCTATTTTTACCACGGCGCAGTGGCCCAGGAGGTGGCTTTCAACGGCCTGCTCAATAACGGAAAAAACTTCGCTAACCGGCTCGTCAGTTTGTTTGACAACACCGACGAGCCGCAATTGGCCCATATCGCTACCGACGGCGAAAGCTACGGCCACCATCACCGCTTCGGTGAAATGGCGCTGGCTGCCGCCCTCAACCACATCGAAGACAACCAGTTAGCTACCTTAACCAACTACGGCCAGTTTCTGGAACTTTTTCCGCCGGAGTGGGAGGTGCAAATCCACGACAACTCTTCCTGGAGTTGCGTACATGGCGTGGAACGCTGGCGCGCCGACTGCGGCTGCAATAGCGGCGGCAATCCTGGCTGGCACCAGCGCTGGCGCAAACCCCTGCGCGAAACGCTGGATTGGCTGCGCGACCAACTGGTCCCGCTCTTTGAAAAAGAAGCCGGCCGTTTCCTGCGCGATCCCTGGAAAGCCCGCAACGACTTTATCGACGTGATGCTCAACCGGAGTGACGAATCGGTACGCAATTTTCTCGCCAAACAGGTACGCCGCACACTCAGTCCGGATGAAGAAGTTGTGGTGTTGCGTCTACTGGAGATGGAACGTTACGCCGTGTTGATGTACACCAGTTGCGGCTGGTTTTTTGATGAAATATCCGGCCTCGAAACCAACCAGATTCTCCAATATGCCCTGCGGGCGATGGATTATGCGAAAGAAGTGACCGGTACCGACCTCCACGCAGAGTTTATGCGCCGCCTGAGCAAAGCGCCAAGCAATAAATATGCCGACGGCGCCGCCAGTTACCGCCAAAATGTATTGCCCAGCCGGGTCAATCTGGAGCGCGTGGCTACACACTTCGCCGTGGCGTCGCTTTTCGAAGACGATCCGGCAAAATTGGACTTGTTCAACTATACCGTTGCTGTGGAAGTATTCGAACGCATCGAAGCCGGCACGCCGCGGCTGGCCATCGGCCGACTGAACATCCGCTCGCGCCTCACCCACGCGGAAAAAACCTTTTGTTTTGCCGTATTGTACCTCGGTCAGCAGCATATCATCGGCAATATCAGCGGCCAGATGAACCGCTCTACCTTCGATAGTATGCACCAGCGCACGGCCGTCGCCTTCCGAGCCGCTAACCTGGGCGAAGTGATCGGTATTTTGCAGGAATATTTCGGCCCCGACAAATTCACGCTGACCTCGTTGTTTACCGACGAAAAAATCAAGATCATTCGGTCTATTACGGCGCAGAGTCTTTTGTTAGCCGAGGCCAATTTCCGGAATGTATTCAACGATAATTACCAGTTGATGACCGGCCTCGAAGAAGCCGGCCTGCCCTTACCCGATGCCTGGCGCAACATCGCCACCTATGTCCTGAACGACGATTTATTGCATTTTTTTCAAAACGGACACGTCACCGAAACCCGCACCTTGCACCGCATAGCCGGCGATATCAAACGCTGGAGTTTTAAATTTGCCGACGAAGAGGCCGTGCGTCATGCCGCAGGCAAGCGTATTTATCGGGAAATTGTTAAAATCCAAATGGAAAAATCCTCCCTGTCGCGCGTCTTGTGGCTGAACGAAGTGCTGGACATTATTCAACAAATGGATATCAAACCGGATATCTGGCGCAGCCAAAACGTGTTTTATCTGCTCACCAAGGGCTACAGAAAAGGCCAGTGGGATTTTTTGAACGACGAATGGAAAGCGGCTTTTGAGCGATTGGCCACCCTGCTTAAAGTCAGGCTGGAAGTGCAAAATCCGGTTATTGGTTGAGTGGTTATTGGTTGAGTGGTTATTGGTTGATTGGTTCACTGGTTGATTGGTTATTGGTTAACTGGTATTGGCTGCACGAGGTATAAGCACTCCAGTGAACCACTCAACTAATAACCAATCAACTAGTGAACCAGTGAACCAATAACCAATCAACCAGTGAACCAATCAACCAATAACCAGTTGTTTGGCTATTTCCCCGGCCAGCCGCGCGTTGTTGCACACCAGTTCGATATTTGCCGCAAGGCTTTGCCCGCCGGTCAGTTGTTCGACGCGGGCCAGCAAAAATGGCGTGACGGCCTTGCCTTTTATGCCTGCATTTTCAGCATCGGCTAATGCCGCGACGATGGCTTGTTCTATGACAACGGGATCTAACTGATACGCTTCCGGCACCGGGTTGGCGATGATGACGCCGCCTTGTAAGCCGAGTTCCCATTTTGTTTGCAGCAACCGGGCTACTGCACCCGGCGTATCGATTCGGTAATCCACCCGGAAGCCGCTCCGGCGTGTGTAAAAAGCGGGAAATTCGTCGGTTTTGTAGCCCAGCACCGGCACGCCGAATGTTTCGAGGTACTCCAGGGTAAGTTCCAGATCAAGAATACTTTTGGCGCCTGCGCAAACCACGGCGACGGGGGTGCGGGCCAGTTCCTGCAGGTCTGCGGAGATGTCCATGGTGCTTGCCGCGCCCCGGTGTACGCCGCCAATGCCGCCCGTGGCAAACACCCGGATGCCGGCCAGATGCGCGATAATCATCGTGGAAGCTACCGTGGTGGCGCCGTCCAGTCCCTGGCTGACCAACCAGGGAATATCGCGGCGACTCGCTTTCGGCACTTCGCCGCCGCGGCGGCCGAGCCGTTCAATTTCCGCTGTGCTGAGGCCGGCTTTCAGTTTTCCGCCAATAATGACGCAGGTGGCGGGCACGGCCCCGGTTGCCCGCACGGTTTGCTCCACCCGAAGCGCCGTTTCCACATTTTTCGGATAAGGCATACCGTGCGTTATGATCGTACTTTCGAGGGCGACTATGGGCCGGCCTGCGGCCAGGGCCTCCTGCACTTCCGGTGAAAGACTGACGTGATGACTCATATAAAATCGACAAAAATTATGCCCTTAGCCTGCATAAAACTTCAGGCAGTCGTTACACAAACACCGCCCGCCGAACTGCTTCAGCAAGGTTTCTTTCGTAGCGGGGTGTACGTTGGGGAAACGTTCCCAGCAATCGTTTGGGCTGTAATTGATGAATGGTTTGTTGCACTTGGGGCAGGTTTGCATAAACATTTCTTCCTCTTCCACCCAGGCGGCATCCACACGGCCGCCCAGCGGCGGGTTTAGTTTCTTCACGCGCACCTTAAGCGCCATCATATTGGGAAACTGGTTTTTGATGCCCTTGACAATGCCGGCGACCACGGTTTCGATCAGTTGCCGCGGTTGCTGCATTTCCATTTTGCAGATTTGAAATATCGATTCATAGTTCACCGTGGCTTCCAGTTGATCCGTCTTGGCGGCCAGGGCGGTGACCGTTTGCACATAAACATCTACGACGTAGTCGGTTCCGATCAGTTTTTCAGCCTCATACACGCCGTGATAGGCGTAGAATTTCATTCCTTCGAGTGCGATAACAGCCATGCTTAGCGGGTTGGAAATGATAAAATCGGGTGGGCTATTCGCCTAAGAGTTCCTGGAGCAAATCGCGTTTGTCGGCCAAATCAGGGCATTGAGTGGCCAGTACGGTGTTCAACGTATCCAATTCGGCCGGCTTCAGATGACCGAATTGCGCAACAATCGTGGTGGCGCACTCTTTGGCTTTTTCGTACTCGATTTGCATTTTTTGAAAATAGGCATTGAGCGCCGAGGACTGCGCCGTGTCGGCCTGCCGGTTCAGCGCGGCTAACTGGCCGGTGCATTCACAATAAGCCGTAGCTAATTTCCGGTACCTGCTTTCTGCGGGAGCAGGCGTTTGGCAACCGCCAAAAATAAACAGGAGTATTATCAAAAATAAAAACCGCATACAACAGGATGTTTACTTGGGGTAAAGATATGCGATTATACTTTAACCGTTTTCCAATGCCCCTGCCTGAATACCCAAACGGCGGCCACGGCCAGTATCGACTCGGCTATCACGATGCTGTAATACACGCCTGCCTGTCCCCAGCCGAAATGTAATGCCAGCAGCCAGGCCAAAGGCGTTTCAATCAGCCAAAAACAAACGAAGTTCAGAATAGTGGGCGTTCGGGTGTCCCCTGCGCCGTTGATGGCCTGGGAAATGATCATGCCGTAACCGTAAAAGACGTAACCGGCCGCCATAATCTGTAAGGCCATGGAGCCGGAATGCACCGCTTCCGGTTCTTGCGTAAACAACCTGATGAAAAACGGTGCGCCCGCCAGGTAAATAACGCCCACGCAAGCCATGAAGATCATGTTGAAAAACCCGGCCCGCCAGGCCGATTTTTCGGCGCGATCCGGGAAGCCGGCGCCTAAATTTTGGCCGACCAATGTAGCCGCTGCGTTGGCCATACCCCAGGAGGGCAGAATGGAAAAAATCATGATCCGGATAGCGATCGTATATCCGGCGGTTACTTCCTTGCTGATTTGGCCCAAGATATAAATCATAAAAATCCAACTCGCCGAGGCGATCAGGTACTGTCCGGTGCTGCCGGAGCCGATGGTCAGCAGGCGCCGGATGATTTCCCAGCGCGGCTTGAGGTAACGCAGGTGAAGCCGCACAATTTTTCCAACGCTGAACAAGTGGTATAATTGGTACAATACACCGGCCGATCGCCCGATCGTTGTGGCTACCCCGGCGCCCAGCACGCCCATTTCGGGAAAGGGGCCGACCCCGAAAATCAGCAAAGGGTCGAGTACGATATTTACACCGTTGGCAATCCAGAGGGCGCGCATCGCGGTGGCGGCGTCGCCTGCGCCGCGAAAAATACCATTGAGCATCCACAGCAGCAGGATGGGCAGGTTGGCTGTGAGCATCAGGCGGGTATAATGTTCGCCCGTTTCTGCTACGCTGCCGTCTTTAGCCATGAGTAGCAGGATGTCTTTGGCAAAAAAGAATCCCGGCACGGCAATCAGCACCGAGAGGCACAAAGCGATCAGTATCGTTTGCGCGCCGGCCACGGAAGCGGCCCGCCGGTTGCCCTCTCCTACGCGCCGGGATACCACCGCCGTCGCCGCCGCGCTCAGCCCGATGGCCACCGAATAGATCAACGTCAGCACGGATTCCGTGAGCCCGACGGTCGCCACAGCGTCGGTACTGATTTGTGCAACAAAAAAGGCATCTACCACGGCAAACAGCGACTCCATCGCCATTTCTAAAATCATCGGGATGGCCAACAGTACAATCGCCCGATCGATGCTGCCCGTCGTAAAGTCCTGTTCCTCGCCATTAATGGCCTGTCGCAACACCCGCGTCCAGCGTTGCCAGCGGGTTTCTGTTTTTGTTTCAATTAGCATAGAAGGTCAAACGCAAGCCTTGTAAAAATCTGGTTGTGGTAAAGTGGTTTTGTTTTTTAAAAGAAGGTTTGAGGGTTTGAAGGTTTCTGGTTTGAGGGCTATCGATTACCCACAAATCCAACATTTTTTAGCAGATGTCTCGCTGCGCTCGACATGACAAATAATTGAATATGAACTATTTATCCAGATTTCTCGCTGCGCTCGAAATTAACACGGGAACACATGGCCTCACTGCGTAAGGAATGCCAGACGTATCCGGGAAATTTCGAGCGCAGCGAAATCTGGGTATAAATTTGATTATCAACAGATTGTCATGTCGACCGAAGGGAGACATCTGATGGATCAATATGCGGATTTGTGGGTAATCGATAGGGTTTGAAGGTTTCTGGTTTGGTGACAACATAAATTAGGCGTGCCGGGGCCTAAACCGGTTTTTCCCAAATAAAGTTCCGTGCAGGTTCCAACCAACTCAGCGTAACTTTGTTTCCACCACAAACCTTTCTAACCCTCAAACCAGAAACCCTCAAACCAGAAACCTTCCAACCTGAAACATGCAAATCGCCGATCTCCTGCACCGCGCCCTGAACCTTGAATGGCTCACCCCCGAAGAGGGTGTTTTTTTATTGGAAAACGCCTCCACGGCAGAGTTGATGTATGTGGGCGATCGCCTGCGCAGGCATCATGTGCCGGGTAATGTGGTGACCTGGATCATTGACCGCAACTCGAACACCACCAACGTGTGTATTGCCAACTGCAAATTTTGCAATTTTTACCGGCGACCGGGCCATGCAGAATCGTACATCACTACGATAGACGAGTACAAGCAAAAGATTGAAGAAACATTCCGGCTTGGCGGCGAACAATTGCTGCTGCAAGGCGGGCACCATCCCGATTTAGGTTTGTCGTTTTACGTGGATTTGTTCCGGCAGTTAAAAGAACTGTATCCCAATCTCAAACTCCACGCGCTCGGCCCACCCGAAGTGGCGCATATCAGCAAACTGGAGGGCATATCGCACTACGACGTATTAAAAGCCCTGCACGAAGCCGGTCTCGACTCGTTGCCGGGCGCAGGCGCTGAAATCCTCAGCGACCGGGTGCGGCGCCTGATTTCCAAAGGCAAATGCGGCGGCGAAGAATGGCTCGATGTGATGCGCGCCGCCCATAAACTCCACCTGACTACCTCGGCAACCATGATGTTCGGTCATATTGAGACCAACCTGGAGCGGATGGAACATTTCGCGGCCCTGCGTCAGGTGCAGTCGGAAAAGCCGGCCGGCGCCAAGGGTTTTCTCGCTTTTATTCCATGGCCTTTTCAGGACGAGGATACGATTTTGAAAAAACTCAAACGGGCCCGCAATGCCGTCACCGGCGACGAGTATGCGCGCATGATCGCCCTGAGCCGCATTATGTTGCCCAATGTCGTCAATATTCAGGCCTCCTGGCTTACCGTGGGCAAACAGGTGGCCCAGGTATGCCTGCACGCCGGGGCCAATGATTTTGGCAGCATTATGATTGAAGAAAATGTGGTGTCGGCAGCCGGCGCCCGGTTCCGGTTTACCGCCGACGGTATTCAGCGGGCCATACAGGAAGCTGGTTTTGTGCCGCGTTTGCGCAACCAGCAATACGAATTCCGGGAATTACCCGAAGGGATATTACAGCAGGATTTGGACCGGAAAGCGATGCTGGTGGACTAAGGCTGGTTTAATACTTGCAATTTTGATAGTGCAGGTAACCCGTGTGGGGTATGCTGTGCCGTTTAGTTTCCAATCCGTCGCCTACCTGACGTTTTATGATGGCACAGAAGGATTATTTTTTACGATGGCTGCCTACATTCGTAAAAAAATATCCCACTTATGCGATCATTTATCCTACTCACCGTCTTCCTGCTATTTTGCCTGGCTAATGCAAATGCGCAGAGTGCCTATTACAAGGTAAAATTCCCCGACGATCAGACGATCATCGGATGTTACGCGTACCCCGACACGATCTGGCCCGAAATTGAAAAGTACAGCGACTGTAACTTCAATATCGGCGTTTCAGTCAAAGACCAGGTGTTCAACCTGAATGCCTGGGGTGGCTGTAAAAAAATCCTGCGCACCTGGACGCTCCTCCACTGGTGTACTTACGACCCGAACGAGCTCTGGCCCGTGTATATCCAAAACCCACCCGACACGGATGTGGGCGCCTCGGTGTTCGGTGTTCCATCCAACCGCGGACACATCTCTTACACGCAGATCATCAAGGTTGTGGATAAAGAAGCCCCCGTCTTTATCGATTGCCCGACCGATCCGGTGGTGTTTTGCGATTACACCGGCAACGATGCCACCCAGTACAACAACGGGCACGTCGACAAATGTGAAGGCCCTGTCCCCCTCGGTATTAAAGTAACGGACCTTTGCTCCGAAGATGACATCCTGCTCACGTATCGCCTTTTCCTCGATATGGACGGCAACGGCTCCATGGAGACTTATCTGAGCAGTAGCAGCCCGAATGCCTGGCCGATCGACAAAATGTCGCTGAGCGGCGACACGCTCATGGCCAATATCGCATTCCCGCCCGGACATGGTTTTCCGTACGGTACCCACAAAATTGAGTGGATCGCCAACGATAAATGCGGCAACGAATCGATCTGTAAATACGAATTCACGGTAAAAGACTGCAAGGCGCCCACCGTGGTGTGCCTGAACGGCCTGAGCATCAATATCATGCAAACTGGCATGATCACACTTTGGGATTCCGATTTTATCAAATACGCCGAGGATAACTGCACGCCGACCAACCAACTGAAATTCGGCATCCGCAAAGCAGGTACCGGCATAGGCTTCCCAACCGACAGCCATTCGATCACTTTCGATTGCGCTGAACTGGGCAGTCAGGAAGTGGAGGTTTGGTCGGTTGACGCTTATGGCAATGCCGATTACTGTATAACCTATGTCATCGTGCAGGACAATATGGGCTCCTGCCCGACGTCCAAACCGTTCTTCGGCTCGGTGGCCACCGACGACCAGAAACCGGTTCCCGGTGTACAACTAACGATGAAAAAAGGCGCCGCCACGGTGGCTTCCAGCATCACGGATGCCAACGGTCAATTCACTATCGGTAGCGTTCCGGCCAGCTGCAACTACAAACTGACACCGACGTTCGACGGCGACGCCACGGACGGGATCAATACCCTGGATGCCCTGCTGGTAGCCGGACATACCGACGATGTGAAGCCCCTGGCGACACCGTATAAATTGCTGGCCGCCGACGTGGACAAGGACGGTGTGCTCACCAACAATGACATCATGAATATCGTGAAAATGTCGCTGGGTTTGAAAAATACGTTCCCGGTAAATAAAGTATGGCAATTTATCCCGGCGAGCCATGTATTCGCCGACCCTTCGAAACCCTGGTCGAATTCCATACCGGCGTCGCTGACCTTCTGCCTGTCCGGCCCGATGCAATCGCCACAGGCCAATTTCGTGGGGATTAAATACGGCGACCTCAACAGCTCCGCCGATCCCGCCGGCTTTGCTCCGCCGTCCGACGACCGTTCGAAAGATAATAAGGTTGTCTTTACCGCTATCGACCAGGTCTTTACCGCCGGTCAGGAAGTGCGGGTAGATATTATTACGCCTGATCTGGCCGGGCTGGCAGCGTTCCAGTTTACGCTGGACTATGACGTGTTCAAACTGTCGTCTGTCAAAGTGGAACCCGACCTGGTGGGCGCAGAGTTCACCGGTGTGCCGCAGGAAGGCCGCCTGACGGCGAGCTGGTACAATTCCATAATGCTCGACCCGACTATTATCGCCAAAAACCTTCGGCTGCGCACCTTTACGCTCGTGTTTACGGCGTTGCAAAACGGCGTGCTGAGCGACGTACTGCACATGACTTCGGCGGTCACCAAAGCGGAGGCTTATACCCGCAACTTGCAAACGCTGAAGGCCGAACTGCGCTACCAACCGGTGCCGGTAGGGCCGAATCAGAACCTCGCGCTGTTCCCGGTGCGTCCCAATCCCGTCACGGATCATTTCAGGGCGGCCTATTATCTGCCGGAAGCGGGCATGACCATGCTCACGCTGACTGATGCCACAGGCCGGGTGCTGCATGCAGCGCAATCCTATAAAGAGCGCGGCTACCATGAAACGGATGTGCAACTGGACGGCTCAGTACGGCCCGGCATGTTGTTCCTCCGTTTGGAAGGCCCCGGCGGCACCGACGTGCAACGCGCGGTGAAGCAGTAGGGAGAGAAGGGGGAATACTATTAGTCAAAGGGGGGTAGAAACTACGGTCGAGGTTTTTTTTGCAAAAAACTTCGACCGTAGTTTCTACCCCCCTTTGACTAATAGTATTTACAAATTAAAAAATCTGAAGCAGCGGGGAATCATCCCTGAAACGAAATCCATCCCGAGGGCTCTGAATATTCCGCAATCCGCAATCCGTAATCCGTAATCCGCATTCCGTAATCCGCAATCAATAAAGTATCTTTCCGTTCCACCAGCCTGTTTCGATCGTGGCGTTGTTTTTCCGGTAAAAATTAAGGGCGGGTTCGTTCCAATCGAGCACCTGCCATTTGACGAGGCGGCATCCCCGGCGCCGGCCTTCTTCCACGAAGGCGTCGAACAACATTTGGCCGATGCCATGGCGGCGATAGGCTTCCTTTACCACAAAATCGTCTAAGTAAAGCATTTTGCCGCGCCAGGTGGAATAGGCCATGTAAAACAGCGTCATGCCGACGACCAGTCCGTCGGTCTCGGCCACGGTGACCTCAAACAGGCCGTTCCGGAAATCTTCCAGGTACTCGGCCGGGGTGGTTTCCACGGATTCCGGTTCTTTTTCGTACACGGCCAATTCGTACACCAAGGCGTGAATAGCCGGTATATCGGCTTCTGTGGCGGGGCGGAGTGTAATGTTCATGGTTTGTTCTTTTTTGTTTTTTCCAGGTGAAATTCTTCATCCAGCAGCACGGCCTCGTGCAGGATTTCCAGCAATTCATTTTCCCGGATATCTTTTTCCAAAAGCAAACGCGCGTAGGCCACTTCCTTCCGTTCGCCCATGTCCAGCAGGCCTTGTTCGTTGGAAAGCAGGTGTCCGCGCGTGAAGCCGAATGCAACGCCTGCCGCCTGACCGCTGTAAGGAAAGGAGGCCGGGTAGATGAAACAAATCCGGCTGCGGCGGTGGTAATAGGGCACACCGTAGCCGAATTTTTCGCGCCATTCCGGAAAATTGTCTGATATCAGGTGTCGCAGGCGCAGGCAGATTGATTTTTCCGAAGGTAAAAGCGCTTCATAAAAGGTGTCAAAATCCTTGAATTTATGCAGTTTTAACATGGTTTTGATTCGGTTTTGTTGCTTTTGGCGGATTTGGCGGCCCAAATCTAAATGCTCTAAACCGGATAAACTTTCCAAACCGCCTAAACACACCAAAGATTAATCGAAATTTGCGGCGGCCTTTGCGATGAAACCATCTTCAATACGTGTGGAGCGCGATTTGAAGACCGCGTATCCTTTCTATTTTTTAACTTCGCATTCAGGAAAAATCATCCAACCAAACATAGCGTATGAAATGGCTGGTGAACGAAACGGTGAAACAATACCTGCGCCTTCGTATGAAACGCATCGAGCGGTATATGCGAAGGCCGGAGGCGGCGCAGGAACGCTGGTTCAGCAAATTGCTCGACAGCGCCCGGCACACCGAATTCGGCCGCAAACACCATTTTTCGGCTATCCGTTCGCCGGAAGATTTTGCCCGCCAGGTACCGGTACACGATTACGACAGTATTAAAGGCGATATCGCCCGGATGATGCGCGGCGAACGCGATGTGCTTTGGCCCGGCGAGGTCAACTGGTACAGCAAAAGCAGCGGAACCACCAGCGACAAGAGCAAATTTATCCCGGTGCCCCACACCAACCTGGTGGATTGCCATATCGCCGGAAGTTGGGATTCCTTGGCCCTCCTCTACCACAACAAACCGGACCTCGAGATATTTCGCCGCCGCAATCTGCTCATGCCCGGTAGTTTCGAACGATTGCCGGAGTATCCCAAAACCCGTTTCGGCGACATCAGTTCCGTGCTGACCTACCACATGCCTGCCATCGCGCGCATGTTTTACACGCCCGATTTTGAAACCGCCCTGATGCCCAATTTCGAGCAAAAAATCCAGCGGATTGCCGACATGGTGAGCCGCACCGACGATATCGTCATGTTCGGCGGCGTGCCGACCTGGATACTGGTGTTGTTCCGCCAGATTTTGCAAAAAACCGGTAAACAAAATATGCTGGAAGTGTGGCCCCGCCTGCAAGCGTACATGCACGGCGGAGTAGGCTTCGATCCCTACCGGCAAACGTTTCGCGACCTCATTCCCAGCGACTCCTTTATTTACCAGGAAATTTACAATGCCTCGGAAGGTTATTTCGGGGCGCAATGCGACTCCGACCGCAATGATATCTTGCTGCTGGCCGACAACGGGGTGTTCTACGAATTTATCCCCATGGCGGAATGGGACAAAGAACATCCGAAAACGGTGCTGCTGGCCGATGTGGAACTGGGCAAGGACTACGCCGTGCTGATATCGGCCAACAACGGCCTTTGGCGTTATTTGCCCGGCGACACAGTGGTATTTACCCGGAAATACCCGTTCTGCGTACAGATATCCGGGCGCACCAAACAATACATCAATGCCTTTGGCGAAGAAGTGATGGTGGGCGATACCGACAAAGCCCTGGCCGAAACCTGCCGCGAAATGAACGCCGTGGTGTCCGAATACACCGCCGCGCCGGTGTACTTCGCCAACGAACGCGCCAAAGGCGGCCACGAATGGGTCGTGGAGTTTGAAAAAGCCCCCATCGACCTGGAACGTTTCAACCAAATGCTCGACGAAACCCTGCAACGGATCAACTCCGACTATGAAGCCAAACGATTCCGTGGCATGGCGCTCGACCAACTGCGCCTGCGCTCGGTGCCGCCCGGCACTTTCCACCGCTGGATGCGGGCCAGGGGCAAATTCGGTAGCCAGAACAAGGTGCCCCGGCTGGCCAACCACCGGGACTTTGTAGAGGAGGTGTTGCGGTTTGCGCAGGAGTGAGGCAAGGTGTTACAACATCGGCGCCTTCAATTTTGACTACACTGGCACTTTTATCCCTCCTACCGAAACGACTTTCCTGAAAGGACTACATTTGCATACTACTTTGTCATTCGCGCGGGCATTAAACCCTGACGCGAAAATTCCAGTTTTTATTTAAATCCATGTCCTTATGCTAAAACAACTCCCCCTTGTCCTCCTGGTCGGCCTGTTCCTTGCCCCGTTCCTCCTGCTTTCCCAACCTAAAATTCAACTCGCTCCCCACGCCACCGGTTTTGTGCGCCCGGTTGATATTGCTCATTGCGGCGACAGCCGGCTCTTTATCGTGGAGCAACGCGGCCTGATCTGGATACTCGACAGCCTTGGGCAACGCCTGCCCGATACTTTTCTAAATATCGATCCCCGCGTGCGGTCGACCGGCGGCGAGCAGGGCCTGCTGGGCCTTGCCTTTCCACCCGATTTTGCCCAAACAGGCGTTTTTTACGTAAACTATACCTTCGAACCAAACGGCCATACCCGCATTTCGCGGTTCTCGCTGAAACCCGGCAATCCCAACCAGGCCGACCCGAACAGCGAAGAAATCCTGATTACACAAAACCAGCCGTTTACCAATCACAACGGCGGTTGCCTCAAATTCGGCCCCGACGGCTACCTGTACATCGCCTTGGGCGACGGTGGCTCGGGCGGCGACCCGCAAAATAACAGCCAGACCAAAAACAGCCTGCTCGGCAAATTCCTGCGCATCGACGTGGGCAGTACCTCGCCCGGATTACCCTACGCCATCCCGGCCGACAATCCTTTTGTGACCGACCCGGCTTACCGACCCGAAATCTGGTCGCTCGGCTGGCGTAACCCCTGGCGTTTTTCCTTCGACCGCCTCACTGGCGATATCTGGGTGGGCGACGTGGGCCAAAGCGAACGGGAAGAAATCGACTTCGAGCCGGCCAATACCGGCGGGCGCAACTACGGCTGGCGCTGCTACGAAGGCTCGTTTACCTACAATACCTCCAACTGCCCGCCGGCGTCCAGCTTCATCAATTCGGTGTTCGACTTTGATAACAACTCCCTCGGCTGCTCGGTCACGGGCGGATTCATTTACCGGGGCAGCAAATTTTCCGACCTGTTCGGCGCCTACCTCTTCACCGATTATTGCAGCGGCCGCTGGTGGGCTACCCGCCGGCAAACGGACGGTACCTTCTCCACCGTGCAACTCGCCGATTTGGCAAACAGCCAATATGCCACGCTCGGCGAAGACCGAGATGGCGAACTGTACGTGGCAGCACTGAGCCAGGGTACGATATACCGGATTAATGAGTTATGCTCCGCATTTCAACTTTCCGGAACGGTGATCAATGCCACCTGTGTCGGCACCCTCGACGGTATCATCGACCTCAATATTGTGGGCGGCACGGCGCCGTACACATTTAACTGGTCGAATGGGCAGACCGACTCTTTAATCGTTTATCTCGATCCGGGCACTTACATCGTGCAGGCAACGGACGGCATCGCCTGCATCCGGCGCGACACTTTCGAGGTGGAGGCCACCATGCCGGTGACCACGCCGGACCTCTCTACGTTGTCGTGGACGGCGCCGCTGCCGGAAGCGGGTTTTCTTTGCACGGGCGATACTGTGCTGCTGGAATCTTCTGAGGCGCCCGCCAATTTCGGCTACCAATGGTATAGAAATGACCAGATCATAAACGGCGCCACACAGCGGCAATATGCGGCCACGCAACCCGGCGAATACACCGTGCAATTCGACGGGACGCTGTGTAATTCGGCAAAATCCGAAACAACCACTTTGTCGCCGGTGACGATTGCCGCGCCCTCTATTTCGGTCGCCGGTACCACGGTGTTGTGCAGCGGCGATTCTATCCTACTGAGCGCCGACGCAGCGCCGGCCGGATTCACACTTCAATGGTTTCGCAATGATGTGCCGCTACCGGGCGCCAATGGAACAACACTGACCCTAACGGAAGGCGGCGCATACACCCTGGAGTACCAACGCCCCGGCTGCGATTTGGATCCTTCCAGTCCGGTTACAATTGTCGAAGAATTCTTGTCCGATCTGGTGGAATTGGTTTATGCCGACGATACACTGGGCGTGTCGCTGGGGGTGTGGACGACCTATCAATGGTTTCTGGACGGCAATGCCATACCCGGCGCTACGAGCCCGGAATTTGTGCCGGTTCAAAACGGTTTTTACGAATGCCGGCTGACTACTGCGGGCGGATGCACCTATTTTGTGGGTCTGCAAATAGAAGTGGTGAATACGGCAATACCCGAATCCGTCGCGGCATTTTCGCTGACGCCAAACCCTACTGCGGGTGAATTTTTTGTCCGGCTCGAACTGACACGCCCCGAACGGCTGACTCTTTTGCTGACGGACACGCAACAACGAACTATTTTTTCGCAAACCCACCAGGGGCAGCGTTTGGACAAGAAAATTGATCTGCAACATTTGCCGGCCGGGACCTACTTCCTGACGGTGCAAATGGAAAGCGGAAGTTTTGTGCGGCGGGTGGTGAAAAGGTAGGTTTGAAGGTTATAAGGTTGGAGGGTTACTGGTTGGAAGGTTTGCGGATTAGGGGATGCGATGTTGGCAATTGCGGCTTTTGTCGTACTTTTGGGCTCGAATCATACTGTTTTTGAAAAATAAACTTTTTTATTCATGCAAAAAATACTCTTGCTATTCGCGTTTGTTTGCCTGGCGTTGCCGGCCCTGAACGCTCAAAGCGCCCGGCGCGTAGAAGTGCTTTTCTACAACTCGCACACCAAAACCGACCTGGCAAATATCAAGGCGGAACTGGGCGCGCAAAAAATCCTGCTGGATTATACCCACACGGCTTTCGATGCAGACGGACGCTTGACGGAAATCGCCTTTACCGTGGACTTTCAGGACGGTTTCAAAGGCTCCGCCGAAACGAAGCAATTGCCGGGAGCCGGCGAGTCGAAATTCGGTTTTTACCGCGACCCGCGGGCCGGGGCTGCTTCTCCTTTCGGTACGGGGGAGATTAAGTAGTTGAAGTTGATTCATAAGTTCCCGCAGGAAATTTTCTTGCGACAATTATTTTGTCTCCCGCAGATTTCGCAGATCAACGCAGATTTTTATTTGGATAAATTATGAAAACGATCTGCGTAAATCTGCGGCATCTGCGGGAGAGGACTTATGATACAACTTTGCTACGATAAATCAGATGTCTCCTTTCAGTCGACATGACAGCTCGCGCGAGCGTAATTTTCCGTCAGATTTCTCGCTGCGCTCGAAATTTACCGGCAACGCTTTGAATATTTCGAGCGCAGCGAGGAATCCGACGGAAAATTTAAACCCAGATAGCTGTCATCCCGACCAAAGGGAGGGAACTGAACTAACGTGGTAAATTAGTATTAAAAAACAACAAGGGCAATATTTACGGCTTAACCGTAAATACTGCCCTTGTTGTTTTGTGTTTGGGATTCCGGCGATCTACACAACCTCCTCACCGCCGCACCCGCACCCGGAACCCGGGGCCTCCGCCGCCCGGCCCACCCATTTTGTTCAGGGCATACGTAAATTTCAGGGTGGCATAACGCCCAAGCGACGCGGTGCGCACATCTTCCACATAGTTCAAATTGGCGGTCCGGTTGATCCCGACATTGCGGTTCAGCAGATCGCGTGCGGCAAGGGTTAGTTCGCCGCGTTTGTTTTTCAGGAAAAATTTGGAGATGCCGGCATTCCAGATCGGAATAGCCTGGTCGTAACCCTGCGACAAGCCGGTGTTGCTAACCACATTGAGCGAAGTATTGAAGGTCCATCCCCTGGGCAGTTCCAGGTTCAACTCGCCGGTGTAGGTTTGGCGCAGGTAATCCTGGTTGAACGCTTTGTCGATAGAATACGTCGTTTGATTCCACGCCAGTTCGGCTTCTGCGGTTAGGTTGATCCACTCAGCCGGGGTGAAATCCCAGGATAGCGACTGGCTCAGTTGCAGGCCGGCGGTATAGTTTTCGATATCATTGATCAGGTTTTGCCCGCGATTAAAGGCGCCTTCGGTGCGGAGGTTGAAACGGCTTTTGGCCTTTTTCCAGGGCAAACCGTAGGCGAGGTTGCCGAACAGGCGGTAGTCCGATGACACATTGACCGGTCGATAGCGGCGCACGAACTCCGCGTCCACCGATTGGGCATTCACGATACGATCCCGGGTGTAGGTAAAAAACAACATGCTGAAAAAACTGCGCATGGTAGCCGGATCAAATTGCATATAACTGGCATTCAGGTTGTGCGCGTATTCGGGTTTCAGGTCGGGGTTTCCATCGGTAATATTGAGCGGATCGCTGACGTCGGGCACCGGTTGGAGTTGTTGTACGGTGGGGGCGTTGATATTGGTGGTGTAGCCGAGACGCAGGTGTTTGGAACTCGTGAAATCATAGTTGAAATCCAGGCGCGGCAGCAGGTGCTGGAACGTTTGACGCACGGGCTGCCCCAGTCCGCTGGTCACTTCGCCATCGAGGGTTGCTGTTTGGGCATCGAGGCCGGCGCTGCCGTTCCAGGCTTTTCGGTTGATACGAAAACCGGCGCCGGCGCGGTGGTAACCGAAGCGGTTGGTGTAGGCGTTGGAGAGGAAGGGGTTGAAGTTGCGCTCGCCGGCCGATAGATCATATACGGCTTTATCCGACTGGTTTTCGGCGATGTTGTATTGGTAAGAAAATTCAAGATACCGTTTTTTGCCCAGGGGTTCGGTGTAGGTGGCGCGGGCGCCGAGATTGAGCGCATCGTTGATGAAATCCTGGTTTTGATCGAGCGTATCATTTCGAACGGGCTGGCCGGCGGCGTCGAAAAACCGGTTTTCCGAAAAACTGCTGCTTTCCGAAGCGCTGTGGTTCAGGCCCGCCGTAAAGTTGGTGGAGAAGGTGCGGCCTTTTTTGTTGAACTTATGCCGGTAGAGCAGCCCGCCGGTCCAGTTGGCGCCGGTGGCGTCGGATTGATACGCGCGGTTGCCGTCGTTGAGGGGCAGGCCGTTGCTGCCGACTGTTTGGGAAGTTGTGGCGGTATTGGCAGCGGACTGGCTGTACGTGAGAGCGGAGCTGAGTTGCACGGAATTGAAGGAGTCGATTTTTTGATCGAGGGTCAGGTTGAGCCGGTGGTTGTCGGCGATATTATTTTGGGTTGAATTTTCGGTGGAATTAAAATTGCCATTTGGTAAAAACGATTCGCGGTTGGTGTTGCGGGCGTAGTCGCGGTCGGTTTGGGTATAGAAATAACTGGTATTGAGGTCGCCGGTGTATTTTTTGCCGTATTCCTGGTTGAAGTTGAGGCCGCCGGCCCAGGTTTTGAGGAAGCCGTCGTTTTGGCCGCCGAAGTCCAGCGGCACGTTGTTGTCGTCGTCGGAGTTGAATTGCAGGCGCACCATGCCGCCGCCGCCCATCATTTGGCGCATGGCGCCGGAAAAAGCCATGTAGTCGTCGACGGAAAAGCCGGCCTGGTTCACATTGTTGGCCATGCCGAGCAGGGAGAGTTGTTGGTTGGGTTTGAAGCGGTTGAGACTCGTGCGGCCTTCGTACCGGAAATCGTTGGGCGACTCCTGTACATCGCTGCCGGCGCCGGCGCTCGCTTGTCCGAACCAGCCGTTTTTTTTGTCTGGTTTCAGGTCGAGGTTGATGGTTTTTTCACGCTGCCCGTCGTCGATACCGCTGAACACGGCCTGATCCGATTTTTTGTCGAACACCTGTACTTTATTCACGGCGTCGGCGGGCAGGTTTTGGGTGGCGATTTTGGGGTCGTTGCCAAAGAATTTTTTACCGTCTACCAGCACGTTTTTCACCTCCTGGCCCTGCGCTTTCACCGTACCATCGCGTTCGACCTCCACACCGGGCAGTTTTTTAAGCAGGTCTTCCACCAGGGCGTTTTCTTTTACTTTAAACGAGCCGGCGTTGTATTCGATGGTGTCGTTTTTGATATTCACCGGGTTGGCTTCTCCGGTGATCTGCACTTCGTTGAGCAGGGTATTTTTGATTTCCATTGGCAGGATGCCGAGCGATACCTCCTCGCTACCTCCCGGCTCCCCTGCAGGGGGGATTTGCACGTGGCGTTGCAACGTTTGATAGCCGAAAAAGGTGGCGCGAAGCAGGTAGTCGCCGTTGTTCAGGTTTTTAAACTCAAAACTACCGCCCGTTTGCGAACGGGTAAAAAACAGCAACGAACTGTCCTGCGGGTGGAGCAGCATCACCGTTGCCATTTCCAGCGGTGCGCCGGCGCTGTCCTGCAACATACCGCGCAGGGTGTGTTTTTGGGAAAAAAGCAGGAATGGGACCAGGAACAGGGGGAAAAAAAGCAAATTTGTTTTCATAGCGTAACCCGTTGGAAAGTCAAAATGTAAAAGGGTGCCGCGTGCGCCTTTTACATTTTACATTTTGACTTTTACATTTTGACTTTTACATTTAAAATACTCCGGCAAAGGTATTTCCCCGGTCTGGTCCGGCAGGTTAAGCGACCTTGAAGGAAGGTTAAATAAGGTTAATGACGGGTAAACGTCAAATATGTGCCGGTTTTGGATCAATTTTTGCTTCGTAGTTTCCTTTTTGCCCGCGTTCGGGCTTCCTATATCGATTACACAAGCGCTTCCTGCTCTGATATCGGCATCATCTTGCTTCCGGTTCAGTGTTGTAATCTGGCACTCGCCGCTTTAATCCACGAACACTAATTTCGTTTACCTCGGGACTTTTTTCATGTCTTTTCTGTCACGCTGCGGAAAAGGAGTATTTGTTTATTCACAATTTCGAGGATAATCCTCTGGTCTATGAAAAAAAGTATCTGTACTATCGCCAAGGTTTTGGTGTGGGGCTGGATGGCTGTACCCGCGTTAGTAATTGCCGGACAACCAATAGCACCTGCGAACCAAATGTTAACTGACCGGGCCGCTGTGGCCCAAACACTCCACCACATTTATTCACCATCAGACTTTAGAATCGACTGGCCGGACGTCCTTTGTCCGGGAGAAATACTGGCGTTTTGCACGCCGGAATTGGCTGATACGAAATACCACTGGGGAATTTCGGGCCATGCCACCATCACGGATTCGGCAGACCGGCCATGCACGCAAGTAGCTGCCTGGGATGTCTGCAATGGCAGTTTTACGATTCGTTTGCGTATTGAGGCGCCGGGTTTAGATACTGTTTTAGAAAAAATCGTAATCGTACAGGACAAGGTCCCGCCCACCATTGCTTGCCCGAAAGACATCACTGTATCCTGCGACGAGCAATTGCCCTCACCCGATCCGAGTGCAATGACGGTATCGGACAACTGCAATGGCACGGTGCAACGGGCTTTTGTGAACGCGGTGGTTTACGACAAATTTTGCCTCAACCAGTACAAAATAACCCGCACCTTCAAGGCCACCGATGCCTGTGGAAACATTACCACCTGCACGCAACACGTCGAAGTAAAAGACGAATTGCGTCCGAGCATGACCTGCCCGCCCAACATCACGGTGACTTGCCCCGATCCGGCCCTCACTCCCGATGTGCTTTATGTGATCGCGGCCGATAACTGCGGTTTCGTCGCGGATAAAAAACATGTGAGTGATCAAATAACCAAGTTGCCGCAGGCAAACCGGTACCTCATCACGCGCACTTATCAGGCCGAAGACCGGTGTAGCAATACCCAAACCTGCACGCAGAAAATAGAAGTGACTGACGCGGAACCACCCACGATCAGCTGTCCGGCGAGCCTGACGGTCAGTTGCCCCACCCAGGTTCCGGCGGCAAGCCCCGGTAATGCACAGGTGAACGACAACTGCGGAACGGCATTGCTGAATACCACCGTTCAGGATAAAATCTCCAATTATGTGTGTGGCAGCAAGTTTCTGTTAACGCGCACCTTCCGAACGACCGACCCTGCCGGCCATGCGGCTTCCTGTGTGCAGCAATATTCGGTCAATGACCAAACGCCGCCCGCCATTACCTGCCCGCCCAATACGACGATTACCTGTGGCGACGAAGCGTTAGTGGTTGATCTGAATGTTGTGACGGTCACCGACAACTGTACCTCGACGACCAAAAGCCACGTGAAAGACGTGATCACGAACAAGGTTTGTGAAAATAATTTTACCCTCACGCGCACTTTTAAAGTGGAAGACGACTGCGGACGCAGCGCCACCTGTTCGGTTAAAATCCGGGTGCAAAATCAAACTGCGGCGCCGATTCTGTGTCCGCCTAACATTACCGTATCCTGCAAGTCGGAAGTGCCGGCAGTCAGCCCGAACAATTCCTCCGTCAGTGATTTTTGCGGCAACATTTTAACCAATGTAAGCTGGCTGGGCGATTTGGTGACCAACAAAACCTGCGAAAACCGCTACCAGATTTCACGTACATACCGGGCTACCGATGCCTGTGGGGTTACCGGCAGTTGCGCACAAAAAATTACAGTTAACGATCAAACGAAACCGGTACTTTCCTGTCCGGCAAATGTCACGGTTTCCTGCGCTACGCAAGTGCCTCTCGCAGCCCCAAACGCCGTTTCGGTAACAGACAATTGTGCCGGTGGTAACCTGAGCATTTACGTCGGCGATGCCGTCAGCAATAGCGCCTGCCCGAGTCGCTACCTGATCACCCGCACATACCGGTCGAAAGATGTTTGTGGCAATGAAGGTACCTGCGTACAGTTGATCAAAGTGGACGATCAAACGCCGCCGGCTGCCAAGTGCCCATCCAGCATTACAGTCGCCTGCGCCGGCCTGGTACCGCCTGCCAATACGGCCCTGGTGACGGGCACGGACAATTGCACCGGCGCTGTCACCAAACAGTATGCCGGCGATGCGATCAGCGACCAGACCTGCACGAACCGTTTTCTGGTCACCCGCACGTACCAGCTGATTGATCTTTGTGGAAATATCGGCGCATGTACCCAGCAAATCACGGTGTCGGATCAAAAAGCGCCCACTTCTATTACCTGTCCGCCTAATATTACCGTCACGGGCCAGTTGCCCGCCGTGAACCCGGACGCTGTTACGGCATCCGGCGAAAACTGCGGCGGCGTTATCCTGAAAAACCATGTGGAAGACCAGATTTCGGACAGAACCTGCGAAGGCGGCTACCTGCTCACCCGGGTTTACTCGGCTGCCGATGATTGTGGAAATAGCAAAACCTGCCGGCAGGAAATAACCTTAAATGCTTGTTTTTGCACGCATACCCAGGAATTTTGGGGCGACCCGGACGGTAAAACTGCCGATTTGACCACTCCGGAAGTCCTTGACTCTCTGTTGCGGCAAGGCGGGATAAAAGTCGGAGATCCCGCCGGCTGCGGCTGGACGGCCGGTACGAGCGAATGCATTTTGAATGTATTGCCTGCGGACGGCCCTTCCGTACCTTTCAACGCAGAGGACCTGCCCGGATGCGACGGTTCGTTAAAAAATACGCTGGCCGGCCAGGTGATCGCCCTGCAATTGAATGTCCGTTTCAATACCTTGTTCCGCGGCCTGGACCTGGGCAGCCTGCCTTTGGCCGATGCCTGCGCACTGGACGCTGCACGGTTGGCTACGCTCGGCCTGCCGCCCAATGCGACGGTACAGGATTTGTTGGCGGCAGCCAACGCTTATTTGGCCAGCGGCTGCACCAACACCTCATACCCCATCGACTACGGTGATGACCTGGCAGCAGGCATCATCGCACTCATCGAATATTGGAATCATTGTCAGAACAACGAGCCCTGCAAGCCGGGTAATTTCGATCCGGGTGGTGTTTCGGAACGGGATCCGGGTGAGTCGGCGCAGGCTTTTACCGGCGAAATATCCCTGACCCCAAACCCGGTTTCCGCAGTGTTGCAGGTTCGTTTCACGGCCGATGCGCCGGGTGAAACGCAATTGCGGGTGTTCGATACGGAAGGCAAACTGGTCTTCCAACGGGTCATTTCAGGGGATGCCGGCGCCAATATGTTTGAGATTGATGCGGCCGGCTGGAATCCAGGTTTGTACTGGTTGGTTTTGGCGAACGAGGATTCGGTGGTAACCAAACGGTTTGTGGTGTTGCGATAAAGCGACTCTGCCGAATTAATTCGGTCCAGGTACTTAAATCCGCGCATCCATCATACTATAAGTTCTGCTTGTATATGATGGGTGCGCGGATTTTTTGTTTTGAGATTTGGGATAATTTGAACGAAGCGCAAGGAACCGGAATGCTGTTGACACAGATTTACGATAATGCTTGGCATTAGACAAAACTATTCTTCTTCTTTCCACCGGTCTTTCATTTACCTGGCAAACATCCTACCTTTGCGGCACTATTTTTGTCAACAAAACCAAACGATGTTTTGTTTGGGTTGAAATATTTCCATAATGCCGAATAAATGCCGTTTCAGGTTGTTCCAGTAAGGCATAAATCACTCATCACTCATAACTTATAACTAAAGCATGTCCGTAGCTACCACAACCCGTCCCCAATACAAAGTAAAAGACATCGCCCTGGCCGACTGGGGTCGCAAAGAAATTACCCTGGCCGAGGCTGAAATGCCGGGTCTCATGGCTTTGCGCGAAGAATTTGGCGCAGCCAAACCGCTGCAAGGCGCCCGCATCGCCGGCTGCCTGCACATGACGGTACAAACCGCCGTACTCATCGAAACGCTGGTGGAACTCGGCGCCGAAGTATCCTGGTCGTCGTGCAATATTTTCTCCACGCAGGATCACGCTGCCGCGGCCATTGCCGCCGCCGGTATTCCCGTGTACGCCTGGAAAGGCATGAACAACGAAGAGTTCGACTGGTGCATCGAGCAGACCCTGTTCGCGTTCAAAGACGAGCAGCCGCTCAACATGATTCTCGACGACGGCGGCGACCTCACCAACATGGTGCTCGACCAATTTCCCGAGCTCGTGGCCGGCATTCGCGGTATCTCCGAAGAAACCACCACCGGCGTTCACCGCCTGTATGAGCGCACCGCCAAAGGTACCTTGCCGCTGCCGTGCATCAACGTGAACGACTCGGTGACCAAATCGAAATTCGACAACAAATACGGCTGCAAAGAAAGTCTGGTAGACGCCATCCGCCGCGCCACCGACCTCATGATGGCCGGTAAAGTAGCCGTCGTGGCCGGTTACGGCGACGTAGGTAAAGGTTCGGCTGCCAGCCTGAGCGGCGCCGGCGCCCGCGTGATCGTAACGGAGATCGACCCGATTTGCGCCCTGCAGGCCGCTATGGACGGCTACGAAGTGAAACGTATGGAAAACGCCATTCCGCGCGCCAACATCGTGGTCACCGCCACCGGCAACTGCGATATCGTGACGGAAAAACACTTCCGCCTGATGAAGGATAAAACCATCGTGTGCAACATCGGTCACTTCGACAACGAGATCGACATGGCCTGGCTGAACGGCAACTACGGCCATACCAAAGTGACCATCAAACCGCAGGTGGATTTGTACAATATCGACGGCAACGATATTATCGTGCTGGCCGAAGGCCGCCTTGTAAACCTGGGCTGCGCGATGGGTCACCCTTCGTTTGTAATGTCCAACTCCTTCACCAACCAGGTGCTGGCGCAATTGGAACTGTGGCAAAACCATCAGAACTACGAAAACAAAGTGTACCTGCTGCCCAAACACCTCGACGAAAAAGTGGCGCGCCTGCACCTCTCCAAAATCGGCGTGGAACTGGAGGTGTTGCGCCCCGATCAGGCCGAGTACATCGGCGTACAGGTGGAAGGACCGTTTAAGCCGGAGTATTACCGGTATTAATGTGGTGCGAATTTTTAATTCGCACAAAAGTTTAAGACGGAGTATTAAGTGGTGCGAATTGAAAATTCGCACCACTTTTTTTTAAAGAAGCAGGTATTCGTATCACGCTGGGCTGTACGTTTACGAAACTTTTGAAAGTTTCGTAAACGTATCACTCTGTCACCAAACCTTTCAGCCATGCCAGATGTCAACAATCCAAACGCCCGCATCGGCCAGCAGAACATCGGGGGCCAAGTGTATAATGTGTACAGCGACCGCAAAATACGCCGCCAACTCACCACCGCCTCCGCCGCCGTGCCGTCCTCATTCCTCGGGCGCGAGCAGGAATTGGACGACATCCGGGCGCTGCTGACCCGGCACAGCGCCATTGCCCTCGTCAACAGCGAGGGCGGCATGGGCAAAACCACCCTCGCCGCCCGTTATTGGGAACAATACCAGCATGAGTACAAACATCTCGCCTGGCTTTTTTGCGAAAAAGGCATCCTCGCTGCCATGCGCGACCACCTGCCGCAGCCGCTCGATTTGGTGGATGCCATGAACCTATGCGCCGACGACCCCGACAAACAAACCGAAATCATCAAAACCGCCTTAGCCAACCTCGAAAAAGACTGCTTGCTGGTGCTCGACAACGCCAACGACCCCGGGCACATCAGCGGCTTCCTGCAATACATGAACGGCTTGGGCTGGCATGTCCTCATCACCTCCCGATGCTCCAAAGTCCTGCCCGATGCCGGCAGCGAGTACCCCATCACCCACCTGCCGCCGCATTTGGCAAAGGAACTGTTCCAAAAAAACTACGAAGAGCACAACCCGCAGTTCGAAGCCCTGCTCGACCGGTTTTTGAATGCCGTGGGCTACAACACCCTCTGCACCGAGGTTTTCAGCAAAAACCTCCGCGAGGGCGCGGCCTGGGGGCTGACCTTTGAAAAACTGCTGGACCAGTTGGAAAAAAACGGGTTGGTTCTGGGCGACGACAGTTTCGAAATCCAGACCCACTACACCCATAACGTCAGAAAAGAGACGGTACAATCCAGCGACCAAATCATAGAAGCCCTGTACGATGTCGCCGATTTGCAGCAGCGGATTCCCGAACTGCACGACCTGTTGCTGCAAATCGCCCTGCTGCCCGCTGAAAACCACGCCCCGACGCTGCTGCTCGAACTGCTCGCCCCCGAAAACAAAAACGAACTCAAACGCCAATTGGACCAATTGGCCCAAAAAGGCTGGCTCAGCGCCGATGCCAAAACCTACCGCATCAGCCCGGTGGTGCAAAAAATAGTGCTGCAAAAAAACGCCGGCCGCCGCTGGGCGCTGGGTGAGCCGATGGTAAAAAAACTGAACGCCATTTTTGAAACCGAAGGCTACCACCCCAAAAACATAGCCACCGCCGAGCCTTTTGCCGACCTCGTGTTTGGGCTGGTGGAGCACCTGAACACCGCCAACAAGGATTTGGCTAGGCTGTTCGACCGCCTGTGGGTCTATTACACCGCCACCGGCCGGCTCGCCAAGGCATTGGATACGGCCGAGCGGATGCGGACACTTTGCGAAAAATTCGGGTCCAAAAACGGCTTGGCCATTTCGTACGCCAACCTCGGCGAGACGTACACGGCGCTGGGCAATTTGCCGCAGGCCTTGACCTATTTTGAACAGTACAATCAGTTGGAAAAAGAACTGCATGAAGCCGATCCTACAAACGTGGCGTTCAAAAACAACTTGGCCATTTCGTACTCCAAACTCGGCTCGACGCACACGGCGCTGGGCAATTTGCCGCAGGCCCTGACTTATTTTGAACAGTACAATCAGTTGGAAAAAGAACTGCACGAAGCCTATCCGCAAAACGTGGAGTTCAAAAACGGCTTGGCCATTTCGTACGAAAAACTCGGCTCGACGCACACGGCGCTGGGCAATTTACCGCAGACCCTGACTTATTTTGAAGAACGCAGCCGATTGGGAAAAGAACTGCACGAAGCCTATCCTACAAACGTGGCGTTCAAAAACGGCTTGGCCATTTCGTGCCAATATCTTGGAAATACGCACACGGCGCTGGGCAATTTGCCGCAGGCCTTGACTTATTTTGAACAGTACAATCAGTTGGAAAAAGAACTGCACGAAGCCTATCCTACAAACGTGGAGTTCAAAAACGGCTTGGCCATTTCGTACTCCAAACTCGGCTGGTTTTATAAAGATCAGAAAAAGGATAACGTAAAGGCACGTTTCTATTTTGAGAAATATCTGGCTTTGCGGGAAGAGTTGGCAAAAGACTACCCAAGTTTCGTGGAATTTCAAAGAGGTTTGCAAATGGCAAAAGATGCACTGGAGGGCTTGTCGCAATGAGGCGGTGACTTGTACAGCGGAGCCTCCGCCGCCCATATTTTATGCCTGCTTCATTAGACTTTCGGCACGTCGGCTTTCAATATTTTAACCATTAGCCCCCTCGTTGTCTTCCGACACTGGCAGGTCTTCGACGCTGCCAGGTCAGCACCCTAACGACCTGCCAGTGTCGAAGACCTGCCAATATCGGGAGCTAACGAGGAATAGAAGGTTTAATGGCTATCGATTACCTACAAAACCGACACTTTATCACCAGATGTCTCCTTTCTTAAACTTTAAGTCGACCCGAAACCTTCTAACCCTGAAAATACGGCTTCAGCCAAGGCCAGAATAGCGCAACAACGGTGGCGATCAGTACAGAAATGACTATAATCAGCATTAAATAACCGGAGAATACAGCTAGTAGGGCTTTCAGCCAGGTCCACCACTTTTTTTTCGGAGGCTGAAAAAACTGCACATAGCCCCAGCCCATGTATCCGATCCAGATCAGGGATACGATGCCGATTTTAACAGAAAAAAGAGATTGCATCGGACCGATCAGTTTTAATACAGGATTCGAGATGACCCCAAACAGGCTGACCATTCCCATCAAGTAGGCGTTCAACACAAAATGCTCGGCATAATTGTAAGCCTGCCGCCGGAAATACAGCCAGGAGAACAAGGCTATATTGGGAATCATCAGGAAAAGCATAATAGCAGGGTGATCGAAGATGTACTGCGTAAATTTGACACTGAACTTATTCTGAACCTGCCGCTCCGCCATGGAGTTGATCATTTCGGTGTCCAGCCCGACCAGATGAAAAACCAGGAAGTTAAGGGCCGTCGTCCACAGTAGAAATTTTACCGGCTTGACGTGCATCGCCCGCTTTCCTTCAAGATATTCGCGTACGGTATGCCCGGGGCGGCGCAGCAACTGAAGCACTGTGAAGAAAAAACCCTGATCGTAATGTATCAGACTTTTTCGCACCTCCTCTATAACAGACTTTGTGGTGATACGTTTGGTTTTGGCCTTTTGGCCACAATCGGGGCAGTATTTCCCTTCGAACTCGAACGCGCAATTTTTACAGACCATCATTGTTTTCATTTCTGGTTGCGAAGATTCACCCCCACCGTTAAACTTTTTGAAAAATTCCTGTTCCAACGGCTCAAATATAAAAGAATGAAACGATCCTTTACTTGCCTGCTCTTTTTGGTTTTTTTGCTCCCGCTCAAATCGCAGTCCCTCTATTTCCCTCCGAACAACAACACCGTTTGGGATACTATTTCTCCGCAATCGCTCGGTTATTGTCAAAACGAGATCGACTCGTTGTACGAATTACTTGACCTCGCCAATTCCAAAGCATTTCTGCTGCTGAAAGACGGGAAAATCGTACTTGAAAAGTATTTCGACGGCTTTACCAAAGACAGTATCTGGTATTGGGCCTCCGCCGGAAAAACTATGACCGCCATGCTGACGGGTATTGCCCAGCAGGAAGGACATTTGACCCTGAGCGATACCACTTCTGAATACTTAGGAGACGGCTGGACCAATTGCACCCCCGCACAGGAAGAAAAAATCACCATCCGGCATCAATTAACGATGACTTCGGGGCTCGACGACGGTGTGCCCGATCCGTATTGCACCCTGGATTCCTGCCTGATTTATAAAGCGGATGCCGGTACCCGCTGGGCCTACCACAATGGTCCGTACACCCTGTTGGACGGCGTTATCGAAGCGGCGACCGGGCAAAACCTGAATGCCTACTACATCAGTAAAATCCGCAATCCCATCGGCATGAACGGGTTTTTCCTGCCCTCGGGTTACAATAATGTGTTGTTTACCAATCCCCGGAGCATTGCCCGGTTCGGGCTTCTGGTGTTAAATAAAGGCAATTGGAACGGTACGCCTATCTTGAAGGACACGGCCTATTTCAATCAAATGGTAAACACCTCGCAGCTGCTCAACCGCTCTTACGGTTATTTGTGGTGGCTGAACGGAAAGGCGTCCTACCGGGTTCCCGGGTTGCAATTCCAGTTCCCCGGCCCTTTGTTCCCCGATGCACCCGACGATATGATCGCGGCCTTGGGGAAAAACGGGCAGTTTATCAGCATCGCCCCAAGCCAAAACCTGCTGTTTATCCGCATGGGCGATTCGCCCGGCGCGGGCGAGGTGCCGTACATCTTATGCAATGAAATCTGGCAAAAAATAAACCGGCTGACCTGTTTGCCAACCGCGGCGGAAGAAGCAGAAAACACTGGTGATGAAATCATGGTATATCCCAATCCGGCTTCGACTTCCTTCCGGATAGAATTGAAAAACAGCGCGGCAGATTTTGAAGTGTCGATTGGGGATTTGACGGGCCGGCAGCTTGGTTTTTATAAAAATCAGCACGCCGTGAACGTTGGGAATATGGCTCCGGGAGTTTATTATTTGACGGTCCAGGTTGGCCGTAACAGGATTGTAAAAAAACTGATTATTGCGCCTTGAGGCAACAGGAATGATTCAATTTTTAAGATTGTATTCAAATCAAAAAAATCCGTGAAAACCCGTGCCTGAAGTCCGCGTCACCCGTGTTCCCATCCTGCACAAGCGGCCCTCGCAGGAGGATGGGAACACGGATGACGCGGACTTCGGGCACGGATTTTCACGGATTCGGCCTTTAGAAGTAAACCCTGTTTACTATTGCGCCTTCCGCTCACATTCCTCCGCCTTCGCCACATTCCCCATCGCCCTATACGCCACGCCCAAGTTTTTCCAGATCGTTTTGTTTTGAGGCGCCAGCACGGCCGCCTGTTCGAACTGGGTAATGGCTTTTTCACTTTGGCCCATCAAACCGTAGGCGGCGCCAAGGTTGAGATAGGTTTCTGCATCGTTCATACCGTATTCGATGGCTTTTTCAAGCAGCTCCGCCGCCTTGGGCAGGTTACGGTTCACCTTGCCTTCCACCTGGCCCCAGGCAGCGTAGGTGCGGCCGATGTTGATGCGGGCGAGGCCGTATTTGGGCGCTTGTTTCAGCGCTTCCTCGTAGTGGCGAATGGCTTCGGCGTATTGTTGCCGGGAGATGGCTGCGTTGCCCAGGTTCAGGTAGGAAACCGGGTTGGGGCGGATGGCAATCGCCGCTGTTGAATGTTCTTCTATTTGTACCAGCAGCGCTTCTTTGGCTTCGGCCGACAAATCGGTTGCCTTCAGGTACTGGTTGTACGATTCGCTGCCGATGCCGTTGTGCAGGCGGACGCTTTGGGGCGCTTTGGCGCTGTCGGTGATGAACAGGTCCAGGTTGGTTTTCCATTCCGGGTTGCGGGACACAGTTTTTAACCCGAAAAAAACAACAATCAGCAGCAGCAACGCCACGCTTGCCTGCACTTGTTTTATCGGCGGAAATTCTGCGGATGCTGCCATGTTTTTCAAATCCAGACCACTGAGGCGCCACAGCAACCAGGCTGCGCCGGCGCAAAACCACAAGGACGGCATGTACATCAGTCGTTCGCCAAGCAGGGTGCCGATCACGAGCAACAACTGGCTGTACAACACGATCGCGCACAGGAAAGCGGCAATACAAAAAGCCAACGGCTGCCGGCGCGCCATACCTCTAACGGCAAATACGAACATGGCGCCGTATAAACCCAATCCAGCCAGTGCCTGCCAGTTGCCCCAGCCCACCACCGCCAGGTGCCGGTACGAGTAATCGCTGACCAGGGGGTGTGGAAAAACCAGGAGTTGAAAATACTTCCAAAGCACCATAAAGGCAGTGGCGCTGCGCTCGCCGAAACCTTGCGCGGCCACGATGGGGTTATCCATTTCACTCACCTCGAACAAGGCCGGCGTTTTGGCCAGCACAACCGCGCGCAACATCAGGAACAAGGCCACCGGCAAGGCGAACAACAACCCATGGCCGGCACTCGTGCGGGCTGTTTTTCCAAAAAAATACCACCCCACGAGCGGAAAAACCGGCAGCAAGGTCACGGCGCTTTCTTTGGACATCAGGGCTAAAAAATAACAGCCCAAGCTTGCCAGTATCCAGCGCGGGGCGGGTATTTCCAGCCAGCGCGCCCAGCTATACAGCGCGGCTACGCTAAAAAATACGTTCAGGATTTCATCCCGGCTTTTGATATTAGCCACCACCTCGGTGTGCAGCGGATGCACCGTGAACAGCAGCACCGTGCCGGCCGCCCAAATCCAGTGGTAGCCCCGAAATACCCGCCGCAGGGCGGCAAACAACAGCGCCACCGTGAGGGCATACCAAACGACGTTCATCAGGTGCCCTAAAAACGGACTGTCGGGGGCCAGGCTCCACTCGATGGCGAAGGTGATCAGCGACAGTGGGCGATACAGCAGCGCCGAAGCGTTGGCGCCCTCCGTACCGGCGCGGTAATGGTGCGTAAGTAACTCCGGTATGCCGCCCAGCCCTTGTTTCACGTAGGCATGTTCGCTGATGGCCAAGGGGTCGTCGAGCACATACTGATGCCCTAAAGTGTTGGCATACAGTAAAAAAGCCAACGCGGCAAAGCCGGCGCCGAACCACAAAAAATTGGGTGTGCCGGGCGAAACCGGCGGGGCCGGGCGTTCGGCAGGCGGGCGGGTATTTTTGTCGCCCGGCCGGGAATTACTTGCTTTTATACCTTTTTTCGACATGATCTGGGAAGTCGGTTGTTCGTATCGGAAGGGGGCAAATTGGGAAAAAATGCCGCCCAAAAATAGGCGTTTGCCTTAGAGCAAATTAGATGATTTTATGTTGTTTTTTTAAAAAGAGAAATTAGCAGATTTTCCGACCTTTGGTTTAAACATCTGCATCCTGTTACCATAATCAACAACCGGCTTCCATGCTTTACCAATTATTTCAATCGGCCCGTACTGAAAAGGAGTTTAATGAATTAATCGAACTGACGTTCACCGAGCATGAACGCGCCATGATGTTGGAACGCTGGCGGATTTTTGATGCGCTCGACCGGGGGCTATCGCAGCGGGACGTATCGAAGGAAGTGCCCTGTAGTATCGTCACCGCTACCCGTGGCGCCAAGGTGTACCGGGACAACCGGGAAGTGATAAAAAAATACCTGGAACTCATTCGGGGGTAGTGATCATGGTTGAAAATTTGAAAGCCGGCTGCAATATTTCCATGCCAGTTTTTGCGTCTAAAAAAAACGTGACGGGCGCAGGGACATTATAATCAACCCGGGTTCCATTTTTCAGTTGCAGAATTCCTGTTCCCGGCTCCTTTGCATGCAACAGGATGTACCCCCCTTTTTTATAGGTAAAATCATTTCTTTCGTTCCAAACAAAACAACCGGCCTCCCGGAACAGGCGCCGGAACATTTCGCTCCCGTGCAACGGAACGCCGGCATACACGCTGGTGTGGGTGTCTGATTTTTTCCGGGCGACTACCGGTATGGTCGTTCCGGCCAGATAGCCCAGCGCCTCGGTTGTGGTGTCCGCAATGGTAAAAAACGGATCGACATGTTCCACATTGGTAAAATTAAACGCGTTGGACTCCCACCGAATGGTATCTGGAGTGGCTGCTTTCACCAGTATTATGCCGGTCAAATCTTCTATATTTTCTTTTCCCAAACGCCGGCCATCGGTGTACCCCGAGCCGTAATTCCAGATCAGCGTCCGCCGGCCGGCCGCCACGGAGTCGCGGACAAAGCGACGTTGTTCGGCCGAGAGTTTCCAGGCATTCATAAAAAGTATGGCCCGGTAGGGAGAGAGGTCGATGCGGGGCAGATCGAACAAAAAGGTATGGTCGGTCGGCACCCCGCAGCGCTGAATGTCTTCGGCCGCAGCGTCGAGGCCTTGTTCACAGGTTTTGCTGTTCACGTTTTCCACGTGATAGAAACTCTCGGTATCCCACACGACGAGTGCCTCGGCCGGCGCCGGCGTTTTAGGCACGAATTCCTTGGAGAAAAAGGCCAGGGTATTCCGGAACTCCTTCCGGTACATGTCGCCGTCCCACCAGCCGGCATTGCGGCGCGGCCCGAAATCGTACAACCACAAGCCGCAGCCCTGCATCAGCGGCAGCCACAAACTGCGCTGCAACACCGGCAGATAAGCGGAATCGCCGAGTGCCCGGGAGCGGACGAAGTCGCTTTCAAATTTGTTCTGCAGATAGCCGTTATCCACCTCGTCGAACCACATTTTGCCATGCCGGAGTACCGACTGTACAATGCTGCGCTGCAAACCGGAGCCCCCTGCCTCCCGGCTTGGTTTGTTGTAGCTGGTAGGGCCGGCAAAATAGTCGATCCAGGGGCTTTTCAACAACCGTTCGGCTTCAAGGTGGCCTGCCATAGCCTGCCGGCACAGGGAGAAATGGTAATAGCCGTAAAAGACGCCGGTGATTAGCCGGCGTGGCCAGTTTTCCTTGACGGTCCGGCAAAAAAACTCGACGTCATCGGCAATCACCTCCTGTTGGCAGCGGTAAAAATCGATGACCTGTTGTTCCAGTTTCGGGTCGCGGAAGAACCCGTCGGTGCAACAACGCCGGGCCGTCGTATCGGGCACGCTTGCCGTGGCGAGGGAAACCTCCGGGGTATTCCAGGCGACTTGCAGGTTTTGATCGGAGGTATATTTATTTTTCAACCATTTCCGGAACGCCGCTTGCATCGGCGCGCTTACATCAGGCTCGTTCCGCACAAAGCCCCAGGGATGCCATTCGCCGTACACGCCACAGGAAAGATGTATCCCCATGACGGCGCGGCCTTCGGGTGTTCGGGCCAGTTTTTTACAAAATTCAACCACCCGCTTGCCGGCTTCCCGGCGCCAAAGTTCCGATGCGAGGCTGGCGCGCAGGCTGCGGTAGTTGTCGCCGTCTTCATGGTTGAAAGGCAGCCCTTCGGGGTAATTTTCCAGGGGAGCATTGGCAAATTCAACACATTCACCGGGATTTACCCGGTTCCACCAGCCGGGCGCGTTGACGTGGAGACGCACCACGATGCCCGCATCCGGACAGGCGTTGAGCACACCCCGCAGCTGCCGTCGGGCCAGGTCCATGTTCAGGCTTTTTTGGCCTTCCAGCCAGATATCTTCAAACCACAAATCCACCTGGTACAGCCGGATGCCGTCGGATGAAGCATTGCGCAGGTTGTGCGCCGGCAATTCCTCCCACGACCAGCGTCCGCCCACCACGTGGGTAAGCGCATATAGAAAAGGAAGTTGTCGTTCGTCATTGACCCACAGCGCGGGCGCGCCGTCGAATGGCCTGACTTCGGCCGTTTTTATTTTTTGTGCTGCGACAGGAATCGCGAACAGGCCGGCAAAAAGGTAAAAAAATAGTCGAGGTATATTCATAGGACTCGGGGGGAGATCAGTAGGCAGTAGGCAGTAGGCAGTGGGCGGTAGGCAGTGGGTGGTGGGCAGTGGGCGGTAGGCAGTGGCAGTTGGCGGTAGGCAGTTGGCAATGGACATTAGGAAGCGCCTACCGCCACTGCCTACCGCCAACTGCCAACCGCCTACTGCCCCCACTGCCAACTCCTGCTGCCTACTGCCTACTGCCATGGCTGCAACGATCGTGAAAATTTTTGAGAAACAACTTGTGCAAACCGGATTTTTTTCAAATCTTTGCATCATCGTACCAGTACATTAATACAAAATAAAAACTACATTCATCGCATGTTTACCCACACTTCCCGGCTTCCCTATATGGATGCTTTGCCTTTATACAGGCAGTTAAAAAACGGCGGCGCTTCCTGCCTCTTTGAATCCGCCTCGGCATCGGACAAAAGCAGCCGCATGTCTGTGATCGGTCTGGAGCCGCCATTGGAGTTGGAGGGGAAGGATGATCGATTGAGTGTCCGATTGCTGCACCCCCGGGCACAGGTATTTTACAATTTTATAAAAACGGAATTTGCCGCTTTTGTGGAACACGAGGCCGGGGGCAGGCTCGAATTAAAAATTCCCCGAACGCCGTTTCACGGGCCTGAAGAAGAGCGGCTCGAACGACAAAACATTGCCCAGCCGCTGCGCCGGTTGCTGTCGGCTTTTCCCAACGGGGAGAAGAATTTTATGGGTTTGTACGGAGCCCTGTCGTACCGTTTTGTTTATCTGTTTGAAGATATTAAAACAGATAAAACCTGTCCGGAGCCGGATTTTCACTTATTCTTGTTTGATAATATTTTGTTGTTCAACCATTTAACCAAAGACCTGACCCTCTACGTGACGCGCGAGTCGGACCCGGGAGCGGAGGTGGCCATGCATGAAATGTTGTCCTTGGTTGCGGCTTCGCAAACTTCAAACTCCAAACTTCATCCCGAGGCCTCGGGATCAAACTTCAAACTTCAAACTTCAAACTTCAAACTCAAAATCGGCCCCTTCCAAACCACCCCCGACGACGAAACGTTCAAACGCCAGGTGGAACAAGGTATCCGGCTGTGCAACGAAGGGGAACTGCTGGAAATCGTGCTAAGCCGCCGGCACACGGCTACAGTACAGGGCGACTTGCTTCCCCTGTACGAGCGCTACAAGGCTATAAACCCCAGTCCATACCTGTTTTATTTCGATTTTGGCGACGAAGTTCTGCTCGGCGCCAGCCCCGAAATGATGCTGCGCTACGAAAACGGCCGCGCCACGCTGCGCCCCATCAGCGGCAGCGTACGCCGCTCCGACAACCCCATCGAAGACCACCACCTGATGATGGAACTGCTCAATTCGCCCAAGGAAAACTCCGAACTCGACATGCTCATCGACCTGGGCCGCAACGACCTGGCGCGCATCTGTAAACCCGGTATCGAGATCGATCAGTACCGTATCATCGAAAAATACTCGCATGTGACGCATACCGTAGCCCAGGTCAGCGGCGTACTGGAAGACCGCTATTCCGGTTTCGATGCGCTCATCGCCAGCCTTAACGCCGGCACGCTCACCGGCGCACCCAAAATTGCCGCCATGGGATATATCGAACAAATCGAGCAGCACACCCGGGGCTACTACGGCGGTTGTATCGGCTGGCTCCTGTTCGACGGCGATGTGAACACGGCCATTACCATCCGCACCGCACATGCCCGCGACGGCTTACTATCGTTCTGTGCCGGCGCCACACTGTTGTACGAGTCCAACCCGGAGAGTGAACTAAAGGAGACGAAGATTAAGGCAGGGGCGTTTATGGCAGCGGTTCAAATAATGATAAGTGATGAGTGATGAGTATTCTATTTTTCCTGAAAGGGGAAATTATTCATCATTCATTACTTCTTCCGTTCCGTGACAAACATCAGTAAATCCTTAAGCGATTGTCTGGCCGGGCTTTCCGGTATTTCATTCAGGATATCAAAGGCTTCCTGCCGGAACCGGTACATCACTTCCTGAGCATATTCCATGCCGCCGCTCTGGCGCACGAATTGGATCACTTCTGCCACTTTTTCGGTTTTGTGGCTTTCATTTTTGACAATATTGATGATATGTCGGCGGGTGGAGCGCTCTGCCTGATTTAGGGCGTAAATGAGCGGCAGAGTCATTTTTTTCTCCTTAATGTCGATACCGAGGGGTTTACCGATGTCGTCAATACCGAAATCGAACAGATCGTCGCGAATCTGGAAAGCCATACCGGTTTTTTCACCGAAGCGTCGCACCAATTCCACGGAGGCTTCGTCTGGGGCCGTGCTGGCGGCTCCGGCGCTGCATGCTGCGGCAATAAGGGAGGCCGTTTTTTGGCGAATGATATCGTAGTAAATATCTTCTTTGATGTCGAGCCGACGGGCTTTTTCCATTTGCAGCAGCTCGCCTTCGGCCATTTCCTTTACCGCCCGGCTGATGATTTCGAGCATACGGAACTGTTGCTGCCGCACACTGAGCAACAACCCTTGCGACAGCAGAAAATCGCCGACTAAAACGGCAATTTTGTTTTTCCAAAGTGCATTGATCGAAAAGAAACCCCGGCGCTCGTAGGCATCGTCCACCACATCGTCGTGTACCAAAGTAGCGGTATGGAGCAGTTCCACCATGGACGCCGCTGTGTACGACGCTTCCAGTATGGGTCCGAACAAACGGGCACTGAGCAATACGAGCATCGGGCGCACCTGTTTGCCCTTGCGTTGGACGATGTACCAGGTAATCTTGTCTAACAGCGGCACCTGGCTCCGCATCGCTTCGCGGAAACGCTGTTCAAAGACCTCCAGCTCGGCTTCAATCGGCTGTTTGATGGTATCAAGGCTCATGCGGAGCAGGTGAGTGAATGAAGGTTGTGGCGGGTTTGTGTGAGTGATTAGCTTTTGATACTGTCTCAATCAGCACAAATCCCGGGCATCTTTCAAGAAAAATTGAAAGATTTGAACGTAGAACAGCGCGAAGGTAGGAAGGTTGCCGCAAAATCAGCTTTGTTCTCCGGGGTACAGCCTGAATTTTAAACAACCAATTCCGTCGCCCGCTGTTATCCCCGCAAACGTACCTTTGCCCCGTGAGTAACATCGGCCACCTTCTTGATCGCTACCGCGAACACCCTGCCGTCGTGCAGCTGCTGCAGGCGCTGCAACCACCCGGCGCAGCGCGCGCGCCCCGTATTCATCTCAACGGACTGAAAGGAGCACAAACGGCATTCGCCCTGGCGGCTACCGTAAACGGTGGACGGCTGACGCTGGACGCTGGACGGGCCGCCGCACTGTACATTGCCGAAAGCAAGGAAGAAGCCGCTTATCTGCTCAACGACCTGCAGGGTATTCTTGGCGAAGAGGCGGTTCATTTTTTCCCCGATAGTTTTAAACGCCCCGCATTTTTCGACGACCTGAACCCGATGCAGATGTTGCAACGCAGCGAAGTGGTGAATAAAGTGAGCCTGCGAAACCCTTCCCCCGGCCCGGCCCCCGAAGGGGAGGGGGAACGTAGTGTTCGCTCCGAGCCCCTCTCGTCTCCCCTCCCTTTTAGGGGAGGGGCCGGGGGAGGAGTTGGAGGGGTTGTGGTGACTTACCCGGAAGCATTGTTTGAAAAAGTCGTGTCGCCCGAAGTATTGGCCAAAAGCCGTTTTGAGGTTAGCAAAGGGGAGGAATTAGACGTTGAGTTTGTGATTCAGGTATTGGTGGAATACGGTTTTGAGCGCACCGACTTCGTGTACGAACCGGGTCAGTTTAGCCTGCGCGGCGGCATTATCGACCTGTTTTCATATGGCAACGAACTCCCCTACCGCATCGAATTATTTGATAAAGAGGTGGAAAGTATCCGCACCTTCGAGCCGTTAACGCAATTGTCCCGGCAGAACATCGAGCGGTTGAGTATTGTGCCGAACCTGAACACGCGGTTCCGGCAGGACGAAAAAGTATCGTTGTTTCGGGTGTTGCCCCCCAATACGGTGGTTTGGATCAAAGACTTTCAGTTCCTGCTCGACCGCCTGCAATACTGTTTTGAAAAAGCCGAACAGTTTGCCGAAAAAATCAGCGCCCTTGACACGGCTGAAATCCGGGAGATGTTCCGCGACCGGGCGTTTTTGTTTCCCGGTAACGTAGTGGAAGAGGTGCGGGAACACCCGATCGTTTTTTTGGAAAAACCCAGCCAGGCGGTGAGTGATATGTTGTAGCATGCGGACGATTAGTTTGGCACAACCAGGATAAGGATTACAAATATTTCGCTCCTTCCCGCCGTGTCAGCGGCGCCACGGCCGTTTCGGCCAAAAACTGCCTTACCGCCTCCGGATTCGTTTTAGAATATTGCCGCAGGGCCCATCCCGCGCCCTTTTGGAGAAAAAACTCTTTTGATCCGGCTACGCGTCGGATATATTCGAACAGCAGGCCGGCGTCGGTTTTTTCTTTATACATCAATTGAAAAATCAAACAAACCCGCTGCAACCACAGGTGGCCGGAAGCCATCCAGCGTTCGGTGACGGGCCGGATGAGTTCGGGATGGCTTCTGAAATGAACGCCCACGAGTTTGGAAGCAATCCAGTCCACCGTATCCCACCAGGATTTGCTGCAAATGAGTTCTTCCAGAAAATCGATAAACTCCGGCGGCTGTTTTTTCTGCATTTTCTGCACACATTCCAGGGCGAAATACTGCATTTCGCGGTGTTCGTCCTGGAAACAAAGCCGAACAAGTTCCTGCAAATCTTGTCCGTCGGGAATGCCCTGCTCCTTTATTATTTCTTTGGTCAGCGCCGTCCAGGCCGGCATTTTCAGGCCGAAATATTCAAATTGGTGGCGCATATAAGCCATCTGACCCTGGGCGACGTCGGGTTTGCCGTGGGTGTGAAAGGTGTCGCGTACGAGGCGGTAGTAGTCGTTGGGTGGGAGCATGTCAGATTTTATTCATAATCGAAGCAGTTTGGAAAAGGTAGCTTCGTATTTGTTCCAGTTGATTTTCAATAAATAGATGCCGGAGGGAATATGTGATGCATCAATTGTATTAAATCGTTTGGCTGCTACAATCGCCCCCGCACCACCTCCACCAATTCCGGCACATGCAGCTGCAATTCCAGCAACAATTCGTTGATCTGGTTCACTTTGTCGGAGGTCATTGTCAGGGATTCCAGCGATTGCAACAAAGCCGCCCGGGCTTTCTCCCCGGTGATACGGTGCATTTTAAGCGCCGAAACCGTGTGGAACCAGGGGATCGTCGGCAGGTAAGCTCCTTTTTCAACGTACGTTTCGTCGCGTTTCAGGAGTTGGTATTTCTCGATGGTCCGCCCGATCTTAAGGTAGTTGTTTTGCGCCAGCAACGTTTCTAAATAAGCAATAAAAAAGGCGTGCCAGCGGTGCTCAAAAATCTCCTTGCGAAAGGCGCGCAGGTAGGTTTCAGCATAATTTTCAGCGGTACGGTGCTGGCTGGTATGATTCAAACAGCGCAGGTAATGCGCCACAAAACCGATTTTGTTGTGGAAACTGTGGGTGCCGCGGCTTTCGGGCAAGGCGGCTTTCATCACGGCGAGCGCTTCGGCGTATTTTTTCCGGCGCAGCAGCACGGCGCAGAGGTTGTTCACATAGTGGAGGTAATCGGCCGTTTTTACCCGAACGGACAGGTAGCCGTAGTATTCGGCCTCGTCGTATTCCTGGAAGCGGCTGTGCAGCAGCAGGCGGTTGCCGTAGTAATTGATTAGCAGGCGCTTGGAATAATATTTGCCCTGGCGGAACAGGGCGTCGAGGTAATCGTATTTCTCGCGTACCGGCTCGAAACGGCGGTAGTTGTAGTACAAAAACGTGAGGCGCACGAGTGCCATGTAGCGGTTCCAGCCGTCGAGGGTTTCGTCGTAAAACACCCCCGTGAGCCAGGGCTCCCATTGTATGCTTTCGCCCACATGGCTGGAGTATTGCTGCACGATGTCTTCGGTAGCCCGATGCAGTTTTTCGCGTACTTCCTGTGCCCGTTCGTAGGCCGGCTGAAAACGCTCCAGGAATTCCGCCACGGCCCGGTGTTCGGCGTAGCGCATGCGGATCAGCAAAAAGTGCCGGTAGCGGAGGGCCAGTTCGTAGTATTTCACGAAGTGGTATTCCGTGGGCGTACAATCGCGCAGCAACGCCGACAGCCGTTCTTCCGCTTCGGGCGCGATGCTGTCGGTTTCAATCTGCCGCTCGGCATCCAGCAGCCACTCGTAGGCCGTGTCCACATCCGCCGCGTGCAGGCGCTCGCTGATCCATTGTTTGAGGTTGGAATACTTGCGTTTGTCCACCGCTTCGTCGTAGAGCAGGTATTGGTCGGGCAGCCGGCAATTGTGGTCTACCTGTTCCAAAACGGCTAATTTGATCTTGTCGTCAAATTGTTGCACCGACAGCAGGTAAGCCGTCTCATGCGGCAGCAGCGCCTGAGCGAATTCGGTGAACTTTTGTAATTTGTTTCGCATGTATCCGCCCAAAGATACTGACAAAGCGCAAAAGTCGGCAGCCCGTATAATTCCGGCTTATGCCTACATTTGCAGGTAATAAGTATACCGCACACCGCTACCCATGCAAGCACTCTGGCACCTTGAAAACATCGACGTCACCCATCTTCTTTGCCCGAACAAACTCGGCGACAAAGACCGGATGACGCAACACCTGCATCGTACCTACGCGAAGGGGGAGTCGTTTTTTGTCCCCGACGATCTGTCGGACCGTATCTTTTTTATCACGGAGGGCCGGGTGAAAATCTCTACCATGAACGAGGAGGGTAAAGAAATAACCAAAGCCATCCTCGGCAAAGGCGAAGTGTTCGGTGAAATGGCCTTAGTGGGCGAGGAGCGGCGCCGCGACTGGGCCATGGCCCTGGAAAACACCGAAGCTTGTGTCGTATCTCTTATTGAATTAAACGATCTCATGCGGGAACGCAGCGACTTGAACCTGTTTTTTATGCGCATTTTCGGCAACCGCCAGTTGGAAATGGAACGCCGGCTGGAATCGCTGGTGTTTCGCGACAGCCGTAGCCGTATCGTGGAGTTTTTGGTGCAACTGACCCAATCCAAAGGGCAACGTGTGGGTTACGAATGGGTCGTCCGAAAACCCATCACACACCAGGAAATTGCCAATATGACCGCGACCAGCCGCCAAACGGTGACCACCACGCTCAATGACCTGCGTTTTAAAAAACTGCTGACCTTTAACCGCTCCCGTTTGTTGGTGCGGGATTTGGACGGGCTGACTGCCGAAATTCGTTCCTGATTTTCCGATCTTTGCGGGCCGGGTAAGAAGGATGGGAGCACGGATGACGCTGACTTCGTACGCGGATTTCCACGGATTTACTCCACGAGAATAAAATTCGTGAAAATCCGCGTACGAAGTCAGCGTCATCCGTGCTCCCATCTTCCTCGCCGGCCATCACGCACGTACCCGCCGCTACCATGTACCACCTGTTCAAACCGTTGCTTTTTCTGCTTTCCCCCGAAACCGCCCACCGCGCCACCGTTTTTTTGCTCGACTTAGCCGCCGCTTTTGCGCCCACGCGTTGGCTGCTCCGGCACTGGTACTGCGTAAAAGACAAACGCTTGGAGCGGCATCTGCTCGGGTTAACCTTTCCCAACCCAGTAGGCCTTGCCGCCGGTTTCGACAAAGACGGCAAACATATCGAAGGATTGGCTTGCCTGGGCTTCGGTTTTATCGAAGTAGGCACGGTCACCCCCAAGCCCCAGGACGGCAACCCGCAGCCGCGGCTGTTCCGGTTACCCGCCGATCGGGCGCTGATCAACCGCATGGGGTTCAACAATGAAGGCCTGGAAACCCTGACCGACCGGTTGCGGCGCTTGCGGGAAAAAGGTTTGCCCGACGGCCTGATTATCGGTGGTAACATCGGAAAAAACAAAACCACGCCCAATGAACAAGCGGCGGACGACTATATCCGCTGCTTTGAAGCCTTGTTTCCGTACGTGGATTATTTCGTGGTAAACGTCAGTTCGCCCAACACGCCCGGCCTGCGCGAGCTCCAGGAAAAAGAGCCGTTGACCCGTTTGCTGCAATTTTTACAGGAAAAAAACCGCGCCCACACCGCGCCAAAACCTATCCTGCTCAAAATCGCCCCCGACCTGAGCGACCCTCAATTGGACGATATCGCCGATATTGTACGGAGCACCGGGCTGAATGGCGTAATTGCCACCAATACCACCATTTCCCGCCAGGGGCTTGCTACGTCGGAAAAAACGGCGGAGGCCATCGGCGCCGGCGGACTCAGCGGCGCCCCGCTTCGGGCACGGGCCACGGCGGTTATTCGTTATTTGCGGGAAAAAATGGGCCCGGGGCCGGTTATTATCGGCGTAGGCGGCATCGATTCGGCAGAGGCGGCGAAGGAAAAATTAGCGGCCGGGGCCAATTTGGTGCAAGTGTATTCGGGATTGGTGTACGAGGGGCCTGAGTTGGTGAAGAAGGTGTTGGGGAGTATTTAAACTTTTTCTTTCCCCCCTTTCCCTTTCTGCCGGTCTCTTCCCCGCCCGCCGCGAAAGGGCCCTTTTTTATCGCCACCACCGCTGCCACCACCGGGCTTTCCGCCGGGTTTCCCGCCGCGCCGGTATTCCGTTGCTTGTTTCGACGGCGCATAAGCCGGCGCCTGGCCGAGAGAAGCCGGCACGGGTAATTTTTCTACTTCACTCCCGATCAATGTTTCGATACGTTGGAAACGCCGTTGATCGGTCGGACTGATGAGGGTAATTGCGGCGCCTTCGCGGGCGGCGCGGGCGGTGCGGCCCACGCGGTGTACGTAGTCTTCGGCGTCCTGTGGCACGTCGTAATTGAGTACCAGGTCGATGCCGTCGATGTCGATACCGCGGCTGAGTACGTCGGTGGCGACGAGAATATCAACCTGGCGGTTGCGGAAGGCGAGCATCACTTTTTCGCGTTCCGTTTGTTCCAGGTCGCTGCTGATCATCCCGACGTTCAGGTTGCGGGATTTTAATTTCTGGAACAGTTTGTTCACCGCCTGTTTGGTTGAACTAAACACCAAAATACGCTCACCGATGCGGTCTTTCAACAGATCGACGAGGAGCGGGAGTTTTTGTTCTTCCGTTACCACATAAGCGCCCTGACGGACACCTTCTGCAGGTTTCGACAGGGATATACTGATAGTAACCGGGTCGCGTAGCAAGGTGCGGGCCAGGCGCATGACGCCCTGCGGCATGGTGGCCGAGAACAACAGGCTTTGGCGTTTGGGGTTGAGGGTGTTCACGATGCGCTGAATGTCGGGCATGAAACCCATGTCCAGCATCCGGTCGGCTTCGTCGAGCACCAGAAAACGCAGGTGTGAAAAGTTGACGTAACCCATGTTGATATGGGCGATGAGCCGGCCGGGCGTAGCGATGATCAGGTCTGCGCCGCGGGTAATGGCGTTGCGTTCCTGGGCGAATTCGCTGCCGCCGCTGCCGCCATACACGGCAATGCAGGATATGCCGGCAAAATATGCGTAGGCCTCTACGGCCTTGTCGATCTGTACCGCCAACTCGCGGGTGGGTACGACTACCAGCGCCTTGATATATTGATCCTCGGGCTCATCCAGGATTTTATCCAGAATGGGCAATATAAATGCGGCCGTTTTACCGGTGCCGGTTTGAGCGATGCCGATGAGGTCTTTTCCTTCTAAAATAAGCGGAATGGCCTGCTCCTGAATCGGAGTAGGCGTTTTAAAGTTCAGGGATTCTATGCCGGCAAGCAGGTCGGGGTGAAAGTCAAATTCAGAAAACTCCACTATTCTATTGATTTTGTGATTTTTGCAATGTAAAGGTCGGTAATTTTACGCGGTAACCGTAAGTTTTCTTTGATGACCGTTCCAGGGTACGATTTCGACGAACCGAAAGCCCGCTGTACCCTCAAATCTCCCACTTTCCTTTTCGCAAAGCGCGTATGACGAGATACACCAGCAGCCCCGCAGGCCCGGCCAGCATGGTCAGAACAAGACCCGGCGCTACCGCGAAATGGGGTATTTTTTCCTGCCGGGCGTCGTGTACCTGCCAGATACCGACCAACAGGCAAAACGACAGGTAGTTGAACCAGCCGGTCAGGATCATGGACTGGCTGCGGAACAGGTTTTTTAACCCTTCCAACGTGAGTAAACTTCCGTCGTTCTCTCCATTGCTCAAAAAATTAAACGTGAACCACGCAGCAGCCAAAGACAATAATAACGCCGAACCAAAGGCAACGGGTTCGGTGAAACGCCAGCGCGGCGCGAATATCAGGAGTGCCCATGGAACGAAAATGAGCACGGAAGCATAGGAGTAGAAATTGTCGGCGGTCATGTTGTTAGTGATGAGTTATAAGTTATGAGTTATGGCGGGCAAAATAACTCATAACTCATATCTCATCACTCTTTAACGATTTTAAAGCTGAGATCAAGTGGTTGAGCGGAATGGGTAAGGGCGCCAGCAGATACGAAGTCGACTCCCGTGAGGGCGTATTTACGCACATTGAACAGGGTGATGCCGCCGGACGCTTCGGTTTCAAAACGTTTGTTGACCGTAGCTACGGCTTCCGACATAATCGGGATTTCGAAATTGTCGAACATCAGGCGGGTGACACCGCCGATCGCCAGGGCCTCATGCACTTCCACGAGGTTGCGCACTTCGAGCGTGATGCCCAGGTCCAGGTTGTTGGCTTTCAGATATGCCTGCGCGCGTTCGATGGCCGGCCGGATGCCGCCGCTGGCGTCTACGTGGTTGTCTTTGATCATCATCCAGTCGTACAGGCCCCAGCGGTAATTTTCGCAGCCCCCGATTTTGACGGCCCATTTTTCCAAAAACCGGATGAGCGGGGTAGTCTTGCGCGTATCAAGCACTTTTACGGGCAAGTCGCCCACTTCAAAGGCAAAACGGCTCGACAAGGTAGCGATGCCGCTCATACGTTGCATGGCGTTCAGCAGCAGGCGCTCGGCTTGCAGCAACGCGCGGGTATTGCCTTCCACTTCAAATGCGATTTGTCCGTACAGGACATCCGTACCATCGGGTTTGTGTACGGTGAAGGTGCAGGACGGGTCGACATGCCGCAGGATATACCCGGCAAGTTCCACCCCGGCTATAACGCCGTAGTCTTTCACCTTTAAGGCTGCCCGGCTGCGGTGATCGGCCGGTATGGTGGCCAGTGATGTATGGTCGCCGCTGCGAACATCTTCGTGTAGGGCGGCTGTAATGAATTCCTGAATGAGTTGATCGGTGATTTGTGTTGGTCGCATAATTATTTCCATTTAATATTACATCCACCCGATGGCCGCTGTACCGGATTTGCCGGTTTACCGGCGAGTACGGCGTCGAGGGCGGCGCGCAAGTCTTCGCCGGTGACCGGCACGGGGTTGCGCTTGGGTCGGCTGTTGTCGAGTTGGCCGCGGTAGGCCAGTCTGAGTTGAGCATCAAAAACATAAAAATCAGGCGTACATGCAGCGTCATAGATGCGGGCTACTTCCTGAGATTCGTCGTAAAGGTACGGAAAAGCATAGCCGGTTTCGAGTGCGTGGTCGCGCATTTTGTCCGGGCCATCTTCGGGATAGGCAGTTGCGTCATTGCTGCTGATGGCAACAAATTGAACGCCCAAAGCCGAGTATTCTTTGGCAATTCGTACGATTTCGTCGTTTATATACAAGACATAAGGACAGTGGTTGCACAGGAACATCACCACGGTTGCTTTTGCAGAGGCGATATCATGCAGGCTGATTATGTTACCGCTGATGGTATCCGGGAGGGTGAAATCCGGGGCCTTAGTTCCCAGCGGTAGCATGTTCGATTCCGTATATGCCATGGTTAGTTCGGTTTACAATCCTGGTTTATCCCCAGCACATAGTGATCCACAATATTCAGTTTTTTAGCGGTTTCGGCGCCGGAGAATCCGATAAACATGTCATCGCGCACCGACTGGCTGTATTGCCGGAGCAGGGGAGCAGCAACGGGGAGATAAGACCAGTGCCATTTTTCTTCCTTGTAGCCGTGTGGGCGTTGATCATTCTTTGCGGTGTAGGGTTGGCAAAAACCATATTCATGGGCATGCAGACGGAGCCAGGCATACACGTTGACAAACCGGCCGCCGGTTTCAAAAGAGGGGTTGTTCAGGTCGTTCAGATCGATATCGGTACCCCAATGATGTCGCGAAGCGCCCGGCATGGCCGAATATTCCAAAATTTTGCGGGCACGGTCGTCTGCTGCGGGCTGTTCCGCCGCAAATCGTGTCCATTTCCCTTCCCAGATATTTTTTTGCTGATCAAAACTGCGCGTGGAGGAAATGATATTCAGGGTTATACCTTCCTTTTTGGCCGCAGCCCACATTTTTTTGAATGCCGCAAAGGTTTCGCGGTGCAGGATCATACCGGTTTTGTTGGTATAGGGCTTCCCGACCGGCACAAAATCCGGATGCCGGGCCGGGTTAAATTTACCCATCAAATGATCCAGATTGACCACAGCAGTGGTGCCGGACGGCGGCACTCCAGACTTAGTCAGGTCATCTGCCAATACGTCCTCCAGGGCTTTGGTTCGCTTCGGGTCGGTCGTGTCCGTTTGCATGCCCTGTTGGGTGTCCCGATCGGCGGCCAATCCGCTTCGGGCAAACAAAACCCCGGTTTCGGCCTCTGGTCCACAGCCCGTGGTGGTGAAAAGTATACCTGGCAGCACTGCCAGGAACAGGATATATTTTTTCATGATGCGGCCGTTTCAATAATCATTTTGAGGGATTCTTTGGTCAGTACGCCCGGTTGGCGCCACAATTCGTGCCCGTTTCGAAACAGCATAAAGGTAGGTACGCCCATTACTCTCATCCGTACAGCCAGGTCGGTGTTTTCGTCGACGTCGATTTTTACAATCCGTACCCGTTCGCCGAACTCTTCCTCCAGATCGTCGAGCACCGGCAGCATGGCCCGGCAAGGGCCGCACCAAGCGGCGTGAAAATCCACTAAAACCAGCGTTTCGGAGTCGACCAATTCTTCAAATGTCATATTCTTAACCATACAGCTCATTAAAACGGGCTGCAAGATAGATTGTTTGCTTGATTTAGGGTTTAGAAGGTTTCAGCACAAATTCCAGACAGTCTGAACCATAAATAAACCGGCTACCTTCCAACTGAAAGCCGCATTTGAGCAATACTTTTTGGGAAACTAAGTTTTCCGGGTCGGTAACGGCCACCACTTTTGGCGCGGCGAAACGGTCAAAGGCGTAGGTGGCGATTCCCTGTGCAATTTCCGTAGCCAGCCCGATGCCCCTGAACCCCGGGGCAATCACATAGCCCAATTCCAAATCATTTTCCTGTTGGTAATCCAAATGGCGCAGCACGGCAGACGCCACCGGTTCCTGCGTTTCTTTCCAGAAAACGACCATGGAACCCAGGCCCGGGTATTCCTGCGCGTATTTCAACAGGATATCGATACGTTCCTGCACGACGGCCCGGTCGGGCTCGGGCGGTCGAATGTAACGCATCGTATCCGGGTCGTTTTGCAGGTGGTAATAAAAATCGAAGTCATCCTGCGATAGCGGCCGGAGATGAAGGCGCGGGGTTTCCAGTAAGGGAGGATTGTTCATTGGACTTGCAGTACGTTATTTTTCCGAAACCTCGAATGGACAAATGTAGGTTTTGGTTTTTAACCGGACAATATCCGCCCGGGGTTTCTACTTTTGTGAAATATATGAACTTCCCACTCCTCGTTGCCCGGCGTTACCTCTTCGCCAAACGTAGTACGAATGCCATCAACATAATCACCGGCATCTCGGTGTTTGGCATTGCCATAGGCACTATGGCCCTGATCCTGGTCTTGTCTGTATTCAACGGGTTTGAAGATTTGTTGTCCGACCTGTTCGGCCACTTCAACCCGGAAGTGAAAGTGACGCCCGCCAAGGGAAAAATTTTCACCACAGACAGCCTGACTTTACAAAAAATACGCGCCCTGCCCGGGGTGGCGGTGGTGAGCGAAACCCTGGAAGAGATCGCTTTTTTCGAGTACGAAGGCGCGCAGGATTTCGGCGTGTTGAAAGGGGTGGACGATAATTTTGCCCGGGTGAACGGCATTGACTCCACCGTACGGGAGGGTGATTATTTGCTGGCCGAAGAAGACCGAAATTGCGCCGTGCTGGGCGCGGGCATGCGCAATAAGCTCAGTATCAATGTACACAATCCGATTGCCGCGCTCACCATTTATATGCCTACGGAGAAACAGGGCGGCGTGCTGTCCAAGCCCTTCATTACCCGCTTTGTTTACCCTAAGGGCACCTTTTCAATCCAACAGGATTTTGATAACCAGTACATACTGACCAATCTCGAGTTCGTCCGCGAACTGCTGGAAGCGCCACCCGGCACCGTGTCGTCGCTTGAAATCAAATGTAAACCCGGGGTATCGGTCGCTGCGGTCAAAAACGATTTGGCAGACATCCTGGGGGAAGGATTTGTATTAAAGGACCGCTTCGAACAAAACGAGGCTTTTTTCAAGGTGATGCAGTTGGAAAAATGGATGGGTTACGCCATCACCTGCCTCATGCTGATCCTGATGGCGTTCAACATGGTGGGCGCCCTCTGGATGATCGTGCTCGACAAACAAAAAGATATCTCCGTGCTGAAAAGTTTAGGCGCCGACGATCCGGTCATACGGCGTATTTTTCTGGGAGAAGGGTTACTGCTCACCGCACTGGGCATGGTTATCGGGATGGTGCTGGCCGTTGGGTTGTACATCGTTCAAAAAACGTACGGCATTGTCAGCATTCCGCAAGGCTTTTTGGTGGAAAGTTATCCCATCTCCATGCGGGTGCAGGATTTTATCCCGGTAACGCTCACCGTGCTGATCATCGGGCTACTGGCATCGCTGCCGCCGGCCGGCCGTGCGGTGCGGGTACCGGCATTTTTGCGGGAAGAATAAAAGGTTGGTTTGAAGTTCGAAGTTTGAAGTTTGGAAGCGGGGCCCGGCGTTTTTGCGAAAAGACCAATGGGCGCGCGCGTTTAAAGATCAACCACCTTGCGCCGGAGTTCAAAGTTTTTGCCGAGGTACACCTTGCGTACCATTTCGTCGGCGGCTAATTCTTCAGCATTACCGGCCCGAAGAATGGCGCCTTCGAACATCAGGTAGGCGCGGTCGGTGATGCTCAGGGTTTCCTGAACATTGTGGTCCGTGATGAGTATCCCGATATTCCTGGTTTTTAGTTTTGCCACGATGGATTGGATATCCTCCACGGCGATAGGGTCGATACCGGCAAAGGGTTCATCGAGCAGGATAAACTTGGGGTCGCTGGCCAGGGCGCGGGCAATCTCCGTGCGGCGGCGCTCACCTCCCGAAAGCGTGTCCCCATTGCTTTTACGCACCTTATGGAGGTTAAACTCTTCGATCAGTATTTCCAGATGTTCGTGTTGTTCGGCTTTGCTCATGGCGGTCATTTCCAGTACGGCAAGGATATTGTCTTCCACACTTAGTTTGCGGAAAACACTCGGTTCCTGCGGCAGGTAGCCGATGCCTTTTTTGGCGCGCCGGTACATGGGCAGGTCCGTGATTTCTTCATCTTCGAGAAAAACCTTGCCGTCGGTTGGCCGGATAAAACCGACTACCATATAAAAAGAAGTGGTTTTGCCGGCGCCGTTCGGCCCCAGCAAACCGACGATTTCCCCCTGTTTTACCTCAAAGGAAACATCACGCACGACGGTGCGTTTGCCGTAATTTTTTAACAGATTTTCTGCGCGCAGAATCATGAGCCGAGTAGTTTTTTCACCAGGTCAGAAATAGCGCGACCTTCCGCTTTGCCGGCCAGTTGTTTGTTGGCCGCCCCCATCACCTTACCCATGTCTTTGGCCGAAGTAGCGCCTGTTTCTGCAATAATTTGCTGCAAAATTCCTTCCAATTCGGCGCCTTCAAGCATTTGAGGCAGGTAACGTTTGATCACTTCTATTTCCTCCGTTTCCTTCGCGGCCAATTCCGGGCGGTTATTTTTGGTGTAAATATCGTACGATTCCTGGCGGCTTTTTACCAGTTTTTGCAGCATTTGTACTTCGCGGGCCTCGTCGATAGCCTGGCCGGAGCCGTCGGTTTTAGCCAACAAAATAGCACTTTTGATCGCGCGGATGCCACGCAGGGCAACTTCGTCTTTAGCCTTCATGGCTACTACCAGGTCTTTATTAATTTTTTCTTCCAGTGACATATGGTGATTTTCAATTTTTGAATGAATGGATTAGCGTAATCGGGCCGACGAGGTGATTATTAAAAATTCCCAAATCTTCCGATGGCACCCAAATTTCCTGAAAATGATCTAGCCCTACCGTTTGTACCTCAAACGTTTCAAAATAACTTTTGTCGATTTCAAACCGGACCACATGGCCTTCTCCGAAGGCCGGCACATTCCACTCCCTTGTAATTTGGATGGCATAATCCACATCCAACACAGGGTAAAAGATTGGCTGCTCCGGCAAACGAGGCGGAAACGAGCGCCAGTCAGCGACTTCGATCAGATATAACTCGTGTTGATTTACAGGTCGATATAACGTTACTGTGTTCATTTTTTTCTGCTGTTGATGCCGAAAAGGTGTTTTTTTTGAATAATTGCTGCCACATTTTCCGGCACCTTTTCTTCCCAGCCGGATTCGTTTTGTTGAATCATTTTCAACACTTCTTTGTGATAGATGTGCAAAATAGCCGGGTCAAACTCCTGTACATCCACAATATTGCCGTGGTCCAGCAGGTGTTGGTACAAAAAATGAATTTCCCGCGGTACATGGATATTTTGGGCCGTAAGCAGCGCGCCGCTCCCAGCCTCCCGGGCCGGATAGACGTAGAAACGAACATGACGCAGGAATAGTTCGCCAAAAGCGCCAAGCAGGTTGTCCAGATTGTGCTGGTATGTTTCCTGGATGATATTTTGCAGTTTTCGGGCGCCCATGGCCAGACCGATACGCGGCACCTTGTAATCCTGGAAATAAGCGATCAGTTTCTTATGTTGCATACAATTGGAAAGAATGACCGTTTGCCCCAGGGCGCCGAGAATCTCCGCGCGGTCCATAAAATCCCGCTCGTTCAGTTCGCCGTCTGCGCGCAAATTGTCGAGTGTGATTTCAGTCAAAAAATAAGCGCTTTCCGGATTCACGTCCGGTTCCGCGCAAAATTGCCCATAAGTACGTCGGATCATATCCTGCTGAACGAGCGTGGGTGGTCGAAAGCTGCCCCGGGCGATCAGGATTGATTTTTTATACAACAACTCGCTGGCATGCAGCGGGGTGCCGTCGGGTCCGAAAATGACCACATCGGTCAGGCCGTTTTTCACTGCCCAAAGACAGACGAGTCGATTGTCGACGGTCGCAAAATCCGGCCCGTTCAGCCGGACCATGTCGATAGCTACCCGGTCGCGCAGGTTATCCATCAGCGATTGGAGCAGAATTTCCGGCTCCCAATGAAAACGGTAACAAGCGTAAATCAGGTTGACACCCAGAATGCCGATGGCCTGTTGCTGGAGGCGGTTGTCGTTGTCGAGCAGGCGCACGTGGAGCACCACGTCGTTCGGCGCCGCATCCGGGTGCAGCTGAAACCGCAGGCCCAGCCAGCCGCTGCCTTTGATCGTTTTTTGAAAATTGATGGCGGAAACCGTATCGGCAAACGCGAAAAAGTTTTGTCCGGGCCGCTCGGTCCGCAAACGTTCCTGCAGGAGGGCGTACTCGTGGTCGAGCATTTTGTACAACCTCGGCTCGCATACATACCGCCCTCTGAGTTCGGGGCCGTATATCTGATCAGATACCGTTTTGTCGTAAGCGCTCATCGTTTTGGCGATTGTGCCGGCGGCAGCGCCTACCTGGAAAAAATGGCGCGCTACTTCCTGGCCTGCGCCGATTTCGGCAAAAGCCCCGTAAATGCGTTCGTCCAGGTTAATTTCCAGCGCTTTTTGTTCGGTTTCAAGTATTCTGCGCGACACAGGTAAGGTAAGTTTTGAACGGCAAAGGTAGAACGAATACACTTTACCCGTACCAACACTCCGGCGGCAAATCCTGCGGATGCGCTTTATCCACCTGCCAATGGTGCATTTCTTCTACCAAGGTATCCCAGAGCCGGGATTTGCCATTGGTTTGTTGTGGGTCTATCCAGGTAACGGAGCCACCCCGGCTGAGTATAAAACCGACCGGATCGTTTTCGACTTCCGGGTCGCCGGGAATGAGTGGTGTGCAGGAAAAATCGCCGTAGGGAAATGAACGCCCCCGGACAACGGGCGCATCCATGCGAATCCAGGCATCAATGTTTGAGTGGAGGGTATGCATCGGAAATTGGATTAGGAAAATTGCCCCCAATACCGGGGGCAATAAAGTTGTTGCCTTGAGAACGATAAAAGCAATGATATTCGTCATTTTAACGCATGAACTTTGCCTTTTATCCGGTAAAATAGCCGCCGGAATTTTGCGGGATGATTTTCCAGACGATAATTGAACCGTTCCGCATCAAATCCGTGGAGTCCATTCGGATGACTACGCCGGAAGAACGCGCACATTTTTTGCGCGAAGCGCACTACAATCCTTTTCTGCTCCCCTCCGACAAAGTATTGATCGACTTGCTGACCGACTCGGGCACTTCGGCCATGAGCAACCGCCAGTGGGCAGCCATGATGCTCGGCGACGAGTCGTACGCCGGGGCAAAAAGTTGGGAGCGTTTTTTCGAAGAGGTGAATGACCTGACCGGCATGCCGCACATCCTTCCCACGCACCAGGGCCGGGCCGCCGAGCGCATTTTGTATGGTTATTTGGGCGGCAAAGGCAAATATTTTTTTAGCAACACCCATTTCGACACCACCCGTGCCAATATCGAATTTAGTGGCGCCACGGCTATTGACTTGCCCTGCCCCGAGGGTAAAAATTTCGATTCGGACGAGCCGTTTAAAGGCAATTTGGATACGGCAGCGCTCAAGAAAAAAATCGTCGAAGTCGGCGCTAAAAACGTGGCTGCCGTGATCCTGACGGTGACCAACAACAGCGGCGGCGGTCAGCCGGTCAGCATGGCCAACGCCCGCGAGGTGTCGGGTATTTGCAGGCAATACCACATTCCGCTGGTGCTCGATTGCTGCCGGGTGGCTGAAAATGCCTGGTTTATCCGGCATCGGGAAGCGGAATATGAGCACCTGACATACCGCGAAATCGCGCAGGAAATGTTTTCCCTGGCCGATGCCGCCGTGATGAGCGTCAAAAAGGACGGCTTGGTCAATATGGGCGGCTTCCTGGCCCTGCGCGACCAGGCGAGCTCCGACGCCTGTACCAATTTGCTCATCATTACCGAAGGTTTTGCCACCTATGGCGGCCTCTCCGGCCGCGATATGGAAGCAATTGCCGTAGGCCTGGAAGAAGTGTTCGAGGCGGATTATCTGCACTACCGCATTCGCAGCACGGCCTACCTGGGCGAACATATCCGCAACAAAGGCGTGCCGGTGATTTACCCGATCGGCGGCCATGCCGTGTATGTGGATGCGCGCCGGCTTTACCCGCATATCCCGCCGCACGAGTTTCCCGGCCAGGCCCTTGTATGCGAACTGTACCAAATCGGCGGTATCCGCTCCGTGGAAGTCGGCTCGGTGATGTTCGGCAAATACGACGCCAACGGCGGTTTCGTGCCGGCGTCGCAGGAACTGGTGCGCCTGGCGATACCGCGCCGGGTGTATACGCAGAGCCACATGGACTATGTGATCGAAGTGTTTGATGAAATTTTGCGCCGGCGTGAGCAGGTGAAGGGCTACCGGATTACGCAAGAGCCGCCGTTTTTGCGGCACTTTACGGCGCATTTTGAACCATTTGGGGCGCCCGCCTGAGCTATTACTTCAATTTTAAGGTAATCCAACCCTGATTATTGGATCGCCGGTGGTCATCGATGGGAATATATAAGCGTTCCAGCAATTTGGGTGACATACGGAAGTATTCTTCCTTGCGGCCGGCGCGAAACCGGCGGCCTTCGCAGGCGCCCGAGCCGGCGCTTACGTCAATTTCAAACCAGTTGCCGTCCAGGCAGACGGCGTTCCAGGCGTGATTGGGCATAACGGTGGCCGGGTCTACTTTTTCGCCGCCAAAACGAGCAAAACCTTCCTGGATACTGCAATAAATACCGCTCAGGTTGCACATCAGTTTGAACGTAAAAGCGAATCCCTCGCAGCGCGTGCGGCGGGTTTTTAAAATATTCCCCAGTTGCACCTGGGTGTAGTACAGCGGGTCGATGGTTTCTTCCGGTTCGGCTTCCAACCGGTTTTCGCTTCCGCAGTCGTAGGCAATGTTTTCTGATATCCAGACGAAGATGGCACGCGCCTTTTGCAGCTCTGTGGAGAAAGGAGCCGTGAGCGTATCGGTGAGTTGCTCGATGTCGTTACCACGAATGCGCAACCGGGATGCATAGGCGTCTACGTTGCCAAAGTCTGTTTGGGCCAGGAGCGGCAGCGTAAAACAACAGTATTTCGCCAGAAAAAACAGCCGAAGAAGCAGGAAATTATACATAATAAACCCGCGTTTGGTGAAGAAAAAAGTCGTGTTTATTCAATCTTTTCATACACGTCCTCCTGACAGCCACAGGCGCAGCCCAAATGCCAGGACGTATTTAAAAATTTCGCTCCCTGTTTTTTAGCGACCCGGCCGGCATGCCAGTTCTCTATCTCGTCGTCGATGGTAATCATCCAGCAAGGTTTATCGGGGATCTGGACCGTAAATCTGGGCGAACCGACTTTGAACGGTTGTCTGATTAATCGGTAACCGACACGTTCTACAATTTGGCCGTTTTCCCGGTACACAATGCTGTCGGGTGTAATCTCTATTTCCCGGGTACAGTTGCACAATTTCGGCGAGTCGTCCGTTCCCCAGTTGGAGCCTGTCCACACCCAGCGCCATTTGCCGCAAAATGCGCCGTAAAACGCATCCAGGTCCCGGCGTTGCATTTCGCCAAACTCGTACACAGCCTGCCGGCCAATCTCCGATAGTGAATCGTAGGCAATAATGCGCCGGAGTAAGTACCCTTTCCGGTATTGACTGTCGGGTTGTGTCAACTGTAAAGCGTACCGGAAATCGGCATTCCGCAGGGAATCGTTGTATTTGGAAATGTCATACGAAATCCGGTAGTTCTGTTCGCAGCCACCGTTTCGTTGCGCCCTGATATAGCCAGTAAGGTATAATGATAAAACGATGCAAATAATTGCTCTGGCGTAAAAGTTGGAAGCAGGCATAGGTTTAAATTTTGTGATTGAACATAAACGTGCTCAACCGGGCAAGTGATATGCGCGACTCCCCCCACGGAAAATGTAAAATATTAGCATTTAGAACAAAAAGGGAAAATGTTGGAAACTTCTTAATACTCGTCTTGTTTAATCATTTTGAAGTTAAACGCATTTTTAATTAAACAAAAAAATCAAACAAATCATTTTTGCCATGCAAAATCTGACTTTTACCAAACGCCCGGTTTTTTTCTTTTTGCTCCTTGTCTCCCTGCTTACTGCCTTTTCCGCTTGCCGTAAGGAATCCTTGGTAGATGTACAGCAGCCGACGCCCAACGGCATCGTCTCTGACCGTAGCAACACTATTGTCGACATTGCAATTGGGAATCCCGATTTCAGCACCCTTGTGGCTGCTGTGGTCAAAACCGGCTTAGTAGAATTTTTAAGCCGCAGCAGTTTGAATTCCACAGTCTTTGCCCCGAACAATGCTGCTTTTGCTGCATTGCCGGCGCCTTTCAACAATGCCCAAAATATCGGCAACATTACTGACGCTCAGCAGATCAAGACACTAGGCCAGATTTTGCGTTACCATGTATCGGCAGGCGCTAAAACCGCTGCCCAATTACCCAATGGCTCCTACACGACGTACAAAACGTCAGCAACCCCAAATGATAACCTGATCTATGTCGGCCGCAGCGTTGCCGGCGATGTGTATATCAACGGCGTATCCAAAGTCATTGCGGCCAACATTCAGGCCGATAACGGTATCATTCACGTAATCGACAAAGTGCTCTTTTTCCCGACGCAGGATATCGCGCAAATTGCCATTAAAAACGGCAATTTTACTGCCCTGGTAGCCGCCTTGAAGAAAACCGGGCTGACTAATATTTTCCTGTCACCCACCACCAACGCTACGGTGTTTGCACCCACCGATGCCGCCTTTGCCGCGCTGCCTGCTCCGCTGAACAGCGCTGCCGGAATCAAATCAATCAACGATGCCGGTACGATCAATACGCTGCGCAATGTGCTGCTTTATCATGTGGTAGGAGGCCGCGTATTTTCGGTTGATCTTCGCGAAGGAATTACCGTGCCCACCTTGCTCCCGGCTAAATCGGTGAGCATTTCGCTGGCAGGCGGCCCCACCGTAAAAGGCGCCGGCAATAGCACCCCCTCCAAGATCGTACTCACCGATTTGCTGGCTCGCAACGGCGCGATTCATGTAATTGATCAGGTGCTTTTGCCGTAATTATATTTCGTCCGCTCCTTGTCACGTTAGTTTTTTAGCCTGTTTTTTTAACCACAGAGTACACAAAGTGCACATTAGTTTTTCCAATAGTGCTACTAATGTGCACTTTGTGTACTCTGTGGTTTAAAAAACAGGCTAAAAAACTAACGTGACAAGGTAGTATTAACCCGATGGCTATGTCCTTAGGCCTTCACCCCTGATCCGCCAGTTCCAGCCAGCGCATTTCCTTGGTATCCAGGTCGTTTTGCACTTGTCCCAGTTCCACCGACAGTTTTGCGGCTTCGTCGGCCCCCAGGCCGGCAGCGTTGAAACGATCCAGAATTTCCGCCTTCCGGCTTTCCAGGCGGGCAATATCTTTTTCCAAACGTTTCATTTCGTTGCGATCGGCGCCGGACATCGGTATCTTCACTACGGGCGCCGCGGCGGGTTTTGCCGCTTCCGCCGTTACTGCACCGGGCGTTTTTTCCGTTCGTTTCATGGCCCGGTATTCGGCGTAGGTTCCGTTAAAATCTTTGACGGTGCCGTTGCCTTCAAACACGAACAGGTGATCTACCAGCCGGTCCATAAAATAGCGGTCGTGGGTAACAATAACCACGCTTCCGGGGAAATCTTCCAGAAAATCCTCAAGCACCTGTAGTGTCAGTACGTCGAGGTCGTTGGTCGGTTCGTCGAGGATGAGGAAGTTGGGGTTGCGCATCAGCACGGTGAGCAGGTACAAGCGCCGGCGCTCCCCGCCGGAGAGTTGGCTGACGTACACCTGTTGTTGCGAACGGCTGAAGAGAAATCGCTCCAGGAGTTGGGCGGCGGTCAGTTCCTTGCCTTTTTCGAGCGGGATTACATCGGCGATGTCGCGCACGGCGTCGATTACCCGTTTATCTTCATTGAGTTGAATACCTTCCTGGCGGTAAAACCCGAAAATGATCGTGTCGCCCACGATGACTTTGCCGGTGTCGGGCGGCAGGCTTTGGGTGATGAGTTGCAGAAAAGTGGATTTGCCGGCGCCGTTGACACCTACGATGCCCACGCGTTCCTTGCGTTTGAATTTGTAGGAGAAGTTTTCGATCAGGATTTTAGGGCCGTAACGTTTGCTGACGTTATGACATTCCACCACCTTGCTGCCCATCCAGTTCTCTTTGATTTGTAGGCTCATCTCCTCCTTTTTCACCTTGAGGGTGTCGTTGGTTTCCTTGCGGTCGAAGTACGCATCCACGCGGGCTTTGGCTTTGGTGGTACGGGCCTGCGGACTTCGGCGCACCCAATCGAGCTCGCGTTTTAGCAGTTTGTTCTGCTTTTCATAGGTGGTGCTGGCCACTTCCTCGCGCAGGGCTTTCTTCTCCAGATATTCGGAATAGTTGCCTTTGTAGCGGTAGAGTTGGCCGCCGTCGAGTTCGATGATATTGTCGCACACATTTTCGAGAAAATACCGGTCGTGCGTCACCATAAATAGGGTAATACCCGGCTGTTGCAGGTATTCTTCCAGCCACTCAATCATATCCACGTCGAGGTGGTTGGTCGGCTCGTCGAGGATGAGGAAGTCCGGTTCGTCGAGCAGCACTTTTACGAGGGCCAGGCGTTTTTGCTGGCCGCCGGAAAGCTGATCCACCTTTTGTTCCAGGTTGTGCATGCCGAACCGGAAGAGCAGTTCCTTCACTTTCGACTCGAAGGTCCAGGCCTGGTGTTCATCCATATCGGCCATGGCCTCCTGCAGTTCGATGGTATTATCGGGGTGGGCGAGGGCGTGTTCGTAGCGTCGCACCACGCGCACTAATTGGCTGGTGTCGGTGAGCACGGCGCCCAGCACGTCCATCCCCGGGTGAAACTCCGGATCCTGGTCGAGCCAGCCGATGCGCACATCCTTGCGGAGGATGATCTTCGCATTTTCGCCCTCGCTGCCCTCCTTGCCGGCGATCACCCGCATAAGGGTCGTTTTGCCGGTGCCGTTTTTGGCAATCAGACCGATCTTCTGCCCCTTGTCGATGTAAAGACTGATGTTGCGAAAGAGCAGTTTTTCGCCGTACGATTTGGTGACGTTTTCTAACGTAAGGAAGTTCATGTGCGCGGGTATGATGTATTGTGGGGCGAATTTTTAATTCGCCCGTAGCGTAGGCGAATTACAAATTCGCCCCACAACAAGTAAAGGGTTTATTTCTTGCTGGCTTTGTACAAAAACTCTTTCTCCTCCGGAGTCAGGTTTTCGTAGCCTTTTTCTTTGATTTTATCCAGAATGGCATCTAGTTTTTCCTGGAAGGAAGCCTCCTCCTTGGGCGCCAGGCCCCCGCGGGTAGCGGAGAAGGAGCCGGAATATGCTTTTTGCACCTTGCGTTTTTTTAGCGGTGAGCGCCGGCGCCAGGGCGAAATCCATCCGGTGATCCGGTCGAGCAGGTTATTGACCGGTTCGGCCCAGTCGTGTCCGTCGCGGAGCCGGAAGACAAAGAGGCATCCCAGGGCGAATCCACCCAAATGCGCGATATGCCCCCCGGAATTGTATTTGTTGGCAATGCCAATGAGATCGAAAAGCAGCAGTACCAGCACGATATATTTCACCCGGACTTCTCCAAACAAAAACAACCGCACCCGGTAGTCGGGCCCGATGATCAACGCCGTACCGGCCAGCGCCATAACGGCGCCGGAAGCGCCAAGGGCATAGGAGCCGATTTCCGGCATAAACAGCGACGAAATCATAAAAAATGCCCCGCCGGCAAGCCCGCCTAACAGGTAAACTGGCAGCACCCGCCGGTCGCCGATCAAATCGCCGACAATCACCCCGAAAATATACAGGCCGAACATGTTGTTCACGACGTGCCAAAAACTCTCATGCAAAAACATGTGGGTTATCGGCGACCAGGGTTGAAACAACAGCGCCTTTCCGGACGCCGGAATACAAAGCCATTCCAGGCCAACCCACATCTGGGCCGAAGCGAAATCCGGCCCGTAAATGAGCAGTAGAATCAGGTATACGATTTTGACCAGGACAAAAATGCCAAAGTTCACGATGACGAGGCGCGTCACCATGGTACCGATCCGGAAAGCGTGCCGGATATCATCCCATATAGATCCAAATAGTGCCATTTATTATCGTTGGAGGTTGACCTTTGATACAACCTCTATTTAAACCTGCCCCGATACCAAATCATAATTAATAAAAACCCGAACGCGGCCCCGCCAAGGTGGGCGAAGTGCGCAATTCCGGTGGAATAGCCGCGGACGCCATAAAACAACTCCAGTCCGGCCATGATCAGGACAAAATATTTCGCCTTCAGGGACACCGGAGGAAACAGCAGGCTGATGATTTGGTTGGGGAACAGGTATGCGAATGCCACATAAATCCCGAAAATAGCCCCGGAAGCGCCGAGCATGGGCACGTTCCAAAGACTGGGGTCCATGCCGGCTGCGCTCAACTCCCAAAACTGCACGCCCGTATGCAGTGCAAAGGAACCAAAACCGCAAAACAAATAGTAGAATAAAAAACGCCGGTGTCCCCAAGTCATTTCCACCATCGGACCGAAGAAGTACAGCGATATCATATTGAAAAACAGGTGTCCGATATCGCCATGCATAAACAGATGCGTCACGATCTGAAACGGCTCAAAGTGTTCCGACCCGGGCAAAAAGACCGCCAGATGAAGCCGCCCCAGGTTTTCGTAGCCTCCTGTTTCCGCGCTCCAGGATTCCGGCCCGAGGATGATGTAAGTGCCGATAAACATCAATACATTTAGTATAACCAAATGCTTGACGACGCCGGTAAAGGGTTGATAGAATTGAAAGTGAGACATTTTTTGGACGGATCAGGAATTGAAGCGTTTCTGGAGTTCATCCAGTTCAAAGGTGATAAAACAGGTGCGGCCGCTGGGGCTTCGGTAGGGCGACGGGCAGGCGAATAACTGATCTATCAGGTTTTGCATTTCCAGCACCGTGAGCAATTGGCCGCGTTTCAGTGCAGCACTACGCGCCATGGCGCGCGCCAGATTTTCGGAGACGCCCAATTCGAGTTCGAGGTTGTATTTGTACTGGGCGAGCAGGCGTTCGATCAGTATTTCCTCCGTGAGCCCGGCGCCCATATCGCCCGGGGCCCCGTGTATGATAAAGGCATCGCCGCCAAATTCGGCAATATCGAATCCCAGGCGGTTCACTTCAGGCAGAATATCGCGCAACAAGGCGGCATCTGCCGGGGGCAACTCAATCGTTTTTGGGAAAAGCGCCTGCTGCGTGGCCACGGGTTGCTGACGCAACGCCTCCAGGTAGCGTTCGTACAAAATACGTTCGCTGGCCGCCTGCTGTTCGATCAATATAAAACCTGATTTGATCTGACTCACGATATACTGCGCGTGAATCTGATAAGGTTCTTTTTGCCCTTTGGAAAAAGAGCTGTTGTCGTCGTCCATTTCTCTGGGCTCGCCGCCGGGCCGCATATCCGGGGTCGACGGGAGGTATCCGGAGGGGTCGTTGTCGGGCGAAACGGCGGAGGTAAGGTATTCCTCCCGGCCGGTTTGGCCTCCTCCGGCCAGATCGAGTCCTTCGTATGCGCGTTGCCAGTTGCGCAAATTGTCGGCGGCAAGCCGGTCGGGACTTTTGGGTGGATAATCGCGCACCGCGTTGGGGTTTTCGCCCGACGGGCGCAGCGAGGGCGTCCGGGTCGGGGAAGCCTGGAAGGCGGGTTCCTGCTCGAAATCGAGCGTCGGTGTGACGCTGTATGCCCCAAGGGCATGACGGACCGTTACCTTCAGGTAGTTGTACACTAATTTTTCATCGTCAAACTTGATCTCCTGTTTCGTCGGGTGTACGTTGATATCGATACGGCCCGGGTCGATATCGAGAAAAAGCACATACAAAGGATAGGTATCGGGGGGAAGCAGTTCTTCGTAGGCGCTCACCACGGCGTGGTGCAGGTAATTGCTTTTGATAAAGCGTTTGTTGACAAAAAATATCTGTTCGCCGCGCGTTTTTTTAAAATAGTCGGGTTTGCCGACAAATCCGTTGATCCGCAGGATGTCGGTTTCTTCGTGTACCGGCACGAGTTTTTTGTTGACGCCTTCCCCGAATATTTTGACGATGCGCTGCCGCAGGTTGGCCGGCGGCAGGTGGAACATTTCCTGGTCGTTGTTGTGGAGGGAAAAGAAGAGGTCGGGGTAGGCGATGGCGAGGCGTTGAAACTCGTCGAGAATGTGGCGCATCTCCACGGGGTCGCTTTTCAGGAAGTTGCGGCGGGCTGGTACGTTGAAAAACAGGTTTTTGACCGCGATACTGGTACCGGCAGGCGCCTGGCACGGTTCGTTTACTTTTACCGTCGAATCCTCCACCACGATCCGGGTGCCGAGTTCGTCCACGGCCCGGCGGGTGCGCAGTTCCACCTGGGATACCGCGGAAATAGAGGCCATTGCTTCGCCGCGAAAACCCATGGTGCGGATCGCAAACAGGTCTTTGGCCTCGCGAATTTTGGAGGTGGCATGCCGTTCGAAACACATGCGGGCATCGGTTTCCGACATCCCGCAGCCGTCGTCGACGACTTGCACCAGCGTTTTACCGGCATCCCGAATTATGAGTTTAATCTGGGATGCTCCGGCGTCTATCGCGTTTTCCATCAATTCTTTTACCACGGAGGAGGGGCGTTGCACCACTTCTCCGGCAGCAATCTGGTTGGCGACACTTTCCGGCAATAACTGGATTACATTTGTCATAGCTCCGACCCGGCGCTGGAAGATTGACCCAAAAACGACAGGAGCAAATCGGTTATTTCCCCTCGTTTATGTGGACAAACCCTGGTACTTGTTCGGGCAGTTTGCGCCGGGGCCGCAAAGATACTTCATTTTTACCAAGCCTCTGTTTTTGAGAAAAAAGAGGTCTTTTTGCCGACGAACGCGCGTTTTTTGTTTAAAATTATTCTTGATTAGGATGCCCGGACGCTCTTTTTTAAAAAAACCGGCACACGGGCCGTTTCTTGTCCCGTACTTTTTATTTTTGCGCCACTTTTTGCACCACATCAATTTGAACGAAATATGGAGAATATTACGAACTCCCGCGGTAAAGGGTATTGCATCTTGTACTTTTTTATGGTTATGTTCCTGATTACAGCATTGATCCTGATGCTTTACAACCGGAATTCCGTCCTCGATTTTATGAAGTAAGGTTATAACAACCGCTGAAAACGTTCCTGTAATATTTTCAGATAGTCCGTTTTTGCTTTGGGCGCGAGAAAAGAAATGCCGATCAATTCCGCCCATTTTGCCTGCGCTGCAAAAAGCGTCTGCAATACTTCCGCTATTGCAGCATCTGTAAGTCCCAGTTTCTCTTTTCCAAAATAGTCGACTAATTCCCGGCGGCGGAATTCTTTACGTCTTCCGCTCAGCATTAAGGCCATTTCTTCTTCCGCCCTGCCCAGGACGAGGGTAGTGTTCAATAAATCATAGGCGGGGGAAAACTCCACCCGGTTATCCCGGGTAATGAGCGAGAAATTTTTCAGGTGCATGTCTTCATTGCCGGTGATAAAACAGAACAACACCAGGCGGAAAAACTTGTATTTTTCCAAAACGGGGAATGTGCAGTGCGCATCGATGAGTTTGATCATCTTCTCGATGGTATAATCATATTTTGTTTCCCTCGAGAGCCCTGCTAATTGGGAGAAATCTTCCACCGCCAGCTTTTCGTGGCGACCGACCCGGTCGAAACGGCGAATAAAATAACTCAAGCTCCCGTCTTTACACCAAATCAGACCGTGTAAGGGCGTCTCAATGCCGATTTGGGCAGCCATACGCATGGTGAGGTCTTCGTTTTCAGGCAATTGCGCATACGCTTCATGCTGGGGTTTAATTATAAATCGCCCGTCAATATCTACGATTTCAAAACTTTGTTTCCTGGAATTCAGTATTGCGCTCAGCTTGGGCTGGACACCCTGAATAGACATGCGCCCCATCCGGCCTGCCGCTTCAAGTCGTTGTTCAGGGGCGGAATACGGGAAGTCGTGTAAAGTACTCAGGCTTTTGCCCAGCAATTTCAACCCTTCCGGAGCATACTTTTCTGTTCCGCAGGGCATATAAGAGATGGGGCACCTATTCATCGGTTAAGATTTGACAGGTGACTGCTCCCACAAGGTCCGCGCCGGTAGCAATCAATTGAGAAAAATAATCGCGCCGGTCTATTTTCAGACGTTGTAACATGCCATCCAGCATGATGCCTTCAGGCAATAATCCCTCAAAAAAGGGCGGGAACCCGGCGTAGGAAAAACGCCCCTGGGCAACAGGCATTGTCAGCGAAACCGGGGCGCCTTCGTAATCGTGGAAGTATTCGAAGCGGTAAAATGTCCCGGCTTCCACTTCTTCCAGGATGCCGGCCGGCTGTGCGTGCATCAGTATTTTAGCTTTCCGCATAACCCAAATGTTTCATTAAAGGACTATCTAACCGAACGCTGATATTAAGCACATGCAGTACTTTGAGCAACGTATTGATCTGTACCGTTTCCTTCCCATGCTCTATATCGTAAATGACCGTTTTACCCACTCCTGCGAGGCGGGCAAAAGCTTCCCGGGACAGGCCGCTGGCTTTACGGTGCGCCCGGATGATTTGCCCTATTTTTGTTGCGTTCATTTTTTGCTGCTTTGGCAGTAAAAATACGATGCAAATTTATTTTTTGCATGATTTTAAAAATGTTTTTTTAAAAAATACTGCTAAGGCGGTAAAAATATTGCTGTCAAGTGTTTTCGGGTGCTTGACAGCAAGATTATTTAAATTCACCACGAGACACGGAGACATGGAGTTCTATTCTCCGTGTCTCCGTTATGAAAAATTTGTCGCAGTTTTCCAGCAAAAGACGCTCGATAGTAGGAGAAAGTGCTGTTATGTAACTTTCACACTTTAAAAGAATTACTTATTTTAACGACAATGGGCAAGGAACACAAGGAGAATAAAATGAGGAAGGGTGTGGAGGAGTGAATATTGAAAATGAATCACCATTTATCTCGTACCCCTTAATCATCGAATTATAAGTAATCTGTTCTGTTGATTCTTTATTTACGGCATCCCAATCTGATTTAAATGAATTCTCTGGGAATATTGATAGAATGTCGTCAACATCACTGTTGCCACTATCTTGTTTTATTTGAAAAGACCTCATGTAAACAAGGATTAAGGTTGAGTCAATTACCATGTAATAATCAAAAGGGCATCCTTTTATTACAGATATACGCATTGGTTGATTTATCATCACCATCTTCATTCCTTTGCATGAATAACTATCAAAATGGACAGTAACAATAAAACGAGTATGGCCAAAAACACTTGTGATACTTGAAATGAAATCTTTTACACTATGATTAAACGCTGTTGTTGGGAGTGCTAAATTTTTGTTGCTAATATCTCCTTGTTGGCAAGCCCAAAAAAATATTATTAATAAAAATGGGGCCATTAAATTTGTTATAATTTTTTTCATTTTTTGCAATTTTTTGAATTGATATCTTTTCTCTGAAACGTCGAAGACGCTCGACAGCAAGTAAACGTATTACACCATCCTGGGAAGGTAGGACAAACCCGCAAAGCCCAAGAGGCATAAAACCACAAAACAGTACCTTTGCCCTCCAACAACCCGGTTATCGTCATGCGCTCTATCCTTACCACGGCTCTCCTCCTCCTGCCCATTTGCCTCATCGCCCAATTAACCGGCGCCCCGAAACCACCAACCGGCAACCTGCTTTCCCACGTCAACCCCTTTATCGGCACCGATGGTCACGGACACACCTACCCCGGCGCCGCCGCTCCCTTCGGCATGGTACAACTCAGCCCCGATACCCGCCTCGAAGGTTGGGACGGCTGCTCGGGGTACCACTACTCCGATTCGCTGATTTACGGTTTCAGCCACACACACCTGAGCGGTACCGGGGTGGCCGATTACTGCGATTTGCTGATTCAGCCATATATGGGTCCGTCCCGGTTAGAACCGGCTGAATATGCCGCCCGCTTCCGGAAAAGCGACGAATACGCCGAGCCGGGCTATTATGCCGTCCGGTACGCGAAAGATGATATTTCGATTGAACTGACCGCTACCGACCGGGTGGGGGTTCACCGGTATATTTTTCCCAAAAACCGGGAATTCAATCGTTTTCTGGTCGACCTGCGCCACCGCGACGAAGTGATCGGATCTACCATGACGGTGGTCAATGATCACGAACTGGTGGGTTACCGCATTTCCCGTTCCTGGGCCAAAGAACAACGTATCTACTTCGTTATCCGGTTTTCAAGACCGTTTTTTGAGTCGAAAGTGCTCGATATGACCTTAAGCCCGCGCTCGTCGCAGCGTTCGGTGAACAGCAAAGCAATCGTCGGGCTGTTCGATTTTTACGGCTACGAAGGGCTCCCCGTGGTCGTTACGGTCGGCATCTCGGCCGTTAGTGTGGAAGGCGCCCGAAAAAACCTGGAAGCCGAATGTAATCATTTTGATTTCGACCAGGTAAAAGCCCAAACCCAGGCGAAATGGGCGGCACAACTGGGAAAAATTGAAGTAGAAGGCGGCTCCGACGCGCAAAAAACGACTTTTTACACCGCCCTTTACCATACCATGCTGGCGCCCAACGTCTATTCCGATACCGATGGCCAATACCGCGGCCGGGACATGAAAACCTACACCGCCAACGGCCACGATCAATACACGGTATTTTCGCTGTGGGATACCTACCGCGCCTGCAACCCCTTGTATACCATCCTGGAACCCAAACGAACCGGCGATTTTATTCAAACCTTTCTCCGGCAATACGAACAGGGCGGATTGTTACCGATATGGGAACTCGGCGCCTGCGAGACGGACTGTATGATCGGCAACCATGCCATTCCCGTAATCGCCGACGCCTGGCTGAAAGGTATCCGTGGCTACGACGGCCATAAAGCCCTCGACGCCATGCTGACCAGCGCCAACCAGGATCGCTACGGCCTCAAATGGTACAAAAAAACGGGCTATATCCCTTCCGACGAAGAACCCGAATCCGTGTCGAAAACGCTCGAGTATGCTTTCGACGACGGATGCATCGCCCTGATGGCGCGGGATCTGGGCCGTAAGGACGTGTATGAAGCCTTCAGCCGCCGGGCACAAAATTATAAAAACGTGTTCGACCCCTCCAGCGGCTTCTTCCGGGCAAAAAACAATTCCACCTGGCACGAACCCTTCGATCCTTTCGAGGTGAACTTCAATTACACGGAGGCCAATGCCTGGCAGTATCGATACGCAGCGCCGCAAGACGTGTCGGGCATGATGCGCCTGGCGGGCGGGCGTAAGGCGTTCGCGGCACAACTGGATTCGCTGTTTACGGCCCATGCCAAAACGACCGGCCGCCAGCAGGCCGACATCACCGGCCTCATCGGCCAGTATGTGCAGGGGAATGAGCCGAGCCATCACATGGCCTACCTGTACAATTTTGCCGGCCAACCCTGGAAAACCCAGCAGCGTGTCCGCCAGATCATGGACGAGCAATATTCCGACCGGCCCGACGGACTGAGCGGCAATGAAGATTGCGGCCAGATGTCGGCCTGGTACGTCTTCTCTGCCCTGGGGTTCTACCCGGTTGTGCCAGCCGGCGGTCAGTACGTGATCGGAACACCCCTGTTTGAAAAGGCGGTGATCCACCTCGACAACGGCAATACCTTTACCATCGACGCCAAGGGCGCCGCTGCCCGCCGGCCCTATATCCAGTCGGCTTATGTCAACGGCCGGCCCTGGAGCAAAACCTGGTTCACACACGAAGATTTGCTCAAAGGCGGCGAATTAACCTTCCAGATGTCGGACAAACCCGCCGATTGGGGCGCCGCCGAAGCCGACTGCCCGGTATCGGCCATCGATGTTACCCCAATCGTACCCATTCCATTTCTTACCGGGGCAAAACGTGTTTTCCAAGACCGCCAAACGCTCACCCTTGGCTGCGCCGACCCGGAAGCCGTCATTTATTATACCCTCGAAAAGGGCGATACGACGTTGTCGCCAAACAATCAGCGCTACGATCAACCGATCTTGATTCAGGATAATACGGTTCTGAAATTTTATGCCGAGCGGGATGGCCTCAAAAGCCCGGTGGCGGAAGCGGCGTTTTTCAAACTGCGCTCCGACCTGCGTGTATTGCGGTATGCCACCAAATACAATCCGCAGTACACCGGCGGCGGCGATCAGGCCCTGGTGGATTTGCAGCCCGGTGGCGCCGATTTCCGCTCCGGCCGTTGGCAAGGTTACGAAGGCGTTAACCTCGATGCGGTGATCGATCTCGGCGGCGTTAAAAATCTGCGGCAGGTTAGCGCCAACTTTTTACAGGATGAAAATTCCTGGATTTTTTTTCCAACCAAATTACGGATCGAAACGTCTAGCGACGGCGAACATTTCACCCCGGCCGGCGAAGTAAACAACGACATCCCCCCAACGACGCCCGGTTCAATGCAGCATAAATGGACAATTTTACTCGAAAATACCGCCGCACGGTATATCCGCGTGGTGGGTGTCTCCCTGGGCCAATGCCCGCCCGGACACAAGGGCGCCGGCAACCCGTGTTGGTTGTTTGTGGATGAAGTGCAGGTAGAATAGTATAAACCCGCGAGTTTTTATGAACTTTGTAGAAAAGGCCCGGATCATGTTTACGAAACTTTTCAAGTTTCCTAAACGTATCTTAGCTCATACCTTTATAAACCTATCTTCGAACCCAAACCCGGTATCCGGTGCAGTATTTTCGCTTCATACTCCTTCTTGTCCTCTTTTCCCTGACGGCGCTCCGGTTGCCGGCCCAGGCAGTTGAAGAATTGGAGCATTCTACCGCGGAAGTGGACAATTTGCTGGATAATGCACGCGGCTCGACGTCCGACGCTGAAACCTATTCGCTGGCCAACCAGAGCCTGGCCATTGCGCGCGACCTGCGTTATGACGGGGGTATTGCGCGCGCGCTGGTGCTGATGGCCGGGGTATGCGCCCGAACCAATCGCACCGAGGAAGCGCTGCAATATTATCTGGAAGCCGAAGAAAAACTGAACGCGGGCGGCAATGCGGCACCGCTGATGCTCAATAAACCGACGTTATTGGCAGTATACACCGGCCTGGGCGATCTTTTTTTCCAGGAAAAACTATACGACAGCGCTCAACGGTACTACCGGCAAGTACTCGAACTGTCGCCCCAACAATACCCGGTGATGGAAAAAGCAGCCGATGCACGCCTGCTCGACATGCGCTTCGACAGCGCTGAAATCATTTATCAGGACCTGATTGCGTACTACAAAGCGAAGGGTAACAACCCGAAGCTGGTGCAAATTCACCAAAAATTAGCCAATGCTTACAGTAGCAGCGGAAATGCCGGGAAAGGGCTTTATTATTATCTTTCCATCGAAGAAATCGTGGAACGCCACGGGCGCCCGGAAGAAAAAGCGGTGATGTACAACAATATGGGCAAGCAATACGCTACCCTGAACGATTATCCCCGGGCACTGGAATATTTCACAAAGGCAGAGCTGCAATGTAAATTTATCACCTGCGATTATATCCAGGTGGTGTATGCAAATATCGGCATCGCCCTGCACAATACCGGCAATACCAAAGGCGGCATAGACTATCTCCTGAAAGCCCGGCGCCTGCTGGAAACCCAAAAAGACTGGGCCTCGATGGCCAACCTGGAACACCTGATGGCCGGGGTATATTTCAGCGACCGGGACGTGTATAACGCATTAACCCACAATAATGAAGCCATCCGGTATGCCAATGAAACACACCAGATCGATGTGCTGACAAATGCCTACCGCACGGCCGCCGATATTTATTACCAGCTCTACGATTTTGAAAAAGCGTTCGATTATTATAAAAAATACCTGATTCTCAACGACTCGATACGCCTGCAGGAACAAGTCCGCCAGCAAAACATCGAACAACAGCGCACCCTGCTCAGCGCAGCCGAAGGACAAATCAAATACCTCATCGCCCGGCAAAACTTCCGGGACCTTGAGCTCCAGCAGTCCCGCTACGAACAGGAACGCCTTAAATTGCTCAACGAAAACCTGGCGCTCGAAACCGAACGCCGGAAAGATGAAGTGCGCCTGCTTCAGGCCCAAAACGACGTGGACCAGGCCAGGCTTCGCGAACAAACCCTGCAAGCCCTGCAAGCCCGGCAACAACTTCGCCTCGCGGCTCAACAATTGGATGCGGAAAAAAAAGAACGCCTGATCGCCAGCCTGAAACAAAAAGAACAAGTCGACTACGCCCAACGCCTGGCCGACAGTGCGCGGGTGGCGCAACTCCGCCTGGACCAGCAATTCCAGCAACGTGAACAGGAAAATTTTAAAAAATTCGCTTACGGCTTAGGCGGTCTTGGTATAATCATCCTGATTCTGCTGGGCATCGGCTGGTTGCTGGCACGCCGGGCAAGCCGGCGGCTGGCCGTGCAAAACCGAAAAATTGAAGCTCAAAAAGAACAAATAGAACTGGAACGCCAGAAAAGCGACCGCCTGCTGCTCAATATCCTGCCCGATGAAGTCGCCCAGGAATTGCGCGCGCACGGCTACGCCACCCCCCGGCTCTACGGCGCAGCCACCGTCGTATTCACCGACTTTTTAAATTTTACCCAGCTCTCGCAAACGCTTACCCCGGAACAGTTAATTGACGAGTTGGACGAGTGTTTTCTCGCTTTTGATGAAATATGTGAAAAAAACGGCCTCGAAAAAATCAAAACCATCGGCGACGCTTTTATGTGCGCCGGCGGATTGCCTGTGCCCAATGAAACCCACGCTGTAGATGCCGTAAAAGCCGCCCTCGAAATGCTCGACTGGCTGGAACAACGCAACCGGCAAAACCCGAAAGCCGTTTTGCGCGACATGCGCATCGGCGTACATACCGGCCCGGTGATCGCCGGGGTAATCGGGAAAAATAAATTTGCCTACGATATCTGGGGCGACGCCGTCAACCTCGCCTCCCGCCTCGAAGAGCTCGGTGAGCCGGGTCGGGTCAATATTTCCGGCGCCACCTGCGAGGAGGTAAAACACCACTTCCATTGTTCCTTCCGGGGCAAAAAAGAAGTACACAACAAAGGGCTTGTGGATATGTATTTTATCGAAGGGCTTGTCGGTTCAAACGGCAATGGCTCGGTCGCGAAAGTCCGCCCTACCTCCTGATACCTTTTTACTCAATGATCTGCCCTGTTTAAGGGAGCAAGCGTAGTGCCGGCTCATTGGTCCGACAGCAACACGGTAGAGATGCCGTATTTGCTTCAAAAATATTTTCCTATGAAGCAGTTAATTTACATAGTGCTCTGTTGCGCCCTTACCGGCGCCCTCGTTGCCCAACCAGTGCTGCCGATTACCGTTGAACCCGAAGCCGGCGCAGTTCTGAACGCAGCCGGTTGGTACCCGCCGGCATTTTTTGACCCCGGCCCCGCCGGTGAAAATCAAACCTGGGATTTCAGCGCAGCCGGTCCTGGTGATGTTTGGGTCACCCGCTCGTATTTAGATCCCGCCGGTACGCCTTTTGCCGGCAAATTCCCCGCAGCCACCCTTTGCATGCGCACCGACGCCGGCGGCCCGACGCCTCCGAGTTTTACCTATTATGCAGAGACCGATTCTACCGTCTCCACGCTCGGCCTCGGCATTCTCGGCGCTAATGTGATTGTCAACACCACCCCTTGGGATCGCCAATACCCCATGTACTATGGCGAAACCCAAACGGATACTATTTCGGGCACGAATACCAACAATGGGCAAACTGTCTTTTTTGATCTGTTTTATAGGCGCGACTACGACGGATTTGGCGCGCTGATGATGCCCGGGGGGCAAAACTATCAGAACGCCATACGGGTAAAAACGACCGCCAATCGCCGCGACAGCGTGCCCGGGCTCAATAATACCCATACGCTGCGCCTCGGTACGCAGGAGTTTTATTACTGGTATGTACCGACTATTTCCGGCTTTCTGTTCTGGACTTCGAAGTACCAGGAGGTACAGTTGAAAATAAATGCCAACGGAGACACGACGCAAATTACCACGGGTACTCCCGTATTCGTGGTAGAATACCAGACGAGCCTGCCGGTTCCAACCGCAGAGCCACAGGTTGCCGGCGATTTTTTTGAAATTCTGGGCAACCCGGCACCAGATTGGTTGAAAATACGTCTGAAACATCCTGTATCCGAACCGGCAGAAGTACTGATTTCCGATATGGCAGGCAAGGTGCTGTACCAAACCCGAAACCTGATATCAGGTGAAATCCTATCGATCCCCGTTGGAGACCTGCCACCCGGGATTTACACGGCACAGGTAATCGTATCGGGCAGGCCGCGGGCGTTGTTGTGGGAAAAGGGATAACCCGCGTCCAAGTGGCCATGGATATATTTAGTTGCCCGTTACGGCATTTCTTTCCGTAACGGGCAACGTATTTTAAACATTTCCTTTCCCCGGTCGTTCTTTTTCAGAATTTCCTTTAACGAACAACTTCCCGCCATGGCCATTTCTTTCACCGAACCAGATTACAACAACTTCAATCGCAAGGTAATGCACTATCAGGAAGTGCTGGAAAACACCAAAGCATACCGGACTGTTTGGCATAAAAGCCTGAAAAAGGACATTATTTCCCTCCTTCAAAAATCCGCAGAATTGGCTAAATTAGCCTGCACCATAGAAGAGCGCAGCGAAATCCGGAACTTAGAGGCCGTTGCCCTGTCGTTAGGCAGTGTAAAAAGTGGCCTGGGCGAGCCGGTCGGCGACGGTCTGCATCGCGACCTCATCAAACAAAACGGATCGCTGGTCTATCAGCAGTTGTTCAATGGGAAAATTCTCGTCCTGATCAACTATCCCTACATTGAGAAATACGGTCAGCCGCAACCGCCCAAAACCATCGCCATTTACAGGCCGGAAGAACTGAAAGAACCGTACTTCATCCGGCACCTGGAAACGTTTATCACAGAAATCATCAACTGGGAAGATTACGACGACGACCGGCCGGACGAAAATCAGCGCATCGGATTTAAAATGAATTTTGAACAAGAGGCCGTTAAACCGCAGGTGGAGGTGTAATCCTGAGATAATCAACGCCTCCCGACATGACTTACATCATCGGCGACATACACGGGTGCAACCGCACGTTCCAGGCCCTCCTTGCGCACCTTGATCTGAAGCCTGCCGACCGGCTTGTTTTGCTTGGCGACTACATCGACCGGGGGCCGGATTCCAAAGGTGTGATTGACACGATTTTCCGCTTGCGGGAAAATGGCCACGAAGTAACCTGCCTGCGCGGCAACCACGAGCAAATGTTGCTCGATGCCCTGGAAAGCGCTTACAGCCTGGATCAATGGTTGACCAACGGCGGCCGCCAGGCAATGGCCAGCTTCGGCGTCGACCGGGTGCGGGAAATTCCGGAACGATACATCGACTTCTTAAAATCGACCCTTTTCTATGTTGAAACCAGCGACTGCCTATGCGTACACGGCGGGCTGGACTTCTCTAACGCCGATCCATTGGATCAACCGCATACCCTGCTTTGGATGCGGCGCTGGTACCCGGATATCAACTATGAATGGCTGGGCAATCGAATCATCTTGCACGGGCATACACCGCTGGAGATCGACCAGATACGGGAACAACTCGAAAATCTGGACCGGCAACGCTATTTAAACCTCGACAACGGTTGCGTCTATGCCGGCCGGCGCCTCAGTCGCGGCAATACCCTGGGCCGTCTGCTCGGTTTTTGCCTGGAAACCCGGACGCTGGTGGAGCAGGAAAACGTGGAGCACTAATGCTGATCTACTAAAGATTTAGCCGTACTTTTGCTAACTTTTTGCCTCAATACAAGTTAAATTCAGGTTTTTAAAATCATAATCCTCCAGTTACGAGGATTTACTACCTACCATGTTTCCAACTTATGATGTCATAGTAGTCGGCGCCGGCCATGCCGGATGCGAAGCGGCAGTAGCGGCGGCCAATGCAGGCTGTAAGGTTTTGCTGGCTACCATGAATATGCAAACCATCGCCCAAATGAGCTGCAACCCCGCTATGGGCGGCGTGGCCAAAGGCCAGATCGTGCGCGAAGTAGACGCCCTGTGCGGGTATTCCGGCGTAGTTACCGATCACACGATGGTGCAATTCCGGATGTTGAACAAATCGAAAGGTCCCGCCATGTGGAGCCCGCGCGCGCAAAGCGACCGCATGCAGTTTGCCCGCAAATGGCGGCAAATGCTGGAAGCGCACCCGAATATCGACTTCTGGCAGGAAATGGTCAGCGGCCTCGTCGTGAAAGACGGCCGTGTATGCGGCGTGCGTACCGGCATGGGCCTCGAAATTGCGGGCAAATCCGTGGTGCTCACCAACGGTACTTTTCTGAACGGCATCATTCACATCGGTGAAAAACAATTCGGCGGCGGACGCGCGGGCGAAAGCGCCGCCCGCGGCATCACCGAACAACTCGTCCAACTGGGCTTCGAAGCCGGTCGTATGAAAACCGGCACCCCGCCCCGCGTGGACGGCCGCACCATTGATTTTTCGAGCATGGACGTGCAGCCCGGCGACGATCCGGTGGGCAAGTTCTCCTATACCGATACCCCGGCGCTGACCGATCAGATGCCCTGCCATATCACGTACACCAATCAAAAAGTACACGATATCCTGCGCACAGGCTTCCACCAGTCGCCTATGTTCAGCGGGCGTATTCAGGGCGTGGGACCGCGGTATTGCCCCAGCATCGAGGACAAGATCGACCGCTTCAGCGACAAAGACGCGCACCAGTTGTTCATCGAGCCCGAAGGCCGCGATACCTGCGAAATTTATATCAACGGGTTTTCTTCTTCGTTGCCCGAAGATGTGCAATACAAAGCCCTCCGGGAAATACGGGGCCTGGAAAACGCCAAAATGTTCCGCCCCGGCTACGCCATCGAGTACGATTATTTTCCGCCTACCCAACTCCAACTGACGCTGGAAACCAACCTCGTCAAAAACCTCTTTTTCGCCGGCCAAATCAACGGCACTACTGGCTATGAAGAGGCCGCCTGCCAGGGTATGATGGCCGGCCTCAACGCCGCACTGGCCGTGAAAGAACAGGAACCTCTGGTGCTGAAACGCTCCGAGGCCTACATCGGCGTGCTCATCGACGACCTGGTAAATAAGGGCACGCAGGAGCCCTACCGCATGTTTACCAGCCGGGCTGAATACCGGATTCTGCTCCGCCAGGACAATGCGGACCTGCGTCTCACGCCCATCGCGCACCGCCTGGGCCTGCACGGCGCCGAGGCGCGTATGCACCGCGTGCGCGCCAAACAACAGGCGGCCGTTGAAATTGAAAATTTCCTCCGAAACGCCTCCATCAGCCCCGACGAGGTGAACGGCTATTTGGCGTCCGTGGATTCTGCACCGGTGGTGCAAAAAGTAAAACTGTACAACATCCTCCTGCGCCCGCAGGTGAACATCGGGTCATTGGCGCAGGCCGTGCCGGAGTTAAACCGTTTTCTGACGCCCTTCGACACCGAATTTGTGGAGCTGGCCGAGATCAACATCAAATACGAAGGCTACATCCGTAAGGAAGAGGAGATGGTGCAAAAAATGAACCGGCTGGAGGATGTGCGCCTGCACGAAAACTTCGACTACTTAGCCATCCATGCCCTGAGCAACGAAGCGCGCGACAAACTCTCCCGCCACAAACCGCGCACGATCGGGCAGGCCAGCCGCATTTCAGGGGTGAGCCCGGCGGATGTGAGCGTGTTGTTGATACATTTGGGACGGTAACCTTTTGGCAGATTTGACGCTAATTAACAGCATGAATAAAGATAACGCACTTGTTTTGGTCACCGGCGGCACCGGTTTTATCGGCTCTTACCTCATCCGACTTTTAATAAAAAACGGCTATCGCGTGCGTGCCCTGCGCCGCGCGAACAGCCCGATGGACCTGGTGCTGCAAGTGGCCGGCCAGGTGGAATGGGTCGATGCCGACGTCACCGACATCATGACCCTGGAAGAGGCCTTTGCCGGCGTGACCCACGTGTGCCATTGCGCTGCCATGGTGTCCTTCCATCCACGAGATGTGCAGCAAATGATGAACATCAACGTGGAAGGCACGGCCAATATCGTGAACCTCGCGCTGGATTATGGCATACAAAAATTGATACACGTCAGCAGCATCGCCTCTTTCGGTCGCTCCAAAGAACGACCCAATATAGATGAAACCTGCAACTGGATACCGGGTAAAGGCAACAGCCAGTACGCCGTCAGCAAATACCAATCGGAACAGGAAGTATGGCGGGGTAATGCCGAGGGTTTGCCCGTGGCGATTGTTAATCCCGCAGTCGTGTTGGGCAGTGGGTTTTGGAATATCGGCACCGGGCGCATGTTCAAACAACTGCACGACGGACTGAAATTCTGGTCGGTGGGCCGCACCGGTTTTGTGGATGTGCGCGACGTGGCGCAGTTCATGTTGCTGCTGCTCGAGCGCGATATCAGCGGCGAACGGTATATTCTGAACGCGCAAAACACGCCCTTCCGCGACCTGTTTTTTATGGTAGCCGATGCCATTGGCGCCAAACGCCCGTTTATCAAAGTAACGCCCCTGTTGGCTGAGGTGGCTTGGCGGGTGGAGTGGCTCAAAGAAAAAATAACCGGCGCCGAACCGGTGGTGACCAAGGAAAGCGCGCAGAGCAGCGTCTCTTCGTATGATTATACCAATCAAAAATCGCTGACGGTACCGGGGTTTGCCTACCGCCCGCTGGAGCAAACCGTGCGGGAAACGGCGGAACAGTTTGTGGATGCCTCTAAAAATGGTTTCGGGGCGCGGGTGTTGCCGGTTTAGGATGATGGTTTTTTTGCAAAAGAGATACCGTAGATAATTTTTTTTCACCACGGAGACACAGAGACACGGAGAATAAAACTTCGTGTCTCCGTGTCTCCGTGGTGAAAAATTTGTCAACTAAGCGTTTTTTGGCACAAGCCCAGGTATAATATGCTTACCTTTGTAGCCCATTATTTATTTACCCGGATTGTTTACTGATTATTGCCTCTAAAAACCCTCCTCCTAAACATGGCTGAGCAAAATTTCGTCGATTACGTCAAAATTCACTTCCGTTCCGGCAAAGGCGGGGCAGGGAGCGTTCACTTTTTCCGCGGGGCGGGCATGCCCAAAGGCGGCCCCGATGGCGGCGACGGCGGCCGCGGCGGCCACGTTATCTTGAAGGCCGACCCGCACGAGTGGACGTTGCTGAGCCTGAAATACACCAAACATATCCAGGCGCAGGACGGCGATATTGGCCGCGGCGGACTCAAAACCGGCTACGACGGCGATGATGTAATTGTAAAAGTACCCCTCGGCACTGTGGCCAAAGACGCCGAAACCGGCGAAGTTTTGCTGGAGATCACCGAGCGTGACGATAAAAAAGTCCTTCTGCCCGGTGGCCGGGGCGGCAAAGGCAACAACTTTTTTAAAACCTCCACCCATCAATCCCCCAAGTACGCCCAACCCGGTGAGCCGAGCATCGAACGGTGGATCGTACTGGAATTGAAATTACTGGCCGACGTGGGCCTCGTGGGTTTCCCCAATGCCGGCAAAAGTACGCTGCTCAGCGCCGTTAGCGCCGCCCGGCCCAAAATCGCCGATTACGCTTTCACCACTCTGGTGCCCAATCTCGGTATCGTGGAAGCCCGCCCGGGCAAGTCGTTCGTCATGGCCGACATCCCCGGCATCATCGAAGGCGCGCACGAAGGCCGCGGTATCGGTCATCGCTTCCTGCGCCATATCGAGCGCAACAGCGTGCTGTTGTTTATGGTACCCGCCGATACCGACCGCAACCTGAAGGCCGAATTTGATATTCTGATGAACGAACTCCGCGAGTTCAACCCCGATCTGCTCGATAAACCACGCCTGCTCGCCATCTCCAAAGCCGACCTTATCGACGACGATCTGGAAAAAATGCTGCGGCCGACCCTGCCGCCCGATGTAGAAATCATTTTTATCTCGGCCGTGACGGGCAAAAACATACAGCAGCTGAAGGATAAGTTGTGGAGCGCATTGAATAGTGGTATATGACAACAATCGATATCTGCGTTAAATAATGTCTTAACAAAGCCATTCTTTTTAGCATGAAATCCCTCGTTTTTCTGTCCGTCCTTTCCCTGCTCCTCACCTGCGAACCCGGTGAACCCTCCGCGCTCCAAAAAGCGGGCCTCTGGAATAATGCCGCTCCGCCTCCCATGGACAAACTCCTGGCGAAGGAGGTGCTCGACGAAGTGAACGCCCTGCGCGCCCGGGGTTGCAAATGCCCCGGCAGCCGGTATTCTCCCCCGGTTCCGGCCCTTCAATGGAATGAAAAACTGGAACAAGCCGCTCAGGCCCACGCCGACGACATGTACCGCGGCCGGTATTTCAGCCACAACAGCACTGACGGAACCAGTTTCTCCGACCGGATGACCCGCGCCGGTTATGACTGGCATATCGCGGGCGAAAATATCGCCAAGGGCCAGCCCACTGCCCGCGCCGTCGTAGATGCCTGGGCCGGGAGCAAAGGCCATTGCGAGAACATGATGAATCCAAAATTCCAGGACATGGGCGTCGGGAAAACCGGGCCGTATTGGGTGCAGGATTTCGGGGCGAGAAAGTAGGAGCACTGGGGGTATCTGGATTTAGATTTGAACAAAGTTGAAATGTAGCCGCGGTTTCAGACCTTTGCAGCATGTCACCCGAAGCCGCACCACTCCTCTACCGCGAATTGATCAAGATTGCCGCGCATCCCGGTTGGACCGCGCGGGAGCAAATACTTGCCCTGACGGTACTGCTGGAAAATTTGTTTGTGGAAGCAACCAAACGGGAGCAGCTGGCCTTCAGTACCTTGTTCGCCCGCATCAGTTATGCCGGCCACTTGTTTCACATCCAACCCGACACACTGCGGGTGATCCATACGTTCCGGCGCCTCGCCATGCGGGTACGCCACGGGTTGGACGCCGGCAACGAACGCATCGCGCGTTTGGGCGTCAAAGCCCTGGCAGAAACCATCCTCATCATCAGCCGTACGGCTATACCCCAGGAGGTGCTGGAATATTTGCCCGCCGAGGGCGAGTGGACTTTCACGCCGCCTGAAATCTGGGACTACAAGGCCCGCGCCCGCGTAGTGGCCGTGCGCGACGATCCCGACAACAATTGTTTTTTCGCCTACGACCAGGAGAATCCCGGGCAGCCGGTTCGGGTGCGCTACAATTTGCCCGAACGCAACGACAACTTCAATCCGACGATCCGCCTGCTCCGTACGGTTTTTGGCTTCCCGGTAACGCTCAACCTGCTGGAGGTAGATATCGACCGGCAAGGCGATTATCGGCCGCGTCTGTTTATCGTCGAGCCGGATTATCTGGTTGATGTATCGGCTGTTTCCGAGTGTTTTAAGGAAAACGGCGCGCAGCCGCTGGCTTATTTGGTCAAAAAATTTCTGCCCTACGACGCCACGCCGGCTATTTTGTTAGGCAACATAGCCAACTTTTTCCTCGACCGGCTGCTCAACGAACCTGACGCGGCTTACCCGGATTTGCTGCGTGAAACGTTCCGCTTATATCCCTTCGTGTATGCGCCGATGAGCGATTCCGCGGTGCGTGAAATTTCGGGCAAAGCCCAAAAACACTACGTCAACCTGAAATCCATGGCGCGGCAGGGTTTTGCGCAGCAAAATATCGAACCGGAAAACTGTATTCTGGAACCGACCTTTTACAGCGAACAATACGGTCTGCAAGGCCGCCTCGACCTGTTTTACCATACTGATGAGCGGTCTGCCATCGTTGAACTCAAAAGCGGCACGCCGTTCCGGCCCAACAGCTACGGCATTCAGCGCAGCCATTTTACCCAAACCCTTCTGTACGATTTGTTGGTGCGCTCGGTATTCGGCCCGCAAACCGACCCGGCGAAATACATCCTGTACTCCGGCGCTGACGTACAGCAACTTCGTTTTGCGCCCACCGTGGCGCCCGAGCAATGGGAGGCACTACAGGTCCGCAATCAGTTGGTCGCCATCGAACGTTTGCTGGCGGCTATCCGGCCGGGCGATGCGGAGGTGCCCTTGTTACTGCGTCTGCGCGCCGGCAACGCAGACTCCCGCGATTTTCTGAGTCGCGATTTTGGCATATTCGAGGCGGCTTATTCCAAACTGAGTCCGGCAGAGCAAAAATACTTCAACGCCTTTGCCGGTTTTATTGCCCGCGAGCAATGGCTGGCCAAGGTAGGCGACGAAAATGCCGAGGCTCAAAACGGCAATGCCGCCCTCTGGCGCAGCAGTTTTGCCGACAAACAGGAGACCTTTGCCCTGCTCAGCCACCTCGAAATCGTGGAGAATCATGCGAATGAATCCGACCCCTGTATCGTTTTTCGCAAAACGGAAAAAACCAATCCTTTGGCCAATTTCCGCACCGGCGATATTGCCGTGCTCTATCCCGCCGAGTTGGAAACCGATACCGTGCTGGACCATCAGGTGATCAAATGTACGATCACCGAACTCGGCAAAGACCGCGTGGTGGTGCAACTCCGGTACCGCCAGTTCAACCTCAAACCTTTCGAGACCGACAGCCTCTGGAACCTGGAGCCGGATATGTTGGATACAGGGTTTGTGACGATGTACAGGGGGCTGTTTGAATGGGCGGGTGCGGCGAAGGCGGTGCGGGAGCGGGTGTTCAACCCCTCCCCCATCCCCTCCCCCGAAGGGGAGGGGGGCTTGATTGCGGAAAATGAAAGACCAAGGGTTATCCTAAAAAATATTAACAATAATAATACCGAACAACCGCCCAAAACAGGATCGTTAGGGGATCCGGAGGAAACGACAGTATTAAGTAAGTGGCACTATTTGAAGGGTATGGTTCGCCAATTAAGGAAGTTCCAGACTCCCGCTGAATCAGCTTTGTGGGAAACCTTGCGTAATCGCCGTTTTAACGGCTTGAAATTTCGCCGCCAGCACGCGATTGATGACTATATAGTTGATTTTGTTTGTCTTGAGTTACGCTTGGTTGTGGAAGTAGATGGAAATATTCATGATTTTCAACCTGAATATGACCAGCTACGCACAGACTACCTTGCCCTGTTTGGATTTGAAGTCGTTCGGTTTGAAAATTCAGACGTGTTAAACCGCTTGGAATCAGTCCTTGAAAAATTACACGAAGTATCTGCAGCCCGCAAAATGGAACTGGAGAGCGACCGGGATCAAGCCCCCCTCCCCTTCGGGGGAGGGGATAGGGGAGGGGTTTTAAGCCCCGAACAATCCCTGCTCCTCCAAAAAATAACCACTTCCTCCCCTTTTTTCCTCCTCTGGGGGCCGCCGGGCACCGGCAAAACCAGTGTGATGTTGCGCGCCCTGGTGGAATGGGTGCTCCAGGAAACGAACGACAATCTGTTGCTGCTGGCCTATACCAACCGCGCAGTGGATGAAATTTGCGAATCGCTGGATGCGCTGGGTGGCGGCATCCGGGAGCAATACCTCCGCATGGGGTCGCGGTTTTCCACCGCGGAACGTTTTCGGGATCAGTTGTTGAGCAACCGGATTGCGGGCGTGAGCACCCGGGCTGAACTCCGGGCTGTGCTGGAGCCCTGCCGCATTTTTGCCAGCACCGTGGCGTCTTTTGCACAAAATGACAAGTTGTTGGAAATCAAAAAATTCCAGCGTCTCATCGTGGATGAAGCGTCCCAGATTCTGGAGCCGCAACTCATCGGCCTGCTCACGCGGTTCGAACACTTCGTGCTGATCGGTGATCACCGCCAGTTGCCCGCCGTTACCACCCAGCGCCCCGAACACACCGTGGTGACGGACCCCGACCTCAATGCCATCGGCCTGACCGACCTCCGCGATTCCTACTTCGAACGACTCTATCGCCGCTGCGTCGGCGAGGGCCTCCATGCAAACTACGGCCAACTCAGCCGCCAGGGCCGTATGCATGCCGATATTATGGATTTTCCCAATCGCCATTTCTACGATGGCCTTCTGCAAACCCTCGCCGGCGACGAGCCGGATGAAAGTCATTACCAGCACAGGATTGCGCAGGAAGAAATCATGCGACGTGTCCTTTTCCTCCCGGTGATCTCCCCCAACGCGCTCCCAAACCAAAAAACCGCTCCTGCCGAGGCCGAGCAGGCGGCCCGTATGGTATCTTTTTTCAAAAAGAGGTATGCCGCCGAAGGCCGGCCCTGGCGTCCCGATCAAAGCCTGGGCATTATAACACCCTGGCGTGCTCAAATCGCCCAACTGAGAGAATCACTTGCCGCCGCCGGCCTCGATCCCGACGAGATCACCATCGATACCGTGGAGCGTTATCAGGGCGGCGCGCGGGATATAATTTTAATGTCCTGTTGTGTGCACTCCTCTGCTCAACTGAACAACCTCGTCAACCTCTCCGGCGAAGGTGTGGACCGGAAACTGAATGTAGCGCTCACACGGGCGCGGGAGCAGGTGATCGTGCTGGGCAATCCGGAAGTGTTGCGCGAAGACCCGCGGTATAGGGAGTTTATGGAGCGATATGGGGGTAGGGGGGAGGTTTAGGGTTTGGGGGTTTAGGGTTTGGGGTTTAGGGTTTGGGGGTTTAGGGGGGCATAGCCATTAGGTTGAGCGTTTAAATCTCTTCTTTTAAGTCAAAATGTAAAATCTAAAAGTCAAAATGTAAAAGTGTGATTCCGTTTTCAGGGGCATTCTGTGAAATAAATGCCAGTACCTGCCCCTTTACGCGATGTTCCTTTTGACTTTTACATTTTAGATTTTACATTTTGACTTAAAAGAAGAGATTTAAACGCTCAACCTGATGGCTATGCCCCCCTA
>CAUJEY010000154.1 GCA_963169325.1 Bacteroidota bacterium
CAACCCCCCCAACCCCACCAACCACCACCCCCCAAAACAACCCCCCCAAACCTCCGAACCCCCAATCCTCCAACCCCCCAAACCCCTAAACCTATTTATCATCCCCAAAGAAAGCGATAATCTTATCAGCCAGTTCCATGCCGATATACGACTGGGCTTCGAGGGTGCTGGCGCCGATATGCGGCGTGCAGGAGACGAGCGGGTGTTTCAGCAGTGCTTCACGGGGAGTTGGTTCGTTTTCGAATACGTCGAGGCCGGCGCCGCCGACTTTTCCGCTTTCCAGTGCGGCCAGAAGTGCTTCTTCATCAATAATGCCGCCTCGGGCGGTATTGATCAGGAAAACACCGTTTTTCATTTTGGCCAGTTCGGCCGCGGTGACGACGGGTTGCCCGCCGCCGGGAATGTGGAAGGTGATAAAATCCGATTCCCGGATAATCCGGTCGTAGGGTTCGGTACGGATACGAACGTTGATTTTGAGGTCTTCGTAGCTGTGCAGCTGAATGCCGACTTCGGCTTCCTGTACGTAGGGGTCGTGCGCCCGAACGTTCATGCCGAGTCCCAGCGACATTTTGGCGACTTCCTGACCGATGCGGCCGAAACCGATAATACCGATCGTTTTGCCGCGCAACTGAAAGCCCGTTTCATACGCTTTTTTCAGTTTTTTAAAATCGCCACCGGCTGCCAGTTCGCGGTTGCTGCGTTGCAGCATGCGGGTTAGTCCGAACAAGTGGCCCAGAGCCAGTTCTGCCACGGCACGGGAGGAAGCCTTCGGGGTATTATACACTTCGATGCCTTTGCTCTGCGCAAATTCCACATCGATATTATCCAGGCCTACACCGCCCCGGGCGATGATTTTGAGGTTTTTTCCGGCTTCAATGACTTCGCGGGTCACTTTGGTCGCGCTGCGCACGATGAGTACATCGTACTCGCCAATACGGTCAACTAATTGATCCTGGGGTACTTTGTCTTCGTTTACAATATAGGAGGCTTCTTCCAACAAGAGTTTGCCGTCCGGGTGAATTCCGTCGTTTACTAGGATTTTTACCATCAGTAATTTTTAATTGTTTAAAAGCGCCGCAAAGATAGTGAATTGGTTATTGGGTTTAACGGGTTAAACCCGTTAAACCCACTCAACCCGTTAAACCCTAATCACTGCAACTGAAACCGCACCGGCAGCACGAAACGAACCTTTACCGAATGACCGTTGGCTTCACCGGGGCTCCATTTCGGCATCGTTTGTACCACCCGGAGGGCTTCTTTGGCACAACCTCCGCCAATATCCTTCAATGCCGTCACGTCGCTGATCGAACCGTCTTTGTTGATGACAAAGGAAAGTGCTACGATCCCCTGGATATTGTTTTCTCTGGCCAGGGGCGGATAAACGATGTTTTTGGCTAAGTAGGTGAGGAGCTCCCGTTCTCCGCCGGGAAAAGACGGCATCTTATTTACATCCACAAATTCATACACGTTGTTATCCTCGGGCGCGGGCGCATGCTCTAGAATGGGGCCAAAATCTGACGGATCGGGTTCGTCGGTCGGCGGGGCATCCGGGTCGCCTTCGCGGTTTTCACTGCCGATTCTCGCGTTAGATTTTTCCAGTTCGTCCTGGGTAATTACTTCTTCCTCCGGCGCCAGTTCATCGTCCACTACAACGGGGGGGACGAAGCGCTGTGTCGGGGCAGCAGGTGGGGGTGTTACTTTTGGCGGCGGCGGTACAAATAGTTTTTCCGGAGCTGGCGGCGGACCTATAATAACCGTAGTCGTTTCCGATTCCATTGCCGGAAACGCCTTTGATACGGCGGAAAGCAGATTGGGCAATACCAAGCCGAACAGAATAAGTAGAAATCCGATGCCCAGGGCACGCGCCAGGTTACGGGAGTAGGACCGGCGCAGTTGGTAGGCGCCGTAATTTTTATTGCGGTGCTCAAACAGAATGTCGAGCGCATCGGGCAAGGAATCATTTTGTGCAGATACCATGATGTTATGTTTTAAAGTGAAAATATAAGTAGCGCTGCTCCAGGGTACGCAAGTCGTACCCTGACAGTAGATTGATCAATTAAATTGGAAAAGGGAAGAGCGGTAAAAAGGGCTATCGCTGCGGGGAGATTTATTTCCGGTAGGCAGCAGCCACTTGCTCCGCCTCGTTAAACTGCAAACCGCCGGCAGGATTCCGGATAAAGGCCTCCTCCTGCGGAGAAATGTCGATCATCACGTAATGGTCCACGCCGCAGATTTTCATTTCATCGAAGACATCAACGATGTTCTTGTACCGCGCTTCGGGCGTTGCTTTGATCAGAACGGTGAATTTAGAGATGGCCTTCTTTTGTTCCGGCGACCCGGGGGCCGAACGACTTACCTTACCGAATTCGCGGTCAATCCTTGCTTTTTTCTCTAAAAGCACCCGACGCAGCCCGTCCGCATCATAAGTAGTGGAATCCAGCTGCGCATCAGTAATGCCCTCATACCAGTACACTTTGTCGTTGGCGCCTAAGAGCAGGGTGAGTACCTGGCGATGCGTTATGGCAGGCGGGTCGTCGATAGGCGTCTTGTCCGGCATGACGACCGGCATCACTTGTGGCTTGGAGAGGATGGTGGTGAGCATAAAGAAGGTGATCAGGAGAAACCCAAGATCGACCATGGGCGTAAGGTCGACCCGGGTGGCACTGCGGCTCGGCGAGCCACGTCGCGAGGGCTGCCCGGCCCGGCGCTCGGAAGTTTGTATGTCTGCCATAATTCAAAAATTTTGTCGTGATCTATACAGGTAAGATGCCGGCGATTTGAATTATGGCGTGTGCACAACAAACTGTTTTTCAGTTTTTTAGATAAAAAAAGAGCGGTGTTGCATGACAGCAGCACCGCTCTTTGGAAATATCCCCGCCATTCTTGAAAAAGAGAATACCGGAAAAAAAGAGGTAAAAATTATTCCAGTTTAAAGCGCACGGGCAGGGTAAAACGAACCTTTACCGGATTGCCGTTTGCTTCGCCGGGCACCCATTTGGGCATCGTCTGCACCACACGTACGGCTTCTTTACCGCAACCGCCTCCGATATCTTTCACGATATTGACATCTCTTACACTGCCGTCTTTTGAAATAACGAAGGTAAGGGCGACCACGCCCTGGATGTTGTTTTCGCGTGCCAGGGGCGGATACTTGATGTTCTGGGCCAGAAACTTGAGGAGTTCAGCCTCACCGCCGGGAAAACTCGGCGGTTTCTGGATGTCGAACATTTCGTACGTTTTTTCCTCCACCACTTTCGGCGCTTCTATGACCGCGAGTTCCGTAGGGTTCTCGTCAATAGCAGGCGGCGCTTCATCATTACCTTTTTTGGTATCGGCGCCGACATCTGCCTTTGTCTCGATCACTTCTTCGACGGTTGGCGGTTCCTCATCGGCCACATCCTCGTCTTTTTTAACGATTGGCGGCACGAACTGCACCGTCGACCGCGTAGGCGGCGGCGGCGTGGGCGGCGGCGGCGGCGGCGGCGGCGGCGGATTGTTCGGATCAATATCCGGCGGCGGACCTAACTCGGCTACCACGTCGATCTGTTTATCCTTTTGCGTAAGAGCGTCCGACACCATGGAAGTAATGAAGGGAACGGCAAAGAATAAAATGATCAGCAGTAAGCCTAATCCCAACGCGCGACCCAAATAGGAAGGATATTCGCGGCGCAATTTATATGCGCCATACGCTTTATTCCGGTCGGCGAAGAGGATGTCCAGCATGTCCTCATAAGCAGGCGTGCCTTTTGCTTCAGCCATAACTTCTGTTTTTTAATAGTTACGTTAAACTGTTGTCTGTTGTGCTATGTGTTATTTGGTAGTAGCAGCGGCTTGTTCGTCTAAAGAAAACTTCAAACCTCCGGCAGGATTTTTAATAAATTCCTCTTCCTGTACGGAAACATCCAGCAACACATATAAAGCAATGTTTGTAATCTTCATTTCATCAAAGGCATCCACGACGTTTTTGTATCGGGCGTCTTTGGTGGGCTTGATGATTACGTTAAGTTTGGAATACGTTTTTTTCTGCCCCGGATTCTTCGGGTCGTCCTTTTCCGAATCGCCCCATTGCTCTTTCACGCGGTCTTTCTTATTCAGAATAACTTTGCGAAGCCCTTCGGCGGAATAATCGGTAGAATCCAGTTTGGCGTCAGTAATACCTTCGTAGTAATAGACTTTATCGTTGCCTCCGAGCAGCAGGGTAAGCACCTGCGATTCTTTGGTCGCTTGTAAGTCTTTTTCATCTACATCTTTTTCCGGCATTACGACGGGCATGATCTGCGGTTTGGCCAGCGTAGTGGTCAACATAAAAAACGTGATGAGCAAGAAGCCAAGGTCTACCATAGGCGTCAGGTCAACACGGGTTGACATTTTTTTGGTGCGGACTTTACCACCTTTTTTCTTGCCGCCGCTATCCGCGGTTTGCATTTCAGCCATATTCGAAATCTGTTACGGGTGATGAAATATTGTGTATCGAACAATTCCTTAGCCTCCTCAGAGGGCATTGGTTTTGTTCGGGTCCGCCTCCTGGCTGGTAATCAGGTTGAATTTGTTGACGTTGATGTCTATTAAAGTGTTGATGACCTTTTGAATTGCCGGATATGGCGTATTCTGGTCTGCTTTTAAGACGATAACATATTCGTCGGGCACTTTCCCTTCCTGTTTCATCCGAAACTGCGCCAGACGGGCATTGTGTATCCAGGGGCCGAGTTCGTTGTTGACCGAGTCGGTCGGAACGCCGGGCACCTTAACGCTGGCGCGTTCAGAACCCTCGAGATCAAGCCAACTTTTCAACTGGTTGCGCGGCACCCCGAAGGCGCCGGCAATAGTGAACTTCAGCTGTTCCTCCTCTGTCAGCCCCATCGGATACTGCTCATTCATATCTTTGATCAGGGACAGGCGCGTATGCTGGCCGGCCATGTCGAGATATACCTTTCCTTCACTATCAATAAGAATCGTCAGTGTGCCGGCTTCAGGCAACTTGGTTTCGGAGATAGACGAAGGTGTGTCTACGGACACCGGCTCCTGTGGTTTAGCCTTTGCCGTGAGCATAAAAAAGGTGAGCAGCAGGAATGCCACGTCGCACATCGCCGTCATGTCAACGGTCGGAATATGTCGCGTCGGTTTATTTTTTGGCATAACAATTAAGTTTTGAGTTTTGAGTTTTTGTGAACCGGCTCAAATACTCTTAAAAATTAGTGGTGTTTCGCTGCAAAGGTCTGCGAAAGGCTGAAGCCCGCTTCGTCAATCCGATACGTCATTCCATCAATACGGGTGGTAAAGATGTTGTAGAAGATAATGGCTACTGCCGAGGTGCCGATACCGAGCGCCGTGTTAATAAGGGCTTCGGAAATACCGGTTGCCAGAGCCGTCGAGTCCGGAGCACCTGCCGTAGCCAACGCCGCGAAGGCCCGGATCATCCCCAATACCGTTCCAAACAGCCCCAACAGGGTAGCGATAGAAGCGATGGTAGCCAAAATGCTGAGGTTTTTCTCCAACATGGGCAATTCCAGCGTTGTGGCTTCTTCCACTTCTTTTTGAATCGCCAGAATCTTTTCCTCCTTTGCCATACCCGTTAGGCTTTCCATTTCGGCATACTTGGTCAAACCCGCGCGAACGACATTGGCCACAGAACCTTTTTGCTTGTCGCATGCGGCGATCGCAGCAGAAATGTCACCTCTGTCCAGCAGCCCCTTGATGGAGCGAACAAAAGAGTCCACTTTTCCTGCGCCGCCTGCCTTGTTCAGGGTAATCATGCGTTCAAATACGAATACGACCGTTACAAAAAAGATACCCAACAATACGGGTACCACCCAGCCACCTTTGTAAATCGTGCCGAAATAATCGCCGGGCAGGGGGTCTTTGGTGGGATCATTGTCCACAAAGTGTGTGGGATCACCAAAAACGAACAAAAAAACCAAGGTGGACAATACAAAACACGCTGGAATCGCGATTAACGGAAAAATCGCGCCGGAGTTAGAACCTTGTTGCTTAGCAGGAGTGTTTTTTGCTGCTGTCATGCTGCGTTGTAATTTTGAGTTAATGAATGTTGTGTTGACAGTACTCCTTGCAGAAAAAGATTCATTGTTCCGGGTGGCGAAATTTTCAGTTTCGTTTTGTTCCGTTCGAGTGCATAGATGCAATGCGGCAAAAAATTGGCGTGAAGCCACAAAAAAAATTTTGCCCGAACCAATGAAATCAGCCTTTTCTACAAAAGGAGTGGTTTTTTACGGCGGTAAAAATAGTGTAAGACGTACAATTTCCAACTAAGGCTTTCAGAAATTCATATTAATGTTAAATTCATTCAGCCAATCTTATTTGTTAAAGGGGGTAAATGTCAGTTTTTAGGGATGGATTGGCGGATTCGCACCAGGCGTTCGAGCAATCCCTCCAGGCGGTCCAGGGGTAACATGTTGGCGCCATCGGACTTTGCCTCGGCGGGATTGGGGTGTGTTTCGATGAATAAACCGTCCACTCCGACCGCCACACCCGCACGGGCGATGGTTTCGATAAGGGCCGGCCTGCCCCCGGTCACGCCGCTGCTCTGGTTGGGTTGCTGCAGCGAATGGGTGCAATCCAGCACCACAGGGCAACCGAAAGATTGCATCACGGGTATACCCCGAAAGTCCACAATCAGGTCCTGATAGCCGAAAGTAGTACCCCGCTCGGTCAGCCAAACGTTCGGGTTGCCTTCCTCGCGCACCTTTTCCGCAGCGAACTGCATGGCTTCCGGGCTCACAAACTGTCCTTTTTTAATATTGACCACGCGGCCCGTTTGGGCAGCGGCCACCAATAGACTGGTTTGCCGGCATAAAAAAGCCGGAATTTGCAACACATCCACGTAAGGGGCTGCCCGCGCGGCTTCCGGATCGGTATGAATATCGGTGGTAACCGGAATGTCGAAATGTTCGCCGACTGCCCGTAAAATTTCCAGCGCCTTTTCGTCGCCGATACCGGTAAACGAGTCGCGTTTGCTGCGATTGGCCTTGCGGTAGCTGCCTTTAAATATATAAGGTATGGAAAATTGCCCGCAGATTTCGTGCACTCGTCCGGCAATATCGAATGCCATTTGCTCACCTTCGATGGCGCAAGGGCCGGCAATGAGGAAAAAATTGCCCGAGTCGGTGTGTTTCAGGCGGGGCAAACTGGTTTGCAAACTCATGTGTGTTGTGTTTGGGGCAAAAGTAGCCGTTGTATCGACAGTTTCAGGCTAATTTTTCCGCCGAAGTGAATTAATCTAATTCGCCAGGCTGCGCACCACCTCCAGCGGCGCCACCTTGCCCAGGCGTACACTCCAGGAAATCCGGCGAAAATAATTTTTCCCGGCCAGTTCGGAATACCGGTCGCGCAGGGGGGCGGCGTTGAGGAGTGGAAAATAAATTTCCAGCCCGCCGTTTAAAAACTCCAGCATCAGCCCGCCGCTCCACAGCAATTGTTCGCTGAAGGGGCGGTTTTGCCCCAAAGGAGAGGCGTCGTCGAAATAGCCAATATCGAAATAGGGTCGCAGCGGAATACCCAGGGGAAGCCGTTGCGGCAGATCGGCTTTGAGATTGAGGGAAATAATAAAGTTATTAGAGTTGCCGATCCCGGCAAACGGCGACCCAAATACGTTTTTGAAACCGCCTTCCGTTTGGCTCACCTGGCGCGACAACAAACCTGTCGTTTCGGAGCGGCCCAGGAAGACCTGATCGAAACGGTAATCGTTGAAGCCTTGTGGATTCAAGGCAAAAGATGCCCGGGCAATGTCCTGCGACAGGTCATTTGTGGCCAGACTGCCCCGCCGGCGCTGCGTATTAGTCAGGAACCCGCCGGCAAACAAGCGCGCCGTTATTTTTCGTTTGGATTTGTAAAAAAACTGCTGCTTCCACTCCAGCATGCCGCGCAGGTAGTGGGCCTGCCGGTCATCCGGGGTGCGGTAATTTTGCCGTTCCAGCATTGCCGACCATTTATACGGATTGGGTAAAGCGCGCCCGGCTCCCTCGTAACGCAACTCATGAATGGTTGCTTTTTGCCAACTTATTCCCTGAAAACCGTCCGCGTCGTAGCGCGCCTCCTCTTTCCCTATAAACAAGGTACGCCATTGCAGAAAATGTGAAAACGCCGGAGACGCGCTGCCTAAGTCGAGCCGTACCCGCGGCGCCAGGCGGTAAAATTGCAGGTAATAATCGTCGGGCCAGTTGTAGTCGTAATCGAACAGTTTGGCGTTAAAACCGAGGGTCAATTTTGGCACTGCGCGACCGGTCAAAAAACTGTATTGCACGTCGGCCAACCCGGTTACCTGTTTGGAGCCCAAGCCAAAGCCGGGCATCAGGAAATACTGAAAGCGCCGGGGAGGAAAGGGTGAATTATACAATAAGACCCCCAACATGGTTTTGTCGTAGTAGTTCCAGCCCACCCAGGGCAGCACGCCCAGTACGCTTTTAGCAGGCGTTTGTACGGGGGCCAACAAGCGGAGTTGCGGCGGCTCAAAACCGGGGAATAAACCACCCGCGCGCCGGGTATTATTTTGCCGGTTTACATCGAGCGTGGCGTGTTCGTGGTCCAGCACGAAGGCGTCGGCATCGAGGGCGGGAAAGGAAACCGTTTGGGCATTTTGCGCCGGCGCCGGATACCAAAGGGTTTGTACCGGCTGGCCGTCGCGCAGGGCCGTGATGGAAAACGGCGCGGACAAGCGGCCCCGGTTTTTTACGGTCAGCTGGAAACTGTCGGGGTTTCGTTGCACTTTCGTGAGCGCCATATCGAACCGGCGTTGGGTCTGCATGGCCTGGAAAAACCACCCGGCCTCTACCCCTGTTTCCCGCCAGGACGCCCGCAGGTCATCGGGGTACGGGTGCCGGAACTTCCAGCGCTGGTAGTAGGCTTGCATGGCACTGTCGAAACGGGTTTTGCCCAGGGATCGTTCGAGCCATTCGAGACACATTGCCGTTTTCATGTACACCTGGATGCCATAAGTGATAAACCAAAATTCATCAGCGGGCGTATCGGGCGGCGTATCGGCGCCTTCGCGGGCCAGCATTAAGTAGGCGTTTTCGCGCACGGAGCCGGATTGAGCGGAATTGAAGACCCGGCGGGGCAACATACCGTCCAGGTTGTCGCTGCCGTAATACGCCTGCATATACCGGTTTTCGTAGTAGGAGTTGAGGCCCTCGTCCATCCAGGCGTGGTCGCGTTCGTTGCTGCCCAGTATCCCATAGAACCAGTTGTGCCCCACTTCATGCGTGATGACATTGTCCAATCCCTTGCCCGTGGATTCGTTGCCGATAACGGTGATCATGGGGTACTCCATACCGGCGCCGGCGCTCAGGGCGCTGTGTACGGCGGTGGCGTGGGGCCAGGGGTATTCGCCTATGTGTTGGGAATAAAACTCCACGGCGCGGCGCACGTAGAAGGCGCCTTTTTGCCAGAGGTCAAAATCCGCTTCGGTAAACATGGCCCAACAATCGACCGTGCGGCCGCTCGCCAGCCGGGCCGTATCTTTCAGCACGTAAAAACGTTTATCGGCAAACCAGGCGAAATCATGCACATCTGCGGCGGTATAGCGCAGGGTTTTAGTCGTAGTAGCCGAGGTCGGAAACGTATCGCGGGCAGTTTTTTTCTGTTTTTTATCGGACAGCAATGCTGTCCTGCGGGCTATTTCCCGGCGCGTTTCGGCTTCTTTTTGTTGTAAAAACGCTACTTCCGAGGGCGTTTGCAACGCGCCCGTAGCGCCCACCACGTAGTTTTCCGGCAGGGTAATCGTCACGTCGAAGGCGCCAAATTCGGCATAGAACTCGCCGATATCGAGGTAGGGCATATCGTGCCAGCCGAGGTGGTCGTACACCGCCGGTTTGGGATACCACTGAGTTATTTGATAGGAGGTTCCCACGTGACCCAGGCGGGAAAAGGATGCCGGTATTTTCAGGAAAAACGGCGTTTCGATGGTGATTTTGCCGCCAGGCGGGAGGGGCTGAGCCAGTAGCAGCACGGCGATATCGGGATTTTTTTTATCGACCTGCCAAACGGTTTTTTGCCCGTTTACCGTGAAGTCGATATTTTTAAAATAACCTGATTCTTCCTCCGGAGCAAAGTAAAAACGGCTGTTGCCGTCGCGCAGTTTCTGCCGGCAAAAGGCCGTCTGCTTGTTTTTATAGGCATTCGCCCACAGGTGCATGCGGATTTCCGGCAGGCTGTCGGGCGAATGGTTGGTGTATTCCATCCGGATGTGCGCGTCGAGCGTATGGTCCCGGTCGTTGAGGGTGGCACGGATGGTGTAGCGGACTTCTTGTTGGAAGTAGGGGGTTTGGGCAGATAATTGGAAAGGTAAGACGGAAAGGACGAGCAGGAGTCGGTGGAACATGAGGAATAAATGCTTAGAATCAAACCAATAACAAGCCTTCCACCCGAGCGAAGTGGCGTTCATTCAATGTTTTAACGGGCAGATTGTTGACGAGGGCGGTGGCGGCAATGAAAATGTCGGTTGCTTCAATCATCAAACCACGACGACGAAGGTCTTTGTAAAGTTCGCCAGATTTTTCAGCCACCTCAGTTGTAAAAGGTAGTACAAGTATTCCTTGTAATTCATAACGCACCGCTGTTATCTTAGAAAGGTCAGTTGCTCCGGCAAATAACTCATAGACCGTTACTGCGGAAACATAGCGTAAGTCGGTGGAGGGTAGTTTGAAAAGCGTAGTTTGGGTTTTGTCTTTTGCCCGCAGATGTTCGATGAAAAGTGTAGTGTCAATTACCATTCTTTAGGCTTCCATTGGTTAACGTGTGCTTTAATCTCATCAAAAACAGCCAGATCATCTTCTGACCATACAGAAACCTTCAGCAGGTTTTCCCTGTAAGCATTAACATCGAATTTGTCTTTTTTTCTTTTTGATTTCCTGTCCAACAAAAAATCCAGATAATCCAGCAATTGCTGTTTACCCTCATTATCCAGCAAATCAAATTTTGAAAGCAAGTCGCCCATGATGTAGAAATTTACAAGCCAAAATTACGGCTCTTTTCCTGGAAAACAAAAAGCCCTCACTTCACAAACAACACCCCCGTCAAACTCCGCATTTCCATTTTCAGGGCATCGAACCGGGCTTCCTGCACATAAAGCCTGGCCGCAGATTTTTTGCCGCGCAGTTCCACCATTTCGGCGCCGGTGGGCATGGTGTAATAACCCTCCTCGCCGGCAGCCGTGAGCCAGCCGCGCATGGCGGGCGTCAGATCTATGGAGTCTGTAGTCACTTTGCCGGCTGCATCGAGCAGCAGCAGGGCGTTGAGGCCGGTGGAAAAGGTGACGCGGCGATCCTTCCTGTCGGTATCGCCGTACAGTTCCAACCGGTAAAAGGTGCGGAATCCGGCGATATTACCATTCAGTGCCTGGGAATGGAGCGGATAAACCGATATCTCGCGTTGGTTCGCGGCCACCGTGCCTTCGGGCGCCGCATTCAGCCAGGCAGCGATGGCGGCAGCGCGTTGGGCATAAGCGTACCGGCTGGTGTCGGTGGCAATAGTGCTCAGTGGAACCGGGAACCAGGGCGCAATCCGGTCCAGGGCGTCTTGTTTGTCCAGGTATTCCAAACCGGAATAGATACGCTGCGCATCTTCCGCCGGAACCGCCGCCCCGCCGGCTTTGAGCCGGTCGCCGTCAAAACGCCCGTTCTTTTCCAGCAGCTCCCGCAAAACGCCCGTTTGGCTGCGCTGCGCCACCTGGAACGCACTGAGCGGCCCCAGTATCGCCACCAGAATAAACAAGCCCAAGGAAATGGGAATAAACTTTATGTTATCCGTTTTCGACCACAAAAAATAACCGCACAGCGCCAGCAGCCATAACCCCGCATGGGCCACGAAATACCGCTCCTCCGTGACGCCGTAATCGGCAATGCGCCGTCCGATCGCCACGAAAAGCAGGCCTACCATGGGCAACAGCACCCACCAGAACCAACGGCGGTAGGCATGCACAATCTTGCTGTCGGTGTGTGCGGGCAGCAAATAATTGATGAGATAAGTAAAAATACCGGCTACCGAAAAACCCAGCACTAAGGAAGATACCCACCCATGGGGCAAATTCCAGGTGACTAAAATTTTGACGGAATAAGCGTACAAGATGAGAAAATACAGCCCTGTGATCGGAATAAGGATGTACTGACACAGGTTTTTAAATACTACGTTGTAGGACTGATCCCGGTCGGCAAACTGAAATTCCGGCGGAAAATGAGCGAGAAAAAAGGCGGTGTTGAACACGCCGGCCAGCAGCACGAACAAATGTGCGTAAATCTTATAGTTGATCTCCAGGTTAAACAATTCATTCACGGCCAGTACGGCCAGCGAAAGCCCTGAATACAAAATCATGGTGTACACCGCGCCCACGACGAAATTGGCGAACAGTTGTTTGTTGTACTCCCAAAAATCGGCCACCGGACGGCGGTTCAGGAAGGGCGCCGCCGCCACAAACAGGTGTGCCAGCGCCAAAAACCCGATATATCGCGGCAGGTGGATTTGGTCCAAAACCTTCGCATCCATGTCGAGCAGCGCGTAATACCCTCCCAACAAAACCAACCCGCCGGCCTGGAGGGCCAGGTTTCGCACAGACGGCCACTCCCGCGATTCGGCGAAAGCCACCAGCCCGGTACTCAGGGCCAGGCCGATCTGGGCCATCATCCAAAATTTGATCCAGTTTTCACCGCCACTAACGTGCCGGCTTTCATTAATAACCATCAGAGTAATAACGCCGGCTACCGCACAGAGCATGGTGGCTGGAAAACGCCGGCAAACCGAGATAAAGGCCTGAGCCAAAAAGGAAAGGGAAGGTAGTTTCATGTTTTGAGTCATTAGGTCATTTCGTCATTGGACGTCATTAGGTCATTAGGGCATTGGGGTATTGGGTCATTTCGTCATTGAGCGTCATTAGGTCATTAGGTCATTTCGTAATGGGGGGCTCTACTCATCGCTCCTTTTCCGTATTTGGGCGGAAAAATAGGTATTTCAGTGATGCCTTGGGTTTGTTGGCTATTTTTGCCGGTCAAAAAATTCCCGTATGCATAAAATAGTAATATTGTGCTGCCTGATCGTGCTGGGCAGCGCCGGCCTTTCGGGTCAAACAGCCGACACGGTGACGTTTCCGGCTTCCTGGGCGGGCAACTGGCACGGCACCCTGGAAATATTCAACGCCAAAGGCAAAGTACAATCGGTGCCTATGTGGATTGAAATCCACAAAATTGACACCTCCACCACCGGCCGGTACACCTTCTGCCTCGTGTATGGTTCCAAAGAACAGGACTGGCGCCCGTACGAACTTGTGCCCGTTGCCCCCGACAGAGGCCTGTGGAAGGTGGATGAAAAAAACGGCATTGCCATGGAAAGTTTCCTGTACGGCCCGAAACTGCTCTGCTGGTTCGTAGTCAACAATAGCCGGATACTGTGTACTTATGAAAAGAGGGGCGATGAGATGTATTTCGAGGTGTATTCGGGCCTTGAGGCTGCCGTGAGTACCACCGGTAATACCAAACAAGGCGAAGAGGATATTCCCGAAGTAAAGACCTTTCCGTTCAGCGTGTTTCAGCGGGCGGTGTTGAAATTAAAATAAATGTGGTCAATGTGGTCAATGTGGTCAATGTGCGGGCTACCGGGTACAAACATTGACCACATTTCAACCACATTGATCTCATTGACCACATTTAAAACACATTGACCACATTTACAAACCATGGATTCCCTTTCTCAAATCGTACTCGGCGCTGCCTGCGGCGAAGCCGTGGCTGGCCGCAAAATCGGCAACCGCGCCATGTTGTGGGGCGCTATCGGCGGCACTATTCCCGACCTCGATGTGATGGCCGAGGTTTTTACCGACCGGATGACGGCCATGGCCTTCCACCGGGGATTTATGCACTCGATGTTGTTTGCCGCCCTGGCGCCCTGGATACTGGCCTTTTTAGTCCAGTGGTTTTACGGGCAGGGGGTTTACCGGCTTCGAGGGTATAAGTTGATCGCCATGCTCATCTGGATTGTCTTTTTTCTGGGCGCCGCGGCAGGCATCAACTTTATTCCGGTCGCCCTGAACGGGCAGATCAGCTGGTATTTTTTTGTGCCCACCTTGTTGCTGGGCGCCTGGTTTACCTGGAGGTTGTGGCGCGACTACTGGAAGCGCGATTTCGACCAGGTGCAGGCGCCTTACCTGACCTGGGTGGCGTTGTTTTTCTGGAGCATCATTACGCACCCGATTCTCGATTGCTTTACTAATTTCGGCACCCAGATATGGCAGCCGTTTTCCGATGTCCGGGTGCAATGGACCACGGTTTCGGTCGTCGATCCGCTGTATACGGTGCCCTTTGGTCTTTTGCTGGTCATTGCCTCACGCCTGGAACGCACTACCCTACCCCGCCGGCTGCTGACCTGGGCCGGCATCCTGTGGAGCTGCGGATATTTGGGATACACATACTGGCATAAACAGCGGGCCAATGCCCTGTTTGAGCAGGCGCTCCAGTCCAAAAACATTACGACCCAGCGCTACATGACCGGCCCTACCATTCTGAACAACATACTTTGGTACGGCATGGCCGAAGGCGACACGGCTTACTATTTCAGTCAGGCCGGCTTCAACGACTGCCGGCCGGCATTCCGGAAAATTTCCACCCTGCCCAAAAATCACCATTTGCTCGACCATATCCCCAAGGACGACCGCGCGCTTCAGTTTTTACGGTGGTTTACCAATGGATATTACGACGTAGTGCCCTACCGGGGCGATACGCTACAAGTAAACGACCTGCGCTTCGGGCTGTTTGGAGACAGCCTGGAGAACAAAAATTATATCTTTCCTTTCCTGCTGTATAAAAGGCCGGATGGCGAATGGGAAGTTTACCAGCACAACCGCTCGCCGCAAGACCCCGAGGAGTTTAAAAAAGCCTTCCGGGTACTCCGGGAACGGGTGAAAGGCGAGCCGTGCGAGTAGGGGGTTTGAAGTTCAAAGTTCAAAGTTCAAAGTTTGAAGTTTGAAGTTTGAAGTTTGAAGTTTGAAGTTTGAAGTTCGGAGATTGAAGTTGTCGGGTAGACGGGCAAACTTTGAAAGTTCTGTAAACGTGATACTGGTTTTTTAGTACTAAAACACTAAAACACAGAAGCACTTAAATACAATAAAAACAACATGAAACAACGGGCCATTTCAGCCGGTATTTTTGTCCTTGCCATGCTGGGTGGGGTATTTGGAGGTGCGAAGGCATTTTATTTCTTGTTTGCGCTCATTACGGGGGGGTGTTTATGGGAACTGATGGGTTTGCTGTTTGGGGAAGAGAAAAATCATTTCAGTTTGCGCAAAATAGCCGGTACGCTGCTGGGCGTGCTGCCATTTCTGGTCTATGGGAGCAAAATATTTAATTTGTTTGTCCCCTTAACTTCGGGCGATCAATTTCATCCATATTTTTTTGTAGCGAATATGTCGGAGAATGTCAATCCGATCCTGATGGCTATTATGCTGCTGCTACTGTTCCTGTATCTGCTTTTCATCCTTGAACTCTTGCTGCAATCGAAACAGCCGTTCACCAATATCGGAAATTATTTATTGGGTGTAGTGTATGTGGGCATACCGTTTTCCTTGCTGATCACGATTTCGTATTGGCACGACAACTACGCTCCCTCCCGCGTTTTCGGTCTTTTATTGCTGACCTGGACCAACGACACTTTAGCCTATCTGATTGGTTCAAAAATTGGCAAAACGCCATTTTTCAGCCGTATTTCGCCAAAAAAAACATGGGAGGGCACTTTAGGCGGCGTCGTGTGTACCTTTATCATGGCGTATTTGCTTTCCAAGTGGATTACTGATTTCGGCATCGATGAATGGCTGCTGCTGGCAGTTTGTGTCGCCGTATTCGGTACATTGGGCGACCTTGTTGAATCGATGCTCAAGCGTAGTGTCAATATCAAGGACTCGGGGTCGATTTTGCCTGGTCATGGCGGATTTCTCGACCGGTTCGACTCCTTTATTTTTGTTTTGCCATTTGCCTGGTTGGCGCTTATGATTTGGGAGGGATAGAATACTTATTTTTGTGACTCAATATGGAAGTTCGTGGTAAAATTCTGGCAGGTATTGCAGGCATGGTCTTTTTCGACCAGCTGGGATTTCCATTGGGCGGCCTCTGGGGCTTTTTTGTAGGCGCCACGCTCGGGCATTGGTTCTTTGACCGGCAGAAAGACCGGTCCATTTCAGAACATGAGTTCCGGGCTTACCGGCGGCGGCAGGGCGAGTTTCTGTATCACGTATTCAGCCTGTGCGCCAAAGTGGCGAAAGCCGATGCCCCGGTCAATAAACAGGAAGTAGACCTGATGGAACGTTTGATCCGACAGCAGTTCCGCTTGTCGGACAATGGCCGCAAGCACGCCATCCGGGTTTGGAAAGAAGCCAAAGATTCAACGACACCTTTTGAGCAGTATGCGCGGATTTTTTACCGCGATTTTGCCCGCGAACGCCATACGGTGCTCAATATGATGGACCTGCTGTTTGCCACGGCGGCTTCCGATGGCCGCCTGCATCCCCGCGAAGAAGAATTGTTGTTGCGGGCCGCGGGTATTTTTCACATTAGCCGGCTGCAATACGATCGCATCAAACACCGCTATTACCAGGCCCCGCGCGAACAGCCACGCTGGTCGCCGCTCGACCCATACTATGCTATTCTAGGCGCCCAACCCGGCGAGACGCTGGAGGTAATTAAACAAAAATTCCGCAAATTAGCCATGCAATGGCATCCGGATAAACTGACCGCCCGCGGCGCTTCCACCGAGGCCGTTCGACATGCCAAGGAAAAATTTCAGCAGATCAACGAAGCGTACGAGAAGATCGTGGATTCGAGGAAATGAAACCATTTTTTCAATGTTCATGCCCGATGATCTGCCGCTGATCCGGTATGGTAACCGTAATATCGGCGGATTCATCCAGAATAATACACTGGCAACCCAGACGGCTTTCGAGTCGCGGACTGATGGCGCGATCGATAAAATCTTCCTCCTTATCGGAAATTTCTTCTAAAAAATCCTCTCCGCTTTCAATATACACGTGACAGGTGGAACAAGCGCAAACGCCGCCGCAGTTGTGGTTGAGGTGAACATCGTAGTCCTCCGTTATCTCCAGGACGGACATGTCCAAAAAATTGCCGGTTACCGATTTGGAGGGTATTGATTTATCTTCAAACTGAAATCTTACAGTAGCCATTTTGTAGGAATGTGGTTAATGTGGTCAATGAGATCAATGAGATCAATGAGATCAATGGGGTCAATGGGGTCAATGGGGTCAATGGGGTCAACGGGGTCAACGGGGTCAACGGGGTCAACGGGGCAAAGGTAGAACTTGTCCAAATAACAATGGTACTACCAATGAGTTTAATATCAGCGGTCGATTAAACCGTTTGTTGAAAATATTCTTCCTCTAAAACCGCCGTTTGTACTAATTTTGGCCTGCTTGTAGTTATTTTGCAGACCCGAACAAACGTATCCAAACCAGAATCCCTCAAACCAGTAACCTTCAAACCAGAATCCCTCCAACCAGTAACCTTCCAACCAGTAACCCTCTAACCCTCATACCAGTAACCGTCAGCACGTGGAGAACATGTATTTTGGATCCCATCAATCACAACCACCACTCGAAAACCCGGATTCCAAACGCTGGAAATTCCGGGAGTTGAAAATTTATGCTTCCACGGAGTGGCTGGCCGACAACAAGAAAAAATATCGCCAGGTGTTCGACCGGCACGAAACGACCTACGTGTACGCCGAACTGTCGTTTCACAACAAACACTTCGATATCGAAGACTGGGAGGTGAACGTGGAACTGCGCTGCTATGCTGTTAAAAAGCAGAAAAAAGAAATCTGCGTACTACCCTTTCGCCGCAAAGTGAGCAAATACGACCCCGTCGGTTATATCCGCGAAGGCTGGGGCAACAAACAGGAAGGCGTTTTTTGGAAAAAAGGCGCCTACTACTGGGAAGCCTGGATCGAAGACGAAAAAGTAGCCACCCGCTATTTTTATGTAGAGGATGCCGGACGCAGTATTACCAAAACGGAGAACCCCTATTGTCAGATCACCTCATTGCGCATGTACGAGGGACCTTACGACGATACGCCGGAATTCGAGCGCAACTACCTGCGCCGTTTCAACGGTGAAGAAACACGTTATATTTATGCCGAAGTGGTGCTGAAAAACGCTCTGCTCAGCAAACAATGGCAGTGCGAATTGTTCATCAAATTTTACAACGACGCCCGCGAACTCAAAGGCCAGGTGGTGCGCCTGCACCGCGTGGAAAAAGGCGACGAAGGCGTAAAAATCACCGCCGGCTGGGGCAGTAACGTAAAAGGCTCCTGGCGCAACGACCGCTACACGGCCGAAATCGTGTTCATGGACCAACTGATGGCCGTGATGCCCTTCGAGGTAGGCTTGGATTGGGAAGAAGGCGTCAACAGCGTGTGGCTGCCCGACAAAGGCCGGGAGGTATTCCTCCAACCCGAAGAAGCAGACCTGGAAACCTTCGAGGAGGTACTCTCCCGCCTCGATGCCCTGATCGGCCTCACGGAAATCAAACAAAAGGTTCGCGAACACGCACAATACCTCCAGTTTCTGCAAATACGCAAAGAAAAAGGCTTCCAGGAAAAAGACAGCATCAACGTCCACTCGGTGTTCATCGGCAACCCCGGCACCGGCAAAACGACCGTGGCCAAAATGATGGGCCGGCTCTATAAAAAAATGGGCCTGCTCACCAAAGGACACGTACACGAAGTAGATCGCACCGACCTCGTCGGCGAATATATCGGCCAAACGGCCCCCAAAGTAAAAGATGCCATCGAAATGGCACGTGGCGGCGTATTGTTCATCGACGAAGCCTACGCCCTGGCCCGCTCCAGCGAAGATTCGAAGGACTTCGGCAAGGAGGTGATTGAAATTCTGGTCAAAGAAATGTCCAACGGCCCCGGCGACCTGGCCGTGATCGTGGCCGGCTATCCGAAGGAAATGAAAACGTTCCTCGACTCCAACCCGGGCCTGCGCAGCCGTTTCAAAATGACCTTTGAATTCACGGATTACCTGCCCCAGGAACTCAGCCTGATCGCCGATTATGCCTGCCGCGAAAAGGAAATCCTGCTGGCCAAAGAGGCCAAAGACCTGATGGACGAATATATCACGGAGGCATTCCGCCGCCGCGACCGCTCCTTCGGCAACGCCCGTTTCGTATACGACCTGCTCGACAAGGCTAAAATCCAACTCGGCCTGCGCCTGATGACCAACCCCGATGTGCGCGACCTGCCACCCGAAGCGCTCAAGGTGATCCTGCTCGAAGACGTGGAAAAAGTACAAATCACCTACAAACGCCCGCAACCCAATATCCCTGTCGACGAAAACCTGCTCCGCTCTGCCCTGCACGAACTGGACAGTCTGATCGGGATGCAGGACATCAAAAAGGACATACGTGAACTCGTACACCTCGTGCGTTTCAACCGCGAAACGGGCCGCGATGTGTTGGGCCGTTTCTTCCTGCACACCGTATTTGTGGGTAACCCCGGTACCGGCAAAACCACAGTAGCGCGTATCCTGACCAAAATTTACAAAGCCCTCGGCGTACTCGAACGCGGCCACATGCTCGAAACCGACCGCCAGGGCCTTGTGGCCGGCTATGTGGGCCAAACGGCCATCAAAACCGCCGAACGTATCGAAGAAGCCATGGGCGGCGTACTTTTTATCGACGAAGCCTACGCCCTCACCAACAGCGGCCGCGGCTCCCACGGCGATTTCGGCGACGAAGCCATTCAGACCCTGCTCAAACGCATGGAAGACCACCGCGGCGCATTCTTCGTATTCGTTGCCGGCTACCCGGAAAACATGGACGCCTTCCTGAAAGGGAATCCCGGCCTCGCCAGCCGCTTCGATAAAGTGCTGCGTTTCGAGGATTACACCCCCGACGAGCTGCTTGAAATCGCGCTCTATATGTTCCAGCAGGAACACTACCGCGTAGACGAAGACGCCCGCGAGCACCTCGGCAAATACATGGCATTCCTGTATCAGTTCCGCGACAAATACTTCGGCAACGCCCGTACCGTACGGCAAGTGGTGCTGGATACCATCAAAAATCAGAACCTACGCATCGCCCGCGCCGCCAAACAGGAAGAACCCGTGGACGGCCTTCATGCCGTTACGCTGGATGATGTGGCGACATTTACGTTTGATAAAGGGAAATTGTCGGTGTATCAGAGAAGGGGAATTGGGTTTGGGAATTGAGGAAAGGTAACGGTACAAGTCGGAGCACATAAAAAATGCGGCGCGCAATGCGCCGCATTTTTTATGTGCTCCGACTTGTACCGTTTTAAATTCAAGCGCTCATCTTGAATGGAATATTCAACCGTTCTAATAATAATTTTAACAATTCGCGCTCTTCCTCGGAGGCTGTGAACACCTGGAAGTGTGCCCCTTTTTTGGATTGGGCTTCACGTTCTGCCTTCAGACGGCGGTTTCGGACGGATTCTTTTAACGCTAAAAGACCTTCAGCAAGACCATCACTGTCTTTATTTGTCAGTCCTGAAATTACGTCTTGATAGAATGCTTCCCGCTCTGTATCAGTACGCAATTTCCGGTGTTGCTTCACCAATATATTTATTTCTTGTGTTGCCGTCATAATTATTCAGTTGGGTTATTTTGAATTCAGGTTATACGATCGCGAATGAAGTGTTGGCCCTGCGAAAGTAAAGGTTTTGCCCCAATTTAAAAATTTATTCGAGGCATTTGTTTTTATATTTGCTCCCATACGAAAGCACCCAGTTCAACCATGCCACAACCGTACAAACTCTTCACCATCTATGCCCGCGAAGACGCGCAATACCTGAGTGAACTGCTCGGACAGCTGCGGCCACTCGAACTGGCCGGGCGCATCAAGGTGTGGAGCGACCGCGAAATAGATCCCGGGGTGGAGTGGGAAAAGGAGATTGTACAAAAACTCGATACCGCCGACATCATCCTAATTCTTGTTAGCTCGGCCTACTACAATTCCGTTTACATTCACGAAGTAGAAATCAAATACGCGCTCAGCCGCCACGACAAGGGTGAAGCTCGTGTACTACCCGTCATCGTGCGGCCCTGCCATTTTGGCGACGATCCCATCATCAGCCGCCTGCATATGCTGCCCACCGACGGCAAGCCGGTGACTGACCGACGGCATTGGCCCGAGCGCGACGACGCGTGGCTGGACGTGGTGGCTGGTGTAAAACGCACGATTGATGCCCTACGCCATGCTGAACTCGAGCGTGAAAAGGCCGCCCACCAAGCTGCCGAACGGCAACGCCTCGCTGCTTTAGCCGCCGAACAGGAGGCCGAACGCGCTCGCCACAAGGAAGCGCAGGCCCGCCTTGAAGAGGAAGCACGTACCCGACGAGAGGAACAGCGCCGCGAACAGGAACTCGCTGCACGCCGCGCCGATCTAAACGCCTGGCAACACGCCGCCTATATGGATACTACAGGCGCTTATGAAACCTACCTCACCCGATACTCACAAGGCGGATACGCCCGGGAAGCCCACGCCCGCATCAAACAATTGAAACGCGAAGTCGCGAAACCCTTGCCTATAGAGCGCTACGCTGCTATTGGCGGTGGCGGGCTGGCTCTGTTGCTGGCGATTTGGTTGTTACCAAATTTGTTCGGTGGGAAAAAAGAGGAACAATCCGCTCAAAATCAACTCACCCAACCAGATACGGCGCGGGCGACGCCACCTGTTACACTTACTTTCAACTACCCCATGAAGCAGGTCACCGGCGGTTCCTTCACTATGGGCAGCCCGGCAAACGAAGCAGGCAGACTCGGCACCGAATGCCAGCATACCGTTACCGTCGGCTCATTCAACATGGGCCAATACGAGGTGACGCAGGCGCAATGGAAAGCCATCATGGGAAAAAATCCTTCGTATTTCAAAGATTGCGACGATTGCCCGGTGGAAAATGTATCCTGGAATGAGATTCAGGAGTTTATCAAGACTCTTAACTGGCGGGTGACAACCGGCGGAAAAAAATACCGCCTGCCCACCGAGGCCGAATGGGAATACGCTGCACGGGGCGGCAACCGGAGCAAAGGCTATCAGCAGTACGCCGGCAGCAATACCTTGGGAAGCGTAGCCTGGTATGATGCGAACGCGGGCAACAAAACCCACCCGGTTGGCGGTAAATCTCCCAACGAATTGGGGTTGTTCGACATGAGCGGTAATGTGTGGGAGTGGTGTCAGGATGTTTATAAGGCCTGCCCGTGCGATAATGAGGCGAGGGAGGGTGTCCACCGCGTGAACCGCGGCGGCGGTTGGCACTTCAGTTCCAGGTACTGCCGTGCCGCCTCCCGCGACGACCGCGAGCCTGGCTACCGCGACAGCCATCTCGGCTTCCGCCTCGTCTCTTTGCCCTTGGAGTGAAACTGGTTTGCCGGCACGGCCTTCCTGTGAGCAAAGAAGCGCGGAGCGAAAGGTATTGACATTTATTCGGAATTTTTGGAGACCCGTTTATCAGCGAACTTACCGAGTCTGAACATTTAAAATTCTTGTTTTTGACATTGAAAAGGAGGCAATTACACAATGGATAAAGTAACGAAATATAAAAAATTAGTTCGCGAAGTAGCTGCGGAAGTAGCTAGTCTCGGCCAGATACCCGACAATAAAATCGAAACGCAACTAATGACGGACGACGAGCACGGCCATTATCTGATCTATTTCAGCGGCTGGAAAGGCTATGAGCGTACCTACGGTTGTTTTTTCCACGTCGACGTTCGCCCCGATGGTAAGGTATGGCTTCAGTACGATGGAACGGATTTGGTACTTGCGGAAATGTTGATCGAAAAAGGAATCCCGAAAGAAGATATCGTTCTGGGATTTCAGGCGCCGCCAAAACGGGAGTTAATAGCGGGATTCGCCCTGGCATAGGTAGGAGATTGTGTTTACATCAAATCCTCCTCAGCCCAATAGCGCGCAAACAAACGAGGCCGTCTCAACTGAGACGGACCTCGTCCGATCATCTAAAAAAACCTTATTGTCTAAAAAACCGTCCTTTCCTTTTAAAATTTCCCGTCTGCCGTCATCACTTCACTTCTTCATAAACCGCCACTTCCGCTCCGGCTTCCGATGTATTGCGGGCAGGGGGGGCGTAACATCCGGCGCTGCCACAGCAGCCGGTATTAAAAATGGCTTGTAAACCAAAAATCACGCCCGGCAGTAAAAATATCCATTCGCCGGTGCTGAAAGCCTGCCAAATCGCCCATCCGGCCAAACCGGCCCGCAACAGGCGCATAAAATTCCAGTTGTAAAGCATCCTGATTTTTTTTGTGCTGCAAATTTCGGTACCCCCGCCAGATAAACGGCAGCCTTAATCCCTGCGGTTGTGGTATTTTTCAGGGATGTACAACACAACGTTCCTAAATTTACCCGTAAAATACCCTGTCCTTGATCTTGTTCAACAAAACGACCTGCCTGGCATTTTTGCCGGCGCTGCTCCTGCCGGCCCTTTTTTACGCCCAGCAAAGCCGCTTCGATGCCGGCGACGAGGGCTGGCGCGCCATTGGCGATCCTGTCAACCCGATCCCCACCTGGTTTGCCACGGGCGGAAACCCCGGCGGGTGGGTACGCAGCATCGATGCCTCTACCGGCGGCACCTGGCAATGGTCGGCGCCGGCGCAGTTTCTGGGTAATAAATGTACCGCTTACGGCAATTTTTTGCGCTTCGACCTGACCGCCTCGGCGTCCAACAACAACCCAACCCGGCCCGACGTGACCCTGATCTCCGGCAACCTGCAACTGGTATTCAACACCCCCGACGACCCCGGCGCCACCTGGACCCACTATGATGTGCTGCTGCGCGAAAACGCCGGCTGGCGTGTGGGCAGCCTGAACGGGCAGGCGCCCAGCCAGGCGCAATTCCGAACGGTGTTGTCCAACCTCACCGGCTTACGAATACGGGGCGAATACCTTTCTTCCGGCGACGACGAAGGCGGCCTGGACAACGTGATACTGGAAAACATTTTCACTTTTGATCTCGATGCCAACGACAGCACCACACCGGCCGGCTCGGTCGATTTTTTGCCCGACACCCTCTGCGGCGGCGAAAGCCCGGTGGCCGATACCGACGCGTTGTTGTTGTCAGAAACCAGGATTGATTCTTTAGTGATGGAAATTCTGAATCCCCTGGACGGCATCGCCGAATCCCTGCACCTGCCCGCCTGGCCCCCTACCCTGGCAGTGACCGGCATCGGCGCTCATCGCCTCACCCTGCACAATACGGGCGCTGCCACTGCCGTCGATTTTCAGGCGGCGCTCCTGCTTATCCGGTACCGCAACACGCTCCCGAACGCCACCCGTGCCGTGCGCATTGTGGACTGCCGGGTGTACACTTTTTGCGGCGAAACGGCAAGAGCGCGGGCTTTTGTGCCGTATTTTCCGGCAGGCTTTGCGGGTTCGGATCAGGCTGTAACGCTCTGTTCCGGCGATGCGCCCCAGGATCTCCGCGTTTTCCTGGGCTCGGGCATCTCCACGGACGGCCGTTGGTCGCCCCCGCTCCCTTCGGGCGGCAATATCTTTTTACCGGACCGCGACGCGCCCGGTGATTATACTTACCTCGTAGAAAGTCCAGCCGGCTGCACCGGCGACTCTGCACTGTTGCGGGTGCGCGTGGCTTATCCGCCCAAACTGGGGCCGGATACCACCATTTGCCGCGACAGTATACTGACGATTACCGTGCAGCCTCCCGGCGCCTATAGTGCCTGGCACTGGAGTACCGGCCCGAACAGGCCCGATATCGAAGTGGCTGATGCCGGTGTATATGTCGTGACTGTTACGGCCAACGCCGGAAATTGTGTGTTTACGGATAGCGTGCGGGTGGATTTGATCACTTGTTCGGAATGCCCGGTGTATGTACCGAATGTTTTTTCACCGAACGACGATGGGCGAAACGATCGCTTTCAGCCCTCCTCCAGTTGTTTATTCCTGCAATACCGGTTGACTGTTTTCGACCGCTGGGGAAACCAGGTGTTCCACACTGAAAACCCGGAAACCGGATGGGATGGCCGTTTTCGCGGCCGGGAGTTGCCGCCGGGTGTATTTGTATGGGTGTTGGAGTATGAAGCGGAGTTGTTTGGGATGAGGGAGCTGCGGAAATTGTGGGGGAATGTTACGGTGGTGCGATAGTTTTTTACGGCGTAGCCGCAGCTTTGTCCTGCGCCGGCTCTGCAGTTGCCTCTCCGAAATACTGCCAGGCTTTATCCTCCTTTTTAGCACAGGAGGTGGCGCCGAGCAGCGTCAGCAAGAGCAAGACACTGAAAAGGGGAAAAATGGAGGACGTACGTTTTTGTATCATGGCGGGTTGTTTTCAATGACCGTCAGTAGACGGGCGGTTTGGATAAAGGTTGCAGTAGGGCTGCCATTATCATCTTTTTGTTTTCGCTACATTTTTCAGGACACACCTGTTTGACTTTGGCGCTGCAAAGGTCGGTTGCAATCCCGGGTGAACAAATCGCATGTTTGTGTGAAAAAGCGGGGGTGGACTCAACCGGCTTTATTCGGGAACCAATTTTTCCCGAAGGGCTTTCAGCACGGCTTCCGTCTTCGAATTGACGTGTAATTTGTCGTAAATATGCCGGATATGCGAGCGAACGGTGTCGATACTGATGAACAGATCGTCGGCAATAAGTTTGTAAGAATAGCCCTTGACCAAACATTTCAGGATATCCAGTTCGCGGGCAGAAAGTTGGTAATCGTTGAGTATTTCCCTGGGAGGCGCCTGGAAAAACTGCAACACCTTGCGGGCCACGCTGGCCGTCATGGGCGAGCCGCCCTGGTGTACATCAAAGACAGCCTGGATGATTTCGCCGGGCGGGGTGCGTTTGAGCAGGTACCCGCCGGCGCCGTTGCGTATAGCCTGAAATATTTTCTCTTCGTCTTCAAACACCGTGAGCATCACCACCTGGGCATTCGGGCACAAGGCTTTCACGATGGGCGTGGCCTCTATGCCGGTGATACCGGGCATGTCGATGTCCATGAGCACCACGTCGGGCTGCAATGCCGGTATCTGAGTCTCTAATTCCCGGCAATCACAAAATGCCCCGGCCAATTTAAGCCCCGGGGTGGCCTGCAGCAAAAACACCATGCCCTCCCGCAGGTCGCGGTTGTCTTCAAAAACGATAACGCGAATTTCTTTTTCCATCAGGAGCAAAAATGCGCAGAAGAAGCGGGCTGTCCAATAGCATGAAAGGGTGAGTTTTAGTGCTTCCGTGTTTTAGTGCTTCCGTGTTTTGGTGCTTCTGTGTTTTGGTGCTTCTGTGTTTTGGTGCTTCTGTGTTTTGGTGCCTCCGCGTTTTAGTGTTTTCGTGTTTTGGTGCCTCCGTGTTTTAGTGTTTTAGTGGCTACGTGTTTTTATTTATAGCGTAGAACAAAAAAAAGGAGGCAATAAAAAAAAAAAAAAACAAAAAAA
>CAUJEY010000155.1 GCA_963169325.1 Bacteroidota bacterium
GCCAGGCGAGTTCGTTGCGATCCACGTAGAATTCCCATTCCAGGTAAGTGCTCTTGTTCCCGGTGTTATCTTCAATGTCGTGCAGTTCGGCGCGCAGGATGCGGTTTTCGAAGAACTCGTTTTGAAAATTCGGATCGAGGATAATTTTATTTTCAAAACAGGTGACATCGATGTCGATGAGTTCGCCGGTGGCTGCGTCGTACAGGCCCACGTTGTTGGGTTGGGTGATGTCAGCCGGGATCAGTTTGTTGCAGTTGATATGTTTATTGAACGTGAAGGAAATTTCATCGCCCAGGTGGTACACACCGTCAGAGGGTTGAGGTACGCCCACCAGGCTCGGCGGTTCGCGGTCGATGCGGCCTTTGATGATCTGCGAATAGCCGGGTCTGTCGGTAGCATCGCCGGTACAAACGGCCACGGACCGAATCTCGTAGGGGCCATCGGCAAGGCCGGCAGTCTCCCAGAAGAACTGCGTAAAAACAGGCTGGAGCGTGGGCGGTTTGGGGTCAGGCAGGTCGACAAAGCCCGACCAGTTCGGATTATAAATGTCCGAAATACCGGGAATATTGATCCAGGCGCCGTCGCCGTCGGAGCGCCGGTACTGCACGCGCACCAGTTTGAAATCGCTCACGGTGGTGTCGTAGCCGGACACAGTGATGCGTCGGACCGTTCCGGGCTGGACGGGGTCATTATCCAGGACAACCCAGTTTTGCTCGGGCACATTAATATCTACCTCGCTGCACGGGCGGATAAAATGCGCGCTGATGTATTGCGCCGAATAGAGAATGGTATCGTCGTCGGGCCGGATACCCAGGGCCGTGGCGCGTTCGTCTTCGCACAGGGAGTAAAGCACGACTTCAAGGCTATCGTAGTCGTATTCTTCAGGCCCGCGTTCCAGGGTTACGGTAACGGGGATAGAGGTGCCATAGGGAATGGCGTATAAGATCGGGTGATCGAGCGGCGCGCCGTTCAGAAATATTTTGGCGCCGTGCGGGTTGCTTTCGGGTCCGGTGGAAAGCACATACGTCCAGTCTTCGTTGGTGGCGCTGATATTGCCTAAAGTAAACTTATAAACTGCCGGTTCATTGGCCGGCACATTTACGGCTACGGGAACGCTGCCATCGCGGAAGGAGAGTTTGTTGCCCTCCCGGTGGGCGGTTCCCGGCTCCCAGGGGCAGTTGGACTGGCCGTTGATGATATTAAAAACGGGCGTTTTGTAAAATGGGTCGATGCCAATGTCGATCGTGAAAGCATCGCCCGCATCGTCGTCGGCCAACACATAACCGGTGGTGATACTTTTCTGGTTCGAGTTGACGGTCGTTTGCCCCTGTGTACTGGAAGAAGTACCGCCGGCTGCAATGGTTGCTCCGAAACCCAATATAAATTGGCCTAAAGTAGCGCCGCCTTTATTATCTCTGACCGTATCCTGGACGGTTGTTCCGGTGAAGGTAGAATCCACCGTTTCCGACGATTCAAACTTGGTAAAGGCATCAAAAGAGACGTTTCTGACCGATTCCGCCTTCGCCCTGCGTTCCGTGTTATTGGCAATTATAGTGTTCCAGTTGACAATCGAATTGTGATATTCCAACGTATCGCCGTCGGGCTTTGCGGGGTCCGCTTTGATATCGTCCAGCGCCAATTGGAGGTACCGGATAACATTATTGATAATATGGTATTCGGAATAAATGTATGTCGTCTCGAAATCGCCCGGTTCCACTGTTACGATCACCTCCACCTCCGGCACACAGTTCGTCACCGTCACCTTATCGGTCAAACCTAATATAAGGTTTAAACCACTTCCCATGAATACATCGCCGCCTTGTTCACTTCCCACGATCAGGTCCTGATCGCTGGTTGAAATCCGTCTTACCGCGGTATGGCATATATTCAGGGTAGAGTCATTTGATTTAGTCAACGTTTTTTCAAAATTCTGATCGAACTGTATAACCGTTTTAATATCATCGAATTCCGGGCCAAGCGATACTAACAGGTTTTCATAAGTCCCCTGACTTTTGTTTTCAAGAAAAACCGTTACTTGGGTACAGTGCGTTTCCCCTTCTTCAATAAATGAATAACTGCCGTCTCCCGGCGGATCGTGCAGCACTATGTTCGGCGGCATATCCAGTTTTGTGGTAAAAAAACTCTCCTTGGAACGCAGGCCGGTGATTATGGCCTGCAAGGCCTCGCTGGTTTCAATACCTGCCAGTGTAGTGCCAATGATTTGCATGGTTTGCAGGTAGGGTGGGGCCGGATTGGGCAAACCTGCCCTGAAAGTATACAACAGTTTGCCGCCACCCATCACCGTATCTTTCACCCCGCCGCCAAAACCGTCGATAATCCGGAAATTGGCAGAATCCACGTGGCAGGGCTCCCCGAGGTACATTTCGGTCAGGCGTATTTCAAGCGTGGTAAGCGTTCCCTGTTCCAGAACGACCTCCGTGCAGGGAAGCTCCGGTTCAAATCCGCTGACGGTCACTTCCGGCGGTGCGAAGTAGGTAAAATCCACTACGGCCGTGTCTTTGACCGACAAGTCCGCCGTGTAACCACCCTGCACCTGAAAAGCAGTTTTAATCGCCGGGTCGGAATGTTCCACCACGGCTACGGTCAATTCTATGGGCGGTAGTTGTTCGAATTCATATTCACCGGCCTCGTTGTCTAAGATAACGAACCGCTCGAAGCAACCGTCGAGGGAGCGCACCGTTATCTGGCAAACGGTGCCTTGCGGCGTACCTACATTGGCCAAAATCGGCAATTTGCAAAAACCGCCGGCTACCTGGCCGCTGATCTTGCGCACAGTGATGTCGTTAAAAAGGATTCCGGCAACCGGATTGACCACATTCACCAAATCCCAGGAGGCGGGAGAAAACAAGTGGTCTTCAAATTTTGGCGCAAGGGTCACCGTGGCGCCGGGGTCGAGGTCAATTATAAATTTTCCGGTCGAATCGGTGAAAATAGCGGGGCTGTATGATTCGCCGTTGACCAGAATTTCCACCCCCTGTGCGAAACAGTCGGTGTTCTGATACCGCACAAAACCCGAAACCGGGATAGTGGAGCGGTCGGTAAAATCCACCTGATCCACCGATGTCACGCTGGGGTTGAGCGTAACCTGCCGGGTAACCGGTGTGAATTCGTGTGGTGTGGTGCTTTGGTTGGGGGCATACGGCGACCATTCCGTGCCGAAACTTGTGCCGGTGCCGGTAAGCAGGGAGCCGCTGTTATTCAGTCGGTTGCCGTTGCCCTCGTCGAGGGCAAAATAGGCGAGCAGGCCCCGTTCTTGCGGGTTGCGAGAATTTTGGGCGTGTTCCTGAATTTTAGCGACGGTCAGGGTGGTGTCGTAAAAGGCGACCTCATCGATCAGCCCATCAAAATGCGCCGTCAAACCGGCCCCAAGTTTGCGGGTGCCCAGGAGCCAGACTTCCGTTGTGTCCGACCAGTTTCCGCTTATCCCTGAATACGTGAAGCTGCCGATAAGCGTCCCGTTTTTATACCCCGTAACGGTACGATCGGCTCCGCTGCTGTCGATAGTGAATGCCAGGTGCTGGTAGCCGTTGCCCAGCAATCCGAAGTCCTGATTGACCCCGTTGAAATGTACCCGGATGAGGTTGTCGGTACCGGATGCTACGAGCACAATTCGAAATTCATTGCTGGTGTCCCATTTTTTGGACAAAATGACCTGGTTGCCGATGGGGGAGGCATTGTTTACCCAGGTCTCGATGGTGGCTTTTGGGGGGAGTACAAAATTGGGCAGCGAAGCATATTCCGACATGGCCCTGTTGAACTTGAGCGCTCTATGCTTGTAGAAATATTTGCCCGGCTCTGCCAAAAACGTAGTGCCGGTGCCATAGCTGGCCGATTCGATACGGTAATAGCCATGTTCGTTGGTCATGCCGGACGTGCGAACCGGCGGTCGTTCGGCGTCGAACGATGCCCCGCAGAAATACAGTTTGTTGCGCCGTATCAGGTCGAACGATTTGGTGCCTTGTTCTTCGTCCATTTTCCAGTACGATTGCAATCCGGGTGTGGTGGAACCGGCCGTTCCTTCCATGATTTCCCCCAGGTCGAGCTCGTCTAATTTGCGGTAATAAATGCGCAATTCGTCGAGCCGGCCCGCCCAGCCGCTATTGGTGGTGCGGGCGCCGAGCATCAGGTCGGTTGTCGGAACAAGGGGCCCTGTCATTGGGCTGATATCTGCCAGTACGCCGTTCAGGTAAAGTTGGCCTTGCCCGTTGTTGTAGGTCAGCGCAACGTGGTGCCAGTCGTTCTTGACGCTATCCGGGAAATTGACGAAAAACGAACCGGCGCTCACACCCGGGGCACTGACAATAATGCCTTCGTGACCGCTTGCACTGTTTGCGGCCTGAATATACAGGGCATACGGAGCGAGTTGTATCAGCCCGGCATTGGCCGTTGCGACGTCGGTTTTTATCCAAAACGCCAGCGACCACTGCGACAGTAAGGGGAGCAGGGTATTGACAGCGGTATCCGCTTTGGCAAAAGCGCCGTCGCCGGCCCCGAATTTGGCCGAAAATCCCTGCACCGGCATCAGCGTCACCAGGGCGCCCGGCACGGGGCTGCCATTGACTGTTTCTACCAAACCCGTCACCACGCCGTTGGGTACCTGAAAGCCCAGGGCTTTGCCCGGCACGCCTTCGCCGTAGATGTTCACACCGCGAATTTCGTAATTATAGGGCTTCCCGGCAATTACGTTGAAGTCGTTGTAACTGCGCGCGTTCTTGTCGGTAGAGGTGAGGAAAATACCGTCGCGATAGATGTTGAATCCCCCGTCGAAGCTGGGGCTGAGGGGGTCTACTGCCCAACGGAGTTGTATCCGGTCGAGCAGGTCCCCCTGTGTGGCTACCACGGTGGGGGCGGTAGGCGGTGCGATGAAGCGCGTCCAGAAGCCTGCCCCGGCGCTGTAATGCTGGTCGTAGAAGGTGCCGACCAGCGGCTCGCCGACAGAAGAGTTGTGGCGGTTTTTGTTGTTAAATGCCCCCGTGACACTTCCATAATTGAAAAAAATGCCTCCTGTGTACGTCTCCGTGCCTGCTGGGCCGCTGGTGCAATTGGCGTCTTGCGCCAACAATTGCGACCCCGCAGTACACCAAAGCATGAGCAGGAAAAATATGCTGCGGATATTTTTCATGACAAAATCAATGGAATGATGAATGATAAATTGATGAATTCCCGAACAAGGAGCGAAAATCACTTCCGCTCGCTGTTGCGGCCGGTCGGGTTGGTCGCGGCTTTCAGCGCATTCACGTCGGCGCGGAGTTCGGTCAGCACCTGGAGCAGGGCGGCATTTTCTGTTTGCAACTGGCCGAATGCCGTGTCGCGTTTTGCCTTTTCCTGCTCCAGCGCCTCGATACGCTGCTGTTGTTCGCGGAGCAGGGGAACGATATAAACGACCATACGGTCATACATCAAAGCATCCGGACGGCCCTGGTTGTCGTACACGACCAATTGTTTCAGGCCTAAAGCGTCTAATTCTTCCGCGATAAATCCGATCTCCCAATCCTGGGGGCGTCCCGGGCGGGTGTACTTTTTCGGTTCGGCCAGCAACAGCCGGCCGAAATCTGCTTTCAGGGGCGTAATTTGTTCTTTATAACGCGCCGACGAGGTGGCCTTCACGATCCTGCCATCGGCCTGAATACCGAGCGCAGTGCCTACGCCAGTAGACACGTCGGCATAGACGTCGGAGGCTGTGATCCGCATTTTTTGAGTATTATCCGCATAGAAACTCACGGACCCGGCGTCGAGCGAAAACATACCGGAGTCATCGTCGCCACCGGTTTGGAAGGCATAACCGTTGTGATTTACCCCAAAAGCCCCGGGCGCGCCACCGCGGGCCAGCATGCCGCCGGCTAAATACAGCCGATCCTGGTTGAGGGTAAGCCGTTCCGTATTGTTGGTAAAGAGACTCACCACACCATCGCCGAGACAAAACAGGCCGGAGTCGTTGTCGCCGCCGTTGCCGGCAAACGAATAGCCGTTTTTATTGGAGCCGCTCGGGCCCGGAGCGCCGCCGCGCGCAACGACATTCTGTTCGGCCAGCACCGGGCCGGCAATCCGGACGAGCCCGTCCGCCGGGGGATTTAGCTGGATTTCATTGCCGGAACCCGCGGCCAGCAATTGCAAACTGCCTTCGTTGTTGCCGATCCTGAACGTATTGCCGCTGGCCGATTGGTTAAAGCCCAAAAACGCGCCCACAACGTCTGCTTTTTTCAGGTACAACTCCGTGATACCATTGGCAGGACCTTCCACCAAAACCTTGGCTGTGCCGCCGGAAGTGGTGTTTTTTACATGGAGTTTCTCTGCGGGCGTTGCGGTGCCGATCCCGACGTTTCCAGAAGATGGAAACTTATTGTCCTGCCCAATTAAAGATAACGCATACGGCGCCGAGGTCAAAGGGATACGCGGGACCATTTCGGAACCCGAACCCACCGCTACGCTGACGAAATAAGGCTCCGTAAACGGAATATTCAAGGCGGTGACAGACCCCAATACCGCGCTATAGATGCCGCCGGTCACTTCTACCGTGGGCTGCGTTTCGGTCCAGAGAGCCGTGCCGCCCGTTTCGGCGTTATAGATGCGAAACTTAAGCGAATAATCGCCGTCCGTTAATGCCGTGCCGTCGCTTTTTTTAAGGAAACCCTGGATGCTCAGTTTGGCTTGTGCGTGCAAGGCTGTTGTAAAAGCAGCAAAAAACAAAATCATCAGGAGTTTAGCCGGGATAAATCGGAAATCAAAACTGCTTTTCATCGTAGGTAAAAATTAACAAGTGAAAAATGGGTGCGATGCCGGTGGTTTTTTGTTTGGGGACAGGGCAAAGGTGCAGGTATCGGCATGCAGGCATTTCCCACTATTCTATCGACGAGGTGGAGTATCCTTTCGGGCGGGTGGACTATTCTTTCAAATGGGTGGAGTATTCTTAGCCTGCCGTTTGCCGGAAGGCGGCATCTTGGTCATTATTCGTCATTGGTCATTATTCGTCATTTTTCCGTTTGCCGGAAGGCGGAAGGCGACATCCCGTATTCCTCCGAAAACACGCGGCTGAAAAACTTGGGATCGTTGAAACCCGTTTCGTAAGCCACATCGGCGATGCTTCGGGCGGGATCGGCAAGCAGTATGCAGGCTTTTTGCAAACGCACGGCGCGCACATACAGGGTGAGCGAGCGGCCCGTCAGTGCGGTCACCTTGCGGTGAACAACGGGGTAACTCATGCCCACCATCCGGCTGATCTCTTCTACGGAAAGATCAGCTTGCGCCAGGCGGCTTTCTACGGCAGATCGCAGTTTTTGCATAAAAACATCCTCGGGGTCCGGTCCGGCTTCCCTCGTTTCCTGATCCGGAACTGGCGCCTTTTGCGTGCCGGACGCTGGGGTAGGCCCGCTGTGATCCATATACTTTGCCTGTAGTTTCAGGCGCAGGTCCAGCAAATTCGATAATACCACCAGCAATTCTTCCGGGTGAAACGGTTTGGACAAATACGCGTCCGCGCCGCGCCGCAGCCCGGCGATCCTGTCCTCCACGCCCGCCCTTGCGGTGAGCAACACGATGGGGATATGACTGGTACGCTCGTCGTTCTTCAGCGTTTCGCATACCTCAAAGCCGTCTTTTTCGGGCATCATGACGTCGGAAATGATAATATCCGGCACCGTCTCCAGCGCTTTTTCGATTCCGGCCCGCCCATTATACGCATAGTCGAGTTGATACATGCCCTCCAGACAGCCGGAGAGATATTCCACTACATCCGGATTGTCTTCAATCAGCAACAAGGAACCGATTGCGGAATGGTCGATTGCGGAATTCGGATTACGGATTACGGAATTTTTAGATGGCGGGAAGATGTCGTTTCGCTCTTGTTCGGGACTTGTCAATTCCACGGAGCCGTAATCCGCAATCCCTAATCCGTAATCCGCAATCCGCGTGATGGGCAATTCGACGGTAAAAACGCTTCCTTTTCCGACGGTGCTGACTACACTGATGTTGCCGCCCATTGCTTTCACCAGTTCTTTGGTGAGCGAAAGTCCGATGCCTGTGCCGCCGGAAACATTCCCCTGGTTTTGCGCCTGGTAAAAACGATCGAAAATGCGGGGCAATTCTTCTGAAGGAATACCTGCCCCGGAGTCGGCGACCGAGAGTTGTAATCGCGGCAGACCTTCGGCATGGGTTTCATCGGCCCGGAGGATAACCCGCCCACCCGAAGGGGTGAATTTGATGGCATTGGACAAGAGGTTATGGGCAATTTGCATCAGGCGCTCGGGGTCGTAGTCCATGTCGATGGCCGCCGAGCGGCTTTCCACCCGCAATAGTACGTTTCTGGCATTGGCCAGCGAGTGCAGACTTTCTGCCACATACCGCAGATAGGCGAGTACATCGCCACGGATATAATTGATTTTCAGGGTATTGTTTTCCAGTTTGGCCAGATCGAGGATTTGATTGACTAATCGCAACAGGTTTGCCCCGTTTCGGCGCAGCAACGCGATTTTTGACAGGAGAAAACCGGGAGGAGGCCCGGCGTTCGTTTTTTCTTCTGATTGGTCGACAGCCTGCTTTAACTGGTCTGCGGTGCCGAGGATCACCGTCAGGGGCGTCCGGAATTCGTGGGAAATATTGGTGAAAAAACGGGATTTAAATTCATCCAGTTCTTTCAGGCGGGCTGCTTTCAGGTGCTCCAGATCGAGCTGTTGTTGCAGGCGCAACCGGTGCAGGCGAAAACGGATATACCCATATACCAAGCCCGCCAGCAGGGCAACGTAGAAGAGGTAAGCCCAAACGGAGCGGTACCAGGGGGGCAGCACGACGATTTTCAGGACTGCGGGTGTGGGGTTCCAGACCCCGTCATTGTTGCTGCCCATGACCTTGAAGGTGTATCGGCCCGGCTGGAGGTTGAGGTACTGGGCCGAATGTTCGAACCCTTCGTGGGCCCATTCCGCTTCGGCGCCCTCGAGATAATACCGGAAGCGGTTTTTCGAAGGGGCTGAAAATTCCAGCGCAGCAAAATCAAGGGCAATGCTGTTTTGCCCAAAGGGCAGGGTGATTTCCTTGGTCCATTCCGGAGCAAATACGACCAGGCCTGTGGAATCACCCGGTTCAATATTGCGGTTATTCACCCGCAGACCGGTAAAATAAACGGGCGGTACCACCGGGTTATCCTGCCAGTCTTTCGGATTAAACACATGCAGTCCGTTCACCCCGCCAAACATCAATTCTCCCGCGGGCGTTTTGGCGTAAGCCCAGGTATTGAACTCATTGCTCAGGAGGCCGTCGGCTTCGGTGAAGTTTTTGATGACACCGGTTGCCGGATTGTACCGAATCAGCCCCTGGTTGGAACTGAGCCAGAGGTTGCCGCTCTCGTCGCTTAAAATCCCGTAGATAACATCATTGGGCAAGCCATCTTTTGTGGTGAGGTGTTTGAGTTTGCCGCTTCGGGTATCCAACAGTTCCAGCCCGCCGCCTTTCGTTCCGATCCATAGCAGGTTGGCGTCCTTTGGATCGACGAGCAGGGACGACAGGTTTTCATTGCGCAGGCTGTTGGGATTATCGGGTTCTTTTTTGAATAATTTAAATGAAAAACCTGCTCCCGAAGGAATCGCTTCTACCAGTCCGTAATTGGTGGCCATCCACCAGTGGCCGTTGTCGGTACGAGCCAAACCAAGCACTTCATGCCCAAGCGGGAATATTTTACTGTAATCGAAGTGGGTAAATTGTTTGGTGACGGGATCAAACCGGATAAACCTCCCGTTGTGAGCGATCCAAATCCGGCACTGGTTGTCGAGCACCATCGTTCCACCGGATTGCGATTGCGGGTGTGCCAGATAGTCCTGCAGAATCCGGCCACTGGCATCGACTTGAAGCAATTTAAAGTTTCCGTTATTTAAATGATATACCCAATAATAGCCGGCACAATCCTGAACATAACGGGTATAGGCGCGAAAATTGGACCGTTGTTCCCGGATAACAGCCAGGGGATGTTTGCTGGACGCCGGAAAAAACACGGTACCCTTGATAAAATCAAAATAGGCAACGGTTCCGGTCGAATCGGCAAACGGAGGCGAATAGATCGTAGCGCCTTCAAAATACGTCCTGAACCGGCCGAGGCGCGGGTTTAGTTTTTTCAGGCCATACCCCAGTGTAGCCAGCCAAATGATGTCCGACCGGTCAATAATCGCTTTATCGCCGGTCCGGCCGGCGCCCATTGATTCTCCATCGCTGTAGCGCAGGGCGACCGTGGATTTGTCGGTTGGCAAACGTAAAAATCCGTGTGGTTCGGCATTTAGCAATATTCTGTTCTGCCGGTCGAAGCCAAAAATATTGCGGATGGTAAAATCGGTGGAAATAAGTTGATACTTGTTTTTTTCAAACCTTATCAGACCTGCCTGACTGGGTATCCATATATTCCCCAGCATATCTTCGGATATATTTCCGGTTTTTGCCATAACAGGGTAGGTTTCCAATTGCCCTGTGTTGGTTTTGATGCTGAAAGCATCGTATTCGCTGACCAGCCAAAGATTTTTCCCATCGCGACTCATTTGAATCTGCCGGAACAATTGGCTGTAGGGTTTGTCGACCACCACCCCTGCCCAGGGCTGCTCCGCATTGCCGAGGCGCTGCCAAAAACCTTCGGGCACCCGTATCCGGCAAACCGGGCCTTCCAAATAGGTCTTCTCTTTCCAGAAATGCACCCAGATATGCCCCTGCGCATCTACAAATGCCTTGTAAACAACCGGGCTTTCCAGGTGCTGCCCGCCGGGAAGTTGATCGGGCAAGCGGTAAAAACGTTGTGTTTTTTTATGAAAAATGTTTAGCCCGCCGCCGTTTGTACCGATTAACAGGAAATCGCCGTGCTCGATGATCGACAGCACATAATCGTTGGAAATAGCAAAGGCGTTAACCGGATCGCTGGTAAAGACCTTGAATTGCCGTCCGTCGTACCGGTTCAGCCCGTTCTTTGTCCCGGCCCAGAGGAAACCTTCCCGGTCGAGCAACAGGCACGATACAAAACCCTGTGAAAGTCCGTCGCGGATACCGAGGGTCTCCAAAAGCACGGCCTGGCCGGAAAGAGTAGGCGGGGCTCCTCCGGAAATCAGGATCACGGCGATACAACAGGTCAACAACGGGCGCATGATAGGGTGATGGTCAGTGAAGCGGGTGAAGAATAAAGGTAGTTGTTTGTGATTCCGGATCAATCCGGGGCCTGGCGATGTTTTACTGCGAATACTGTCTGAATATAGATTTGAGAAAAAACGTCAGCCATTTTGTTTGTTTTTTAATTGTGAAAACTTGACAGCAATACGCTTCAGGTAAATTTTTAAAAAACGTAATCACCGCCCTAAATGCCACCGACCTCGGAGAGGTCACATATTGGTAGCAGCAACGGGAACACCACCACCCCAATCTCGACCTCGGAGAGGTCGCACCTTGGTAGCAACGATGCGCCAACCCCTTGCGCCGACGACCTCGGAGAGGTCACATATTGGTAGCAAACGTACGAAGATCAGCCAATGTATGACCTCTCCGCACCCATTTCGCTTAAAATTTTAGGCAAGTTTGCCAGACCTTCGTTCATTGACATTTTAGAAAGCACAAAGACAGATGCAAGCCAAACAGGAAGAGTTAGGTGATCTGCCTTTACTGGGTCATTTGATAAAACAGACGCAATTGATTTCGTTGTTGGATGAGCACTTTCCGGTTCATGGTAACTGGAGAGCACCAAAAACGGGCAAGATGGTTATGGGCTGGCTAATGTATATTATTAGCGAGTGTGACCATCGGCTTTACACGGTGGAGCATTGGGCAGAGCGGCACCTTAATGTGCTGCGTCAAGTGTTAGAAACACCGGACTTGAGTGCATCTGCGTTTCAGGATGATCGTTTAGGCATGTTGCTGGAGTTTTTTGCCCGGGATGAACGCTGGGCGTCTTTTCAGCAGGATTACAACGCCAGTTTACTTCGATTGTACGCTTTGGAGCAATCCATTGTTCGGGTAGACAGTTTCAATGCCCCTTCGTATAGGGAATCTAAGCCGGGTGGGATTTTCCAGTTTGGATATCAAAAAAGCCATCAGGCCGACGAGCCGCACTTCAAGACGATGATGGCCGCACTCGATCCGCTGGCGCTACCTTTAGCGGCCCTTTCTGTTTCAGGCGCACAGAGCGACGATGATTTATATGTGCCGGTCATTGAGCAGGCCCGGCAATGTCTGTCTTCGCAAGGTTTGCTCTATGTTGGGGACGTAAAATTGGGTTCTGCCAGTACTTGCTCCTACCTGACATCCAATGGCGAGTTTTACTTGTGCCCGTTGAGCAATGCCTACTACTCCAAGGAACTTTTGGAGCAAGGCGTGCAGCAAGCCCTTAACCCACAAAACACCATGTTGAGTGTATGGCGCACCAAGACAAAAGACGGGCCGCAAGAGGAAACTGCACGGGTATACGAACTTCCTGCCCGTCAACGATCCGATCCAAATGGTCCGTTCACATGGACAGAGCGGATGGTATTAGTGCTATCCTTAGCCTATGCCGAGGCCCAAGAGCGTTCCCTCAAGGAAAAACTGCGTCAGGCACAACAGGAATTACTCGAACGTTTCTTGCCCAGAAAATATCGCCAAGTGTGGAAAGGCAATAAAATGGCCGACGCCAAAGCCTTCACAGACAAAGTGTTAAGCAAATATAGGGTGCAAAACTACCTGCACGTCGACTTATTTGTTCCCGCCAATGCGCCAAGCAATACGCCGATTTGCATCAAAGTAAGGCCAAATGAAGTTCTTATCGCCCAACACCTTCGTATGGCAGGGTGGAGAATCTATGTGACCAATGCCAGCGTCGAAGCCCTTTCGCCTGTTCAAATGGTAGAGTATTACCGGCAAGAGTACAGAATCGAACAACAGTTTCACAAACTGTTGACCAAATCCACAGACCTATTGCCTATCAACCTCAAAAGTGAATCCCGCATCATCGCACTGGTCAGAATCGTGATACTGGCGCTGCAATTTGTTACAATCATTCAGCATTCAATTCGAAAAACCCTTAAAGAAGAGGGCCAGACCCTTACCGATTTGGTTCCAGGAAACAAAAACAGACCTGTAAGCCAGCCAACTGCTGAAATCATCCTCAAGCGATTCAAGGGAATCGCGGCTATCTGGGTACAATTGCCAAACCAACAATTATGGGTAACAGTGACTAATTTAGACCCTGTGCATTACACAATATTGAACCTGCTTCGATGCCCTGACGACCTGTATCAATCAACTGTGGGTGCTTTCAAAAATGTCAATGAACTTGCCTAAAATTTTAAGCGAAATGGGTGCTCCGAGGTCGGTACATGGGGTGGGACGTTTGCTACCAATATGTGACCTCTCCGAGGTCGGTACATGGGGGGCGGGGTTGGCTGAAACAACAAACCGGCCTTCGGAGCGCACGCCACTCCGAAGGCCGGTAAATAAACACGAAAAACAAAAATCAGGGCAACCGGTGCAGGCGCGTTGGTTTTTATCGGGGTGCACAAAACCGCCCCAGCACATACTCCAACGCCTCGGCGCTTTTAACCTCTATGTTGGGCTGTACGCCCACCTGATCGAGGCGTTTGCCGTCGGGGGTGTAGTAGTCGCCGTTCGGCAGCACGACATGGAACCCGCTTCGGATCGGGTAACTGGAGGCGCTGAGCATTTGCCCGGCGGTAGGCTCGCCGACCACCGTCACGTGACCCGAATTTTTCAGGTTCCAGGCCAAAGGCTCCGATGCGCTGGCCGAACGGCGGTCGGTAAGCAAAAAGACTTTGCCCTCGAAATGACGCAGCCCGGGCCGCACTTTCAATACCACAAACCCCAGGGAGTCCAGTTCGTGCAAAAATGCCAGCACATCCGGTTTGGCAAATACAGGCATGGCGTTCATCTCGGCGGCGGAGGGCGGCGCGGGATGCTCGTTGAACCACTTTTGGGTGAGGTAAACCCCCGTCGGCGTTTCTTCCCGCACGAGGTACTGCGCGAGGGTCATGCCGCCTTCGAGGGCGCCGCCGGGGTTGCCGCGGATGTCCACGATGAGGTTTTGGTAGTTTTTTGCCAGCACGATTTGCATGGCGCTGTCCACGTCGCGGCCCGGGCACCGGAACGATTTGATGCGCAGCACAACCGTCTCGGGCGATTTTTCCTCCAGCACAACCTGGTTGGCGAGGAAATCGAACCGGCTTTTTATCTGTGCCGCTCCGGCGTTCGCCTGTTCGGCACGGTAAAAAAGTTTGTGGCTGAACGGCAGTTTTTTGGCGTGGGTATGAAACGCGAAAACGAGGTCGAGGTCGTCCTGCGCCAGGTCACCGGCTTTTTTCATATTACCGGCAAATGTTTTCCAGGCCTTTGTGTCCAGCACCCGGCGGTCGTAAATATGCTGATCGAACATGTCCAGCAATTCCAGCACGGTCGCCGGGTATTCATCTATCCGGCTATTTTGTTCCGCGCGTACGCCCTCGATAACGCCGACATTTTGCCCCTTCGCATTGCGCAACGGGATACGGAGCCGACCGTTTTCCAAGGCGCCTTCGCAGACAAATGCGGGGGCGACGACAAAATCCAGCAGGCCGCTGAAAACCACTTTGCCGCCGGCCAGGGTCGCCTTGCCACCGGTGAGGTTGACAAACGCGCCAGTGCGCAGCATGGGTTTTTTAGAAAAAACTTTTGCGAAACCCGCCTTGAATCCGCCGACCATATTTTTCACGGCCTTGCGGTGCGAGTGGGCGTTGAAATCGTAGTCGCTGGAAAACCGGAAATCGAGTGTGGTGCGCATTTCACCTGCCGTGCTGTGGCGCAGGGTTACCTGCCAGTTGCCGCCCAAGGCATCAGCGGGACTTTGAGCGGCGAGCGGAAAAAAACAGGAGGAGGCCAGAATGGCGGCGAGTGCGATGAGCATAAATTTGAATAAGTTCATTTTCAGGAAATTGACGTGGTGAAACGCGATGGGGCAAAGATGGCGCAAGGGATATTTGACTTGCAAGCGGTAGGGCGCGAGGCACGGCTTTTCGTCCCTGAAACACGAGCGGGTGGTGCGGCTTTTTTCCTGAAATACGGTTTTCGCGGCGTGAAATACGGGCGGCCAAACCCTATCTTCGCCGCTACAAATGCCGGACACTACAACCATACCGCTCACCTTTCGCCTTGCCCGGGGCTGGCGCTGGCTGTGGTTCACTCTGCTGGGCGTGCTGCTCTACCAGTTTTTTACGCTCCAGCGGCCGGGTTTCGGGGAATTGGGGCCGCTGTTCCGGGGGCAAATCTGGGCCTACCTGCGCGCGCTGTTCGGCTACTATGTCCTGTTCGAATTAGTCTCGGTGTTCATTTTTTTGCGCTTGGCCACGCGTTATGTCCGGCAGGTGGGCATGGACCGGCTTGAACTCTCGCTTGCCGGCGTGCTGCGGCACCAGTTGTGGTTTTTACCCTTTGTGCTGGGCGTTATTTTGGTGTTCGGCCCCATCACCAACGGCCTGCGCTACCTCGCGGTTTTTTACCCCGACTACGCCTGGGCGACCTACTTCCCGGAGTATGTTTTTACCGCCCGCATGTACGTCAACTACCTGCTGCCTTTCCTGGTTTTCGGCTACTCCATCCTGAACATCAACCTGTTTATGGACTACAACGACTGGCAACATGCGCGTTTTGCTCAGCTGACACAAGGAGACGACGGGAATGCCGGCAATTTTCTGAAAACCCTGGAAGCCCGCGACGCCGAAGGCGAAACCCTGCTCGCCGTCGGCGATGTGTTGTGGTTTGAGGTAGAGGAAAAAAACTACCGGGCATTTACAATGGGCAAAACGTACAGCATCCGCAAAACCCTCAGCGAACTGGAGGCCGAACTCGACCCCGCGCAGTTTTTCCGCGTCAACCGGGCCGTGATCATCAACCTCGCGTTTCTCAAAAACTACGCGTTCTGGGAAAACGACAAGTACATCCTGCGCCTCAACGACGACAAAACTACGTTCGTGATGCAGCGTATGCGGCTGAAGGAATTGCGGAAGCGGTTGGGGGGATAGGGGGGATGGGCATTTTCCTTGTCGCTGCCAATGGCGCAACAGATATGTTCCTGGTCAATATTGGTGGTGTTAGTGCGGATGATGTTCATGTCGGCGATTTTGCGCCCAAGGTAAGGGTCGGCAGGGCGCTTGGCATTGATTTTGCCCTGGCAGGCGCATGAAACCCAATCCATGCTGTACATCATTATTTATACCTTTAGCGCATCCATTCACCTTTCCTTTTCTGCCATGAAAATAAACCTCCGACAACTCCTCGCCGAAGGCAAGACCGACAAGGTGCTTGCCGCACAAGGTACGGTGAACGAAAAGCCTCGGCAATTTTGGCAAAACGTAGGGACATCAAATGAAATTGAACTAATTTTGTCTCCATTTTTTGTCGGTTATTCCAAATAACAGCCCAGCATGAGCTTATACAAAAAGGCAACATCCTTGATGGAAGTGGACAACGCGGTGCGCTTTGACGTGCCCGTCACCTACGACCACGAATTCTTTACCGACTTTTCGGATGTCAGGGGGGACTTTGAGGATAAAATGATTTACAAGACACTCAATGTCCACCCAAAGACTTTTGTGTATAACAGGGAAGCCAACATCGGCAACAAGGTCACCTTGTTCTTGGCGGGGATGCGGGGGTCGGGCAAGACCTCCGAGTTGGCCAAAATTTCCCAAAAACTCAACAACAAGGATTGCTTTTTCTGTGTCACCTGCAACTTAGATGTGGGCTTGGACCTGAACGATATGGAGTACATGGACATCCTTATTTTCCAGTTGGAAAGGTTGTTCGAGGAAATAGCGGCTAAACGCATCAAACTGGACGAAGGCATCCTAGCATCCTTGTACGAATGGTTCGGAGAGCGGGTAAAGGAAGTGAACAAGGTCATCAAAAAAGAAGGCGGCTTTGAAGTGGAGGTAAAGGCCGAGACACCCAGTTTGTTCAGTTTTCTGACCATGGCCGCCAAACTGAAAGCCAATGTAGCGGGCAGCAAGGAAAACGCAGAGAAAATCAGAACGACCTTTAAGAATAATTTTACCCAATTTTCCCTGAAATTCAACGAGTTCATAGAGCATGTCAACATCCAATTGCGCAAGGCCGGCATCGCCCAGGAAGTTCTGTTCATCGTGGACGGCTTGGAAAAAGTGGCCACACGCGACATTCGCAAAAAATTAGTCCTGGACGAAGCCAACCGCATCCGGCAGATAAAAGCCAATACCATTTTCACCCTGCCCATCGAACTGGCGCCCGAATGTCAAAGGCTCCTGTCGTTCAGCCAGGTGGTCTCTTTCCCTTTTGTGAAGATCAGGGAAAAAGACGGCGCCATTGTCGAAGAAGCCGTCCGGCGGTTCGAAACGTTCGTCTATAGGCGCATTGATGCGGCCCTGTTCGACAGCCCCGACACGGTGCGCGAGGCCATCCTGTACGGCGGCGGCTCGCCACGCGAACTTCTGCGGGTGCTGGAGTACGCCAATATGTTTGCCGATGAGGATGCCAACCAAATCACGCGGGAAGACCTGCAGAAAGGCGTGAAAAAATTGGCCGCCCAAACCTCGCAGTATGTATCCAACAAAGACCTGGAAAAACTTAAAATCCTGAAAAACGCCAACGACAAAGGCGAACCATTGGCCTTTGACGAGGAATGGCAAGACCTCTTGGAAAAACTTATCATCATGGAATACAACGACGGCACCTACAAACGGGTGAACCCCATCGTGGAAGCCTCGGAACTGTACAAGAAACATGTTGGATAACTATGCAGAAGAGACCAAGCCCCTGTTCAAGTTGCTACGCACAGAGGCCTTCCGGTTTGTGTTGGTGCGCTACAACCACTATTCGCTGGTGCAACAGTTGGAGGAAGACCTGAAAAACCGCTTTCCCGACAGACCCATCCGGAAGATTGATGCCCGGAAAACCGATTACGAAACCCTCACCAAAGCCTATTTTTCCCTGCCCCGTGGTTTTTTGTTCGTTGAAAACTTCGACGACGTGCTCATCGAGCAATTGGACAGCCAAAACCGGGAAACGCCTCAATACATGGCCGACAACGAGCGCCGCCGGGGCATCACCGCCGGACTGAACCTGCGCCGCGACAAACTGGCCAAACTGCCCGTTGCCCTCTTCGCATTCGTACCCGCCCACACCGGCGAACTCTACGCCAAAATCATCATGGAAAAAATGCCCGACTTGTGGTCGTTCCGCTCCATCATTTTGGATTTGGAGCGCGAAACCTCCACAGCGGGCGAAGCCATCGAAGATGTTCCCTTCAGACTGGACGACCACAAAACCAGCCACTTGCAAGAAGACGACACCGAACTCCGTCGCCTGCTTGCGCTCCTGGAAAACACCCCGGATACCGAAACCGCCTACCGACTGACGCTGTTCCCGCAGATCGTGACCGCCGCCATGGACACCGGCAAATACGAATTGGCCTACTCCACCTTGGATGACTGGGAAACCGCTGCCGACGACTCCGCAAAAGCCTGGATTTGGATACAAAAAGGTGATGTACTGAAAACCTACGGCCAATTGGAAAAAGCCCTGCCGCTGTTTGAGAAGGCAAAGGATTTGGCAGATAAAAATGGGGATAAATACAGGATTGGGTTGAGCTGTAAGCGATCGGGCGACACCTACATGGACTTGGGCGACCTGAACAAAGCCTTGCAACTGTTTGAACAATACCAAGCGACCGCACAGGAACTTTTTGCCCAAAATCCCTCTAACACCACCTTCAAAAACAATTTGGCCATTTCGTACTCCAAACTCGGCGAGACGCACACGGCGCTGGGCAATTTGAGGCAGGCCTTGACTTATTTTGAACAGTACAATCAGTTGGAAAAAGAACTGCACGAAGCCTATCCTACAAACGTGGCGTTCAAAAACGGCTTGGCCATTTCGTACTCCAAACTCGGCGAGACGCACACGGCGCTGGGCAATTTGCCGCAGGCCTTGACTTATTTTGAACAGTACAATCAGTTGGAAAAAGAACTGCACGAAGCCTATCCTACAAAC
>CAUJEY010000156.1 GCA_963169325.1 Bacteroidota bacterium
GAAAACTTTGCCGCCAACCTCCAGCAAATCATCGGTGAAACACAAATTAAAACGGTCATCGTCACCAGTATCGGCGAAATGCTCGGGCTGAAGGGCATGTTGATCAATTTTGTCGTGCGGTATATCCGGAAGATGGTGCCGAAGTACAGCCTGCCGAATACGGTAGCTTTTATGGACGGACTTCAGCAAGGCAAAAAATTTACGATCAAGCCGTTCCAGTCTGGCCCGGATGATACAATCATACTCCAATACACGGGCGGCACTACCGGTGTATCGAAAGGCGCCATGTTGACCAACCGGAACCTGATTGCCAATATGCAGCAAATACGCGCCTGGCTCATGCCGGTGCTGCCGGAAGCGAAAGTGATTGCTTTATGCCCACTGCCTTTGTACCATATTTTTGCCTTTACGGTCAATTGCCTGGCCTTTATGAGCGTCGGCGGCCGCAATGTTCTTATCGTTAATGCCCGCGACCTGCCGGCGCTCATCAAAGAATGGCGCAAACACCGGCCGAACATATTCACCGGGGTAAATACCCTGTTCAACGGATTGCTGAACCACCCGGATTTTGCTACGCTGGATTTCAGCGACCTGAAAGCCAGTGTGGGCGGCGGCATGGCCGTGCAGCGCGCCGTGGCCGAACGCTGGCAAAAAGTAACCGGCTGCCAACTCACCGAAGGATATGGGCTTACCGAGGCTAGCCCCGTGCTCAGCGTCAATCCAATTGATGCGGCTATGCGCTTGGGCACCATCGGGATGCCCGTCCCGTCTACCGATTTGCGCATTATAAATGAAGCCGGGAATGTGGCCAACGTCCGGGAAACCGGAGAAATTCAGGCAAAAGGGCCCCAGGTTATGAAAGGATACTGGCAGCGCCCGGAGGCTACGGATGAAGTAATCAAAGACGGCTGGCTCAGCACCGGCGATATCGGATTCATGCACGAAGACGGCTTCTTTCAGATCGTAGACCGCAAAAAGGACATGATTCTGGTCTCCGGGTTCAATGTGTATCCCAATGAAGTGGAAGATGTAATCGCCTCCCATCCCAAAGTGCTGGAAGTGGCAGCACTGGGCGTACCGGATGAAAAATCGGGTGAAGTGGTCAAGGTGTTCGTGGTGAAAAAAGACGACTCGCTGACGAAAGAAGAGCTTGTCGCCTACTGCCGCGAACAAATGACCGGCTATAAGGTGCCTAAATTTGTTGAGTTCCGCACTGACCTGCCCAAAACGAACGTCGGAAAAATACTGCGCAGGGCCCTGCGGGACGAGCAGAAGTAATGCGGAATACGGATTGCGGAATCACTCTACCTTCAATGTCTTCACTTCGCCATTAGGCGTCACCCAGATAAACTCCTTTTTTATCTCGGTTTTTACGGCCGGCTTATAAGGTGGCAAAGTATAATTGACTAAAAGGTTGTAGGAAAACTGCACGGCGGGCTCCAGAATTTGCGGATTGATGACAATGTCGTAATCATTGGCCGGTATGGCATTATAAAAGCGACTGACCGGTTTATCTGCCGTGTTGATGACCGAGTTGTTTTTGTCATTTTGATCCAGGAGTTGTGTACTGAATGCCTGATAACTTTCATACCGGTTGATGGGATAAGCCACCCATGCGTTTTCCGCCGTAATCAGGTAGGCGGAATCTAATTTGATCCCAATCGAACGATACCGGTCTTCAATTTCATTGAGATATACGAACGCCGCTTCGCGGAGTTCTTTGTACACTTTATTAGGGTCGTTGATGAAATAATCGACCTTAACGATGTCGTAAATTTCCTGTTGGGCAGCCGCGGTCACGATGTCGTCGAGTAACCCTGCCTGCGTGTACCGGATGTGAACGTTTTTCTGTAATTCGAAACCTTTGGGGATTTCCGTGTACGTTTTTTTAGAAAACAGCTTTTTGCTGACGTCGTATTCATACTTGGGCAAAAAATTGACCATATCCACATAAATATCGGCCGCCGGTATACCCAGGTTTTTCACGGCTGCCAAAAAGCCGTTCAGGCGGTTGTTGAGCAGCGAATTGGTTTCTTCGGCGGTTTTTCCCACCTGTAATACGCTGAAAATAGCCGTATAAGAGTCGGCCCGTTGGTTTGATAGCGCGTTTATAGATATTTCCAGCACATTGTCATTGCGCAGGTTCGCGCTTTTCGGAACGCCCCGAAACTGGGCGTTGGGCATCACGTTCTGATACTGTTTCTGGTTTTGCTCTCCATAATTGCCCATCACCTGGGCTTGAGAAGACATGGAAATAAGCAATATGAGCGTAAAAAAGGCAAGGTGTTTCATCTTCGGCGAATTGTTTTGAATGAAAACGTCGGAACCGGGCGCTTCGGTTTATACGACGTTTACTAAACTTTCAAAATTTAAGTACCTGGGCCGAACCGGGATTGGGGCCTGTGCAGGATCGCGCAAAACCACACCGGCTATTTCTATCATGGCCCCCCCTGACCATCCTCATTCCAAACTGGCTGTGGAGTGATGACCTTTAGGACTGAGAAGCGGAAATATACCTTGTCGGATGACGATTAAATTTCTGCGTTATGAAACGTTCCCTTTGGCTTCTCAGCCTGCTTATGGCCTTGCCGGCCTGCGAACCGGTAGTAGAAACCTTCGATGAAGAAATGCCGTGTCAGTTGTACGAGGCCGGCGTGAAGAAACAGGCGCCCGTACCGGGAAATACGTTGTTGGTAATGACCTGGAACATGCGTTTTGGGGCCGGCGGCAAAATCGGATGGTTCGGCGACTCCTGCGGCGACCGCGTTATCCTCGGCGCCGATGAAGTATTGCCCGTGTTGGAACAAATCGCCGCGCGTATTGAGGCTATCAAGCCGGATATCGTACTGCTTCAGGAAATTGATATCGATGCCAAACGTTCAGCTTACATCGATCAAGTGCAGTACCTGCTGGACCACACGTACCTCAACTACGGCGTGTATGCTTCCAACTGGAAATCGCAGTTTATCCCCAGCGATGGCATTGGACGTATGGACGAAGGCAACGCAATCCTCTCGCCCTGGCCGCTGGATGACACAAAGCGGTATCAACTTCCGCTCCGGACTGACATCGATGCGCTAACCCGGCTTTTTTATGTCCGGGAAAACGTCATGGTGGCCCGGGTCAACATACCGGGCGCCGACAACCTCTACGCGGTGAGTACACACCTGGCCGCCAACTCCACCGACGATACCAAGCAACGCCAAATGGATGAATTCGTTTCCATCTTGCAGGATTTGGACCGGAAGGGCAAGCGTTTTATAGCCGGCGGGGATTTAAACCTCGTACCGCCCAACGCAGATTCCACCGACTACTGCATGGAAAGAGCTTGCCCGGGCGATCGTTACCACGGTCCGGACGATGATCCGTTTCACCTGGAAGGTGCGAATTATGATCTGGAAATAAGCTGGCTGAATCCGCTCTTCGATGAATTCCTGCCTTCGCTTACGCTTGCGGATTACAAGGCCGACGAAAAGAAATACTTCACCAACGCCCAGATCAACAGCGATTGGAACAGTACGCTGGACTACCTGTTCTCCAATTCGGAATGGGTACCCGGTTCGCACCAGGCGCGCCAGGAAGCGCCGGAATCCGACCACTGTCCCGCCACCGCCCTGTGGATTATTCCAAAATGAATTAAAATAACGTCGTGATGTTCCAGATACTGCATCTTAATTGGATACGTCGCTTGGGAGTGGCCGCAGGCCTTACGCTGTCGGCGGCGACGTACTTTGCCCAAAAACCGTTGCCACCCGAGCCGCCCTACTTTTTTTCCAATACGGCGTACACGCTACCGGTACGCCGCGGTGGCTTTTCGCTCTTGCACACGTCGCGTTATGCCATAAGCCCGCGTGTGGAACTGGGTTTTCATCCGCTACTCATTTTTTTGTCTCCCGACATCGAGGTGAAATGGAAACAAATAGAAACGTCGCGTTACACTTTGTCCAGTTTTCACAGCGTCAATTATGTTTCGCCGCTGTTGCGAACAGTACAAATGGAAGGCGCCGGCGGGTTTGTGTCGCCGGAGTTTGATATGCCGGAGATGTTCGCTTTTCAAAACGGGGCGCTGATCAGTATGGAACTGCGGAAGGGGCACCACCTGACCGGCAAGGGACTGTTTGAGTTTTCGGTACACTCCGCACCGCCCGATGAACGGAGCACCATCGATTTGCCGATCGTCTTTCCCCGCTCGGCGGTGTACTACAAGGGCTATGGCTTTATTGCAGGCGCGGCCGTAGAAGGCCGGCTCTTCCGGCGATTCGGCTACCTCGCCACTTCTGATGCATATTTTTTTCCTAAGGGTGGGCTCGACTTTTTTAGTGAGAGCAGCCTTTGCCTGATTTGGCAAACCGGAAAACGGTTTATGCTTCTGGGTGGTGCCGAACTCACGTTCGGCGAATATCCGTTCGGCTCCCAGTGGCACCTGCTGCCCGTGGTGGATTTCAGGTGGTTTTTGCGGATTTAGAGAAGGGTCGAAATGCAATATTGTTTAATCTTTTCTGTAAAAATAAACGTAAAAGATAAACAGTAATGGCCAGTAGATGTTATAACACTGTTTTTAATTCAGTGTATCTGTTCCTTCTGTAATTCACTTCCATTACTGATGACAAACCTCTTGTTCAACGGCCACCATGAGGCCTTTCGGGATTCCGATGATTTGGGCGATATACATGCCTCTTCTGCAACGGACACCCCCATGCACGATCATGCATTCGAACTGACCGACACCGAAAAGATGGCCAGGATTACGGATCATTTTGCCGAAATTATGGAAATACTCGGGCTCGACCTGAGCGACGACAGCCTGCGCGGAACGCCTCAACGGGTGGCCAAAATGTACGTACAGGAGATATTTCGCGGCCTGAACCCGGCCAATAAGCCGAAAGCAACCACTTTCGATAACAAATACCAATACCGCCGGTTGGTCGTAGAGCGTAATATTCCGCTGCAAAGCACCTGCGAACACCACTTCCAGCCCATTTTCGGCGTGGCGCACGTAGCTTATATCCCCAATGGAAAAGTTATCGGCTTGTCCAAGTTAAACCGGATCGTGGATTATTATGCCCGGCGGCCCCAGGTGCAGGAACGCCTGACGATACAAATTGCCGATGAACTGCGGCATACCCTGCATACCGACGATGTAGCCGTGTATATTGATGCCAAACACATGTGTGTACAGGCGCGCGGCGTGGAACACCACGGCGCGAGCACCATCACGGCGGAGTATTCCGGCAAGTTTCTCCATGAAGCGACAAAACGCGAATTTCTGATGGCGATTAATTCCCGGATGCCGGAATAGTTGAAGGTTTGGGGGTTTGAAGGTTCCTGGTTTGAGGGTTTCTGGTTTGAGGGTTCGAAACGTTACTGGTTCAACCAGAAACCCTCGAACCCTCGAACCTTCAAACCTTCGAATCTTCAAACCCTCGAACCTTCAAACCCCCAAACCTTCAAACCTTCAAACGTAATTTATTTGGTTGCGGCAAAACGTTTTGCCACCTCTTTCCAGTTCACTACATTCCACCAGGCGGAGATATAGTCGGGTCGGCGGTTCTGATAGTGCAGGTAGTAGGCGTGTTCCCACACATCGAGCCCTAGAATGGGCTGTCCGGGTTTCTCCGCCAGATCCATGAGCGGGTTGTCCTGATTCGCCGTGGATGTAATAAACAATCCGCCGTCTTCTCCTACACAGAGCCATGCCCAGCCCGATCCGAAGCGGGTGGCGCCGGCAGCAGCAAACTGTTTTTTAAACTCGTCAAATGACCCGAAGGCCTTATCAATTGCTGCGCCCAGGTCACCGTCCGGCGTACCACCGGCATTAGGAGCCATAATTTCCCAAAACATAGAGTGGTTCCAGTGGCCGCCGCCGTTGTTGCGCACCGCTACCGGAAGTTTGGAAATTATCGCCATCAATTCTTCTAGGCTTTTGCCTTCGTGCCCGGTGCCCTGGAGGGCGGCATTAAGGTTGTTTACGTACGCGGCATGGTGTTTGTCGTGATGGATTTCCATCGTGCGCGCGTCGATATGTGGTTCGAGTGCTGTTGGGGCGTAGGATAAATCAGGAAGTGTAAATGCCATTTTATTTGGATTTATGAATAAATTAAAAAGGGTGCTGGTTTGAGGGTTTCTGGTTTGAAGGTTCGAGGGTTCGAACTTTGCTGGTCCAACCAGAAACCCTCGAACATTCAAACCTGAAACCCTCAAACCAGCAACCTTCTCTTGAAAACAGCCTGCAAAGTAAGAAGTTCAGGTAATTACCCCAAAAAGATCAGCGCCCGATGTTCTCATTCGAACAACGGGCGCTAGATACCATAATAGTGTTTGTCCGCCTGCATCGCCGGATAGTGTTGCTGCTCTAAGGCGATGCTGCAAAAAGAGTGTAAACAAGGCGGCATTACTGCCGCAGTATTGTCCTTCAAGGGGTGTCCCGGTTTTAGCCGGAACAAATAGAAGCGAGTTTTGAAGGTTCTAAGGATAAAATAAAAAAATGGGGGGTAATCACGAATCAGGCATACTGTGTAATCGGTTTCTGTGATGCCCAATGCAAATGTACGGGCATCCCGGCCGGGAAACTATCCGTATAAGTCCCCCATTTTTATAAGGGAAAACCCTGAATTTTCTGGGGAGACTAGCGAAATGTGGGCTATGCCGGTTTTTGCACGGTCACCGGCACGGTAACCATGGTGCTCGTTCCCTGTCCTTTCGCCGATTGAATACTGATTTCGCCTTTTAAAAACAGGACCCGTTGCGCGACATTATCGGTACCCATGCCTTTTGGCGTGACGCCAGGCTCATAGCCGATTCCGTTATCTTCTACCAGCAGGGCGAGTTCGAAATCGGTACGGGTCAGTTGCACCAGTATTTCGGTTGCCTGGGCATGTTTCAGGCTGTTTTGCAGCAATTCCTGTACTATACGATAGGCGTTGAGGGCAAGCGTATGGTCCAGGTCGGAGAAGTCGCCGAAGTGCTGAAAATCGATAGCCGGGCCTCCTTCACCCTGAACGCGGACGATCAGATCGCGCACGGCTTTCATCAACCCAAACTCGTGGAGCGTACCCGGCTGCAGGTTGCGGGCAATTTGCCGCGTTTCGGTAATCGTATCGTCGAGCAGGTTTTTAATTTTGCCAAATTCCTCGCTGATCGTTAATCCAGGTATTTTCCCAGACAGGTTATCGAGACGCATTTTAGTAGCGGCCAACAAACCACCCAGACTATCATGCAGGTCGTGGGCTACCCGCCGGCGCTCGCTTTCCTGGCCTTCCAGCATACTTTGCATAGTTTCGATTTTCAGCGAATCCTCCAGCTGACGAATGGTTTGCCGGTTGATCATTTCGTTTTGTTGTGAAATGACTCTGCTGGTGTACAAACGGTACCGGTAATCGCGGATCATAAAGATCAGCGCCAGGATGATAGCGCCGAAGAACAGTAGCAGGACGTAAAAGAACTCGCGTTGTTGCCGTATAGATATTTCAATCGCCGACTTTTCGCGAGTCATGGCTTCGAGCAAACGTGATTTCTCGCGTTCGCCGTATTGCACCGCCAGGCGGTTAGATGTAACGATACGATAGCGATTCAGCAGGGTGTCGCCCAAGGCAAGGGCCCGCTGCGCGTAATTCAGCGCCTGCGGCAAACTGTCGAGTTTGGCGTACACCGATGCCTTATGCTGGTAAATTTTATGCCGCCTGGCATCGTCGGAAAGCGAGTTGGACCGTTCAGCGCGATCCAGAAAACGCATTGCCATCAGGTAATCCTGCGTAATCTCGTTCAGGTATCCGATCTGATATTCCGCCCAGGTGATGAATTCCGAATAGCCGGCTTTTTCGGAGAGATCGAGTACCCGGAACGCCAGTGGAATGGCGTCGAGGTATTGGCCGTTACCTTGCAGGTCAGCCACTTCATCGATGAACACATTAATGAGGAGGAGCGTATCGTTTAGCAGGCGGCTTTTCTCCCGGAATTCCCTTTTCAGCAAAGAGGCTTTCGCCGTATCGCCGATACTTTGGTACAACCGACCCATTTGCGCCAACACCAAGGTCTCCAGTCGCCGGTTTCCGGTACTCCTGAAATAGTATAGGGCTTCTTCCTGGATTTTAAAAGCATCGCTCACCATGCCGCGTTCGGCCATGCGGGCGGCTAGTTCGGCCCGGGCGCGATGGTAAGCCAGAGTATCATTAGCTTCGATAAAAAGTTCGACACTGCGCCCCAGGTATTGAAAAGCCGAATCGCGGTTCCCCGTTTCATTTTCCCGGTAAATGGCCCATTTATACCAACCCAGTCCCTGCATCCGCACGTTGCGGTCTTCGATGCCCTTGGTGAGCAGTTCCTGAATTTGTTCAAAACTGAGTTTATCTTCAAATCCCGCCTGGGCGGGCAGCAATACGGGGCGTGCCAACAAGAAAAATAACGCCGCTATCCGGAACAGTGGCAGAATATTGCGATGGTGAGATGGTATGTTCAAGTGTTTGTCAGCGAAATTGGTATCAGGTTATCAGGGGTTAATCATTCGTTCAGGATATTCCAATGCATGGCCGCTTTTACCAGGCCGGCCGTATTTCGGGCGCCTAATTTGGCCAACAGCGCCGCCCGGTGACTTTCTACCGTTTTTTCCGATAAAAATAACTGCGATGCGATTTCCTGGGTCGTGCGTTCGTCCATGATCAGTTTTAGTACTTCACGTTCCCGCCGGCTGATTTTTGGCGCCTCCCGGGTGGTGCCGGCCTTGCGTTCGCGCATCAGGCTTTGCATCATTGTGTCGGTTACTTCTTTGCTGAAGTACGTTTTCCCCGCATCCAGGGTGCGGATAGCCGTGCACAATTCGGCTTTGCCAGTATTTTTCAGCACATAGCCCTGGGCGCCATGGGTGAGCATGGCGCTGATGAAACTTTCATCGTTGTGCATTGAAAGGGCTAGTATCTTGACATCCGGGCAGCTTTTCCGGAGCAGGCTGCACACTTCGAGGCCCGACTGGTCGGGCAGGTTAATATCAAGCAGCAGGACATCCGGTTTTATCACCGGCACCTGTTTCAAGGTGTCGGCTGCGTTGCCGGCCCGGCCGCACAATTCAAAATCCGGTTCGCCGGTGAGCATACTCTCAAGCCCTTCGGCAAACATGACGTGATCGTCGGAAATAAAAATTCGGATCATTAAAAAACGAGGTATTTTTTCTGGAAATTTTCCCAGGAATTTTTTTTTGCCGCTGGAAATTCAGCGATTGCAGTTGCAAGCATGAAACGCTAAAGTTTTTGCAAAAATAAGCAAAATTAGTTTGCTTAACAAACCGGGCGCTATGTGCCGCCGGAGGATCACGATCTGCTAAATAGTTGCAACTAAATTTCCAATATTGCTGAAACTCCAGCCCTTTCGAAATAATTTTGCCCCCCAACTCAATGACTCAATGACTCAATGACTCTAATGACCTAATGACCAACATTTAAAACACATTCATCATGGAATACCGCATCGAAAAAGACACCATGGGCAAAGTGCAGGTGCCCGCTCATGTTTACTGGGGCGCCCAAACACAACGCTCGATCGAGAATTTTAAAATCGCCCGCGATACCAACCGGATGCCCATCGAGATCATCCGGGCCTTCGCCTATCTGAAAAAAGCAGCAGCCCTCACCAACCTGGAAGCGGGCGTTTTGCCTGCAGAAAAGTGCGATTTGATCGGCCGGGTTTGCGACGAAATTCTGGAAGGCGCTTTAGACGATCAGTTTCCGCTGGTGGTATGGCAAACCGGCTCGGGCACCCAGAGCAACATGAACGCCAACGAAGTGATCGCTTACCGTGCCCACGTACTCAACGGCGGCCAGCTGACCGACGAGCAAAAGTTCGTGCATCCCAACGACGATGTCAACAAATCGCAGTCGTCCAACGACACCTTCCCTACGGCCATGCATATTGCCGCTTACAAAATGCTGGTGGAAGTAACCATTCCGGGTATCGAAAAACTGCGCGACACGCTGAAAGCCAAATCGGAAGCCTTCATGGATGTGGTGAAGATCGGCCGCACACACTTCATGGATGCCACGCCGCTTACGCTGGGGCAGGAGTTTAGCGGCTACGTCGCCCAACTCAACCACGCCCTGCGCGCCATTCGAAACTCCCTGGAACACCTGAGCGAGCTGGCCCTCGGCGGCACGGCAGTCGGCACGGGTATCAACACGCCACCTGGCTACTCCGAAAACGTAGCCCGGCATATTGCCACACTTACCGGACTACCATTCGTGACCGCGCCGAATAAATTTGAGGCTCTGGCCGCCCACGACGGCATTGTGGAAAGCCACGGCGCCCTGAAAACAGCGGCCGTGAGCCTGATGAAAATCGCCAATGATATCCGCATGCTATCCTCCGGCCCGCGCTCCGGCATCGGCGAAATACACATCCCCGACAATGAGCCCGGTTCTTCTATCATGCCGGGCAAAGTGAACCCCACTCAATGCGAAGCACTTTCCATGGTAGCCGCCCAGGTAATGGGCAACGACGTAGCCATCAATATCGGCGGCGCCACGGGCCACTTCGAACTGAACGTATTCAAACCCGTGATGATCTATAATTTCCTGCACTCGGCCCGCCTGATCGGCGAAGCCTGCGTGTCGTTTAACGACAAGTGCGCCGCGGGGATCGAACCCATCCGGGAAAATATCAAAAAACACGTGGATAACTCGCTCATGCTGGTGACGGCATTGAATACCAAAATCGGTTATTACAAAGCCGCAGAAATCGCACAAACCGCACACCGCGAAGGCAGCACCCTGAAAGAAACAGCGGTGAAACTCGGATACCTTACCGCAGAAGAGTTCGATGCGTGGGTGCGGCCGGAAGATATGGTGGGAAGGCAGTAGGGATTTACGATTTACGATTTACGATTTACGATTTACGATTTACGATTTACGATTTACGATTTACGATTTACGATTTACGATTTACGATTTACGACGTCCATTAGAAACCACACTATTTTCATTACCCACAAACCCCCAATCGTAAATCGTAAATCCAAAATCGTAAATCAGTTTCTCGCCATCCACATCAACACCATTTTGATTTCCCCATACGAATACGCCTCGCCGAAGTGTGCCTTGGCTTCTGCGCTGGCAGTGGTGTTGTTTTCTGTAAAAAAGGTTTCAATCTTGCGGACGTCGGCTTCGTTCATCACTTCGAAAATATCCAATTCGCCCAAGCCGATATAATGGGCCAGGTGCCCTTCTATCGTGCTGCGCACAAAACCGCGCTCAGCGGCGATTTCATCTATATTTTTTCCGGCCCTGAACAGGTCGTAGCTCAGGGCTTTGGTATCCGGTTTTGGGGCTTTTGGCTCGGGATCGGGAAAGTCCATCGGGTCAATTTGAATATTTTTGGATGCGCAGTATTCCTGCACCATGGCGATGATTTCCGCACCGAACTGTTTGCTTTTGCCCTTGCCGATACCTTTTATTTTTTTCAATTCAGCAAAGTTCGCCGGTAAATCACGCACGATTTCCGTCAGCGATTTGGTGAGCAGCACCTCGTAAAGTTCCGTGTTGTGCAATTCGGCGTATTCCGCGCGCCATTTGAGCAGCCGGGAAAAGAGCTCCGGGTGTGGGATGTCGCGGGGGGCGCCGGCAAATCCGGCAGTGGGCGCGGGCGTATTTTGCACTGCCTGGAAATCCATTTCTGCGTTTGCTTTCGTGCGCAGATAAACAAGTGTCGAAAATGTCGTTTGAGCGGCGACGAAGCAGGCGTTTTTGACAAACATTTCCTTTTGCAGGTTGCTCAAAGCGTCTGTGGCCGTTTTGAGCACGGATTTATTGTCTGTAATGATCTGGATGTTTTTTGCCGCAGGCAACAGTTCGGCGCCTAATTTTTCGGCAAACCATACGCTCGCTTTTCCGATCCGGGCCTGTAACTCTTCGTTTGCCTCCGGCAGGCCGCCTTGTTGAAAATAGCCCTGAAGTTGGAGCCTGAATTTATCGGCTATCGAAAAAATCTGCGCACCGGCCTGCGTGCCGAGGGCCGCAATAGGACCGTAGGCGCCCGGGAGCAACGCGCTTTCATGTTCCAAAAACACGCGGTGCATCTGCTCAAAACCTTTTTTCAACGCGCTGAAATCAAACATCTCCAGGATCAGCGACTGCTGAAAGGCGATTTTCGACTGTTCCAGTTTTGTCTCATCGGGCGCGTTTTTTTCCGCTTCCTCGCTGTAATTTTTGACTGTCAAATCGGTACGGACGCTGGAATAGGCAATTTTGGACCGCAGTACAATTCCCTCAAAACTTTTGCAACGACTCAGTGCCACGTACACCTGGCCGTGCGCGAAAGCCGCCTGCGCGTCCAAAATTACGCGCTCGAATGTGAGGCCCTGGCTCTTGTGGATGGTGATGGCCCAGGCCAATTTGAGCGGATATTGGGTAAAAGTGCCCTGCACCTCTTCCTTCACTTCCTTGGTCTGTTCGTTCAGGGTGTATTTTACGTTCTCCCACTCCAGCGGCACAACGGTGATGGATTCCGCTTCACCAGGACATTTTACATAAATGGTATCGCCCTGGATTTTGGTGATTTTGCCGATTTTGCCGTTGAAAAAGCGCTTTTCAGGCGATATATCGTTTTTGACGAACATAACCTGTGCCCCCGTTTTTAGTTCGAGTGTCTCATCGGTCGGATAAGCATGCGTTGGAAAATCACCCGTTATTTTTGCACTGAACCGCAACAAATCTCCCGGCGTGTCGGCCAATTTCTGGGCATTAATCTCGTGTGCCGAGGCATTGTGGGTAGTGAGTGTGATATACCCTTCCTCCTCCCCCGGCTGAAAACCCGCGACGTACCGGCTGTTCAGCGTCTCCAGCACATCGGCATCCATTTTGTTGTCGCGCACTTTGTTGAGCAGTTCGATAAACGTACTGTCCGACTGCCGGTAAATATGTTTCAGCTCGATCACGACCGGCTGGGTCTGTTGCAGAGCCTGACTACTGAAAAAATACGGGGTTTGGTAATAAGACCTTAACATTCCCCATTCCTCCTCCTTGACCACGGGCGGCAGCTGATGCAGGTCGCCGATCATCAGCAGTTGTACCCCGCCGAAGGGTTGGTAATGATTTTTGTAGCGCCGCAGCACATCGTCAATGCCATCGAGCAGGTCGGCACGCACCATGCTGATCTCGTCGATAACGAGCAGGTCCAGACTTTGGATCAGGCGGATTTTTTCGCGGGAGAATTTCCGCTGCCGGGCGGCATCCCGGCTGTTGCCCGGCAAATAGGGCCCAAACGGCAACTGAAAAAACGAATGAATCGTCATGCCCCCGGCATTGATGGCAGCCACGCCCGTGGGCGCTACCACGGCCATACGTTTGACGGGCTCGGTTTTTATCCGCTGTAAAAAGGTGGTTTTGCCGGTACCCGCCTTACCCGTCAGGAAAATATTTTTGTTGGTATAACTGACGAAATCGAAGGCGAGCTCGAGTTGCGGGTTAGACTGGAGTTCCATCGTTTTTTTGACAAACATCGTTTAAAATCCACTGTGCCACATAGCTACAGCGTAAAATGAATATATTTTTTGAAATTTAATATGACATAAAATAGCGTCACATTCACCCGCAACCCATTGGCCCGCAACCTTCTAACCCGCAACCCTCCAACGAGTAACTTTCAAACCAGCAACCCTCTAACCAGCAACCCTCTAACCAGTAACCTTCAAACCAGCAACCCTTTTCCCCACAAGCAGCCACCCGCATCCCATCGCGGCAATGACCAGGCCGAGAAACTCGCGGGTCAGTTCCACATAAGGTTTGTCGGCTTTCATCGTTTCCACGATGGAGGGCATGCCCAGTTGAAACCAATGCCAGAAATCCGGCACGTAAGTCAGTGCCCATACGAGGGAAATGGCCAGCCAAATCCAAATTAAAGGGCGATATTGCCGGCCCAGGGCGGCCATGGCATAAAATACAGCCGGTCCGCTGTACAGCAATATCCATTGTACCGGATCGGGATCGTTATACTGTACCAGGGCAAACAATGCAAATAACACGGCAAGCGTCCAATAGATAATTTTCATAACCCGTTGTTTTTTGGCGAAGGTAAAAACTTGCCGGCAACGGAACTTCCCGTTTGCTTTTGGTTTTTAAGCCATCATTCGACTACCTTTGTCCACCTTTTCGCTATGGCTAAAACATCCTCAAAATCGTCTAAAGTAGATATCACCAATCGCCGTGCGGCGTTCGAATATCATTTTGAGCAACAGTACGAGGCGGGCATCGCCCTCACCGGTACTGAAATAAAAAGTATTCGTGCCGGCAATACCAATATCAACGACGCTTACTGCATATTTGAAAACGGTGAAATGTGGGTACGAAACATGTACATCGCCGAGTACGAATACGGCACCAGTAACAACCACGAACCCCGCCGCAACCGCAAACTCTTGCTGCGCAAAACCGAATTGAAAAAACTCGACCGGCGCGTACGAGAAAAAGGGTTTACCATTATTCCGTATAAACTCTTCCTCAGCGAACGCGGGTTCGTCAAAATGATCATCCAATTAGCCTCCGGCAAAAAGTCCTTCGACAAACGCGAAACCATCAAAGCCCGCGACGACAAACGCGACCTCGACCGGATAAAGAAGATTATTCGGAACCGGTAGCGCGGGCCTTATGTTCCTACCAATGACAATCAAATCCAAGCTCCCGAACGTCGGCACCACCATTTTTACGGTCATGTCGGGTCTGGCTAACCAAATGGGGGCCATCAACCTCTCGCAGGGATTTCCAAATTACGATCCGTCCGAACGGCTGCAACGTTTGGTGTATGAACACATGCAAAAGGGCGCCAACCAGTACGCACCCATGCCCGGGTTGCCGGTTTTGCGCGAGCGAATTGCTGAAAAAATGGAACGGCTGTATGGATATGCGCCCGATCCGGATACGGAGATTACGGTGACTGCCGGGGGCACACAAGGGATTTTTTGCGCGATCGCCGCTTTTGTACACCCGGGGGAAGAAGTCATCCTCATTGAACCGTGTTACGATTCGTACCGACCCTCGGTGGAAACGGTGGGCGGCATAGCGGTCCCTTACGCGCTTTCGGCGCCGGATTACCGCATCGACTGGCTCGCCGTGGGCCGGCTGCTCACTCCGCGTACGCGCATGATTTGTATTAATACGCCCAACAACCCAACCGGCACTATCTTGCGGGAAGCCGATATGCTGGCTCTGTCGCAATTATTGAAAAATACCGGCGTGCTTGTGATGAGCGACGAAGTGTACGAGCACCTCATTTACGACGGCGAGCCGCACGCTTCGGTGTTGCGGTATCCCGATTTGTACGAGCGCAGCCTCTGCGTGTACTCTTTTGGAAAAACCTACCACAATACCGGCTGGAAAACCGGCTATTGTATCGCACCGCCGGCACTTACCCGCGAGTTCAGAAAAGTACACCAGTTCAATGTTTTTTCTGCCAATCACCCCATGCAGGCCGCTTTTGCCGATTTTATGGCCGACCCGGCCGAGTACCTGGGCTTGCCCGGATTTTATCAGCAAAAGCGCGATTTTTTCCGCCAGGCAATGGCCGGCACCCGTTTTAAGGCGCTCCCCGGCGCCGGCACTTATTTCCAACTGTACGACTACTCCGCCATCAGCGACGAACCTGATCTGGATTTTTGCAAACGCCTCACCACGGAATTCGGGGTCGCGGCAATTCCTGTGTCCGCCTTTTATTCCAACGAGCAGGACGAAAAAGTAATCCGGTTTTGTTTTGCCAAAACGGCGGATTTGCTGGAAAAAGCGGGTAAGTTGTTGGAGAGGGTTTAGGGGTTTGGAGGTTTGGGGGGTTGGGGGTTTGGGGGTTTGGAGGTTTGGGGGTTTAGAGGTTTGGGGGTTTGAAGGTTACTGGTTTGAAGGTTTGAAAAAAAAGTGGTCAGTTTGCAGTGCTCAGTGGGTTATTGCGCCACATTCACCACATTGACTCACATTAACCACATTGACCACATTGACCACATTGACCACATTGACCCACATTGACCACATTAACCCACATTGACCACATTGACCACATTTAAAACACATTGCCCACATTTAAAAAATGCAATCGCTTTTCTGGGCTGACCGTCTTCGCAACCTCGCCACGATACTGGTAATAACCATACACGTTTCAGCGCCGGTTGCGCACCAATATCCTGATTTGAATACCTGGCACTGGTGGGCCGGCAACTGGTGGGACGCGTTGGGGCGCCCGTCGGTCAACCTGTTTGTGATGCTGAGCGGTTTTTTGTTGCTGGGAAAGGACTACCCGACCGGCTCATTTTTAAAAAAACGGTTTACCCGCGTGCTCATACCGGCGCTCGCCTGGATGCCGGCTTATTTGCTTTACGGGCATATTGCCAACAATAAGCCCGCCACCTTGCCGGAGGCACTCATTCGACTGGTGGAAGGCCCGGTGCATTACCACCTTTGGTTTATCTACCTGATTCTCGGCCTTTATCTTGTTTATCCCATCATGCGCCCTTGGGTACGGCAGGCGCAGGAGCGCGATTTTTTGTATTTTTTTGCCATTTGCGCCCTGGGTACCTGGGTGTATAAAATCTTAGCCGTCTTCTTCGGCATCAGAATCGGGCTGTACTTCGAATTGTTCACCAATCAGATGGGACATTTTGTGTTGGGCTACTACCTGGGAAATAAAGTTACGGCGGGCGAAACACCGCCGGTTCCGGGTATTTCGCCGTGGCGGTTTTCGCGTCGGCAAGTGGTGGGGCTGGCGTGGGCACTGATTGTTTCCGGCACTGTCGCCACTGCCGTGGGCGGTTATTGGCACAGTTCGGCAAAGGGTATATTCCAGCCTTTTTTCTACGACTATCTGACACCCAACGTCACGCTCGCGGCGGCCGGCTGGCTGCTACTGGCGCGCCATGGCTGGAACCACCACCGCTTGCTCGATGTGGAAAAGCAATTTGCCGCAGCCAGTTTTGGCATTTACCTGGCGCACGTATTCGTAATGGATTGGTGGGCGCAGTGCGGGTTTTGGTACAATACGGCACATGCAGCCAAGTCTATCCCGATTTTAATCGGCCTGATCTCCATCATCAGTTTTGGCGTTGTTTTGATGATTCAAAGTTTGCCGGGTGGGAAGAAAATTACATAAGATTTTCCGTTGGTACTTCTTATGCCGGGGCGGTTTCCGCTTGGTCGTGGTGTTTGCCCGGGCAGCGATGTATTTCAGGCGCCGGGCATTATCCGATCTGCAACTCCCGCCCTCCCAACAACTCAATGTCAAAGAAATACGCCGTTGGAAACACTATTTCTATGGAACGACGTACCTCGCAGCCATTTTCGGCATCCTGCGGGAGTATCCTGCCGGCCTGAATGAGCAACGGCAGTTTAACCGCCTCGCCGCACTGGCTTGTTTTTTCGATGATCTGGCAGATACGTTTCGCAGCCGTTCCGGGGAATCCTGGCAGGATAATCCCGAACAATATGGCCAGGCGGCCGATGCCAGCGGTGTGGCGCTTCATTTGTTGCAGTCGATTTACCAGGCGCTTCCGCCGGATGACCTGGCTGAATTTAAACAATTTCTGCACCGCGTATTTAACCTGGAAACCGCCGGGCGGCAGCGAACCGGCCAGGCCGTTCCCGCGGAGGAGTTGCAACGCCTGACCGCTGAAAAAGGTGGTTACTCGGTATTATTGTTCCGGCGTTTACTGCAGCACCGTCTTTCCGCACCGGAGCAACGGGCATTGTTCGAATTTGGCGCCCTGATCCAGCTCTGCGACGATATTTTCGACCTGTGGTTCGACCGGCAAAGCGGCATCACTACGCTGGCAACTGTTTTGACTGAACAAAACGACCTGATGCAACTCCGGAACCGCTTTGAACGGCAGGTGGCCGATACTACCTGCGCCTTCCGGCAAACACCCTATCCCCGGCGCCGGGTGGAAACCGCGCTGCAAACCATTCATTTTTTAGTCAGTATTACGCGCGTTTGTCTGGATCACTACCTTCATTTGCAAAAAAAGCACGGAACTTTGCCCCTCGATGACCGCGGCGCGATGGTGGTGGATATGGAACGTTGGAACAACCGCTTGCGCGCGGCGTTGAAGTCGCTGTTTGAACGGTCGTAGCGCCGGTTCCTGTTTTTATAAAATTCGGTAAATGAACGAGATCATAGAAAAATCAATCCGTGCAAGCATTGCCACAAAACAAGCCGTTTTGGCGGATGCCGGGTTTTTGGAAAAAATAGAACAGGCTGCCCTATTACTGACCAACACCTTTCGCCAGGGCGGTAAGGCGCTCTTTTGCGGCAATGGCGGCAGCGCGGCAGATGCCCAGCATATCGCTGCCGAGCTGTCGGGGCGTTTTTATACCGACCGGCCGCCGCTGTACGCCGAAGCGCTGCACGTCAACTCCTCCTACATGACCGCCGTAGCCAATGACTATGGTTACGACCACGTGTTTGCCCGGATGGTGGAAGCCGCCGGCCGCCCCGGCGATGTACTGGTAGCGATCAGCACTTCCGGCAACTCCGTTAGTATTTTGAACGCCATAGAAAAGGCCCGCGCGCAAGGCATGGCGGTCATCGGGCTGACCGGCGAAACGGGCGGGCGTATGACCGGGCTTTGCGCGGTGTTGTTGAATGTTCCTTCCGGCGATACCCCCCGCATCCAGGAATCGCATATCCTGATCGGACATATTTTGTGTGAGATCGTGGAAAAGGAGATTTTTAGTTAAATCATGCAAGGTACTTTTTGGCTTTTATTGTTGTCTTTTCCCCTACTCGCCCAGGGCCCCCTCGACGGCTACCTCAAAGGCAAAGGCGTACTCGACCTGGCGCCCTCCTTTTCCATCAACTCCGCCAAACGTTTCGATGGCGCCGGGGGGCAGGTGTACGATGTGGGGTACAAGGGCAATATGCTCAGTCTTTTCGCAGAATACGGTTTAAGCGAAAAAATCGACCTGGTGGCTACCGGCGCGTACGTGTTTACCTCAACTAAAAATGGCCTGCAAGACGGCGCCCTTTTGGTCAAATACCGGCCGCTGTATCGCGAAATGGGCGGCGCCGGAAAATTAGGGCTCCTGCTGGGTTCCGGGCTTGGATTTCCCCTGGCCAACTACGAACCAACGGCCACGGGCGCCCTGGGCCAAAAGGCTCTGATCGCGCCGTTGCGGCTTATTATACAATGGGAAACACCCCTTGGCATATTTCTCAACCTCACCGGCGGGTACAACTGGCGCTTCGACCGCCTTCGCGAAGCCGACATCGCCGCCGTGCGCAAGACGCGACCGGATTACCAGCCCGTGCAGCCCTCTAATTTTGCCACGGCGTTATTCAAGATCGGGTTTCCGACCGCGCGATATTACCTGGATGCCTGGGTAGAAGGCCAATATACCCGCGGCGGCGCCGACTATGTACCGGAAGTGGCGGACTTGCCCCAATCCTTCGGCGTGTCGTACACCCAGGCCGGCGGTACCGTATACTATTCGGAAAACGGCAAAAGCGGGTTTTACCTCAGTACCGGCTATATCTTCGGCGGGCGCAATACCGGCCGCATTTTGCGGGTAACCGGAGGAATGGTGTTTAAAATTGGAAAGTAAATGTCAATTTGGCATCCTAGGTTGAATTTAACAGCCAAAATGGCGGCAACAAAACGAACTAAGTTGCTTGGAACGCTGTTTGATTAGAGGATTACAGCCTAAAATCTTTTTTCACGAACGAAAAAAAATTTGTCATGCTCCCTACTCAAAAGAACCTTCACCTGCCGGCCGAATTACCGATGTATTTCGATGATTTTATTACGCGGGACAACTACAAAGCCGCGCGCCGTCGCTTACCGGTACAGATTAGCCTGATGCCGGCCACCAGTTTGTACGAAACACCGGAGTCTTTTATCATCGAAATGGCTACGCCCGGCATATCGCACGACGATCTCCGTTTTTTTACCACGGACCGCAGTATTGAAGTGCGGTATGAGCCGGAAACAGGCGGATATGAGCCGTATGGAAGCCGGCGCATTTGGCATCGGGAATTTCGCCTGGAAGGGTTTCAGCGAAAATTCGAATTCAACCCGGAAATGCTCGATGTAGATCAGCTGCAAGTGAGTTCAACGCATGGTATAATCCGGATCGAACTTCCCAAACAAGAATCTGTTCGCGGCCAGGTGTCGCCGATGGAACCGTTTTCATTGAATTAGAGTCATTGAGGGTCATTAGGTCATTTCGTCATTGGGCGTCATTGGGCGTCATTGGGTCATTTCGTCATTGATCGTCATTGGGCGTCATTAAGTCATTAAGGGTAGTTACAATTATGACGAAATGACCTAATGACTTTCAATGACGAAATGACGCTCAATGACGAATGACTCATCATGACGAATGACCCTCAATGACCCAATCCCTCCCGTGCCAAATCCCGCAACAACCGCTGTTCCAGATGCGCGCTCCCTTGTGGCAACTGCTTTTTTTCCAATTTGGCCAAAGCTTGATATACGAGCCGTTGCGCCCCGGCAAGGTCGCCGTTTACCCGGCAAAGTGCCGCTTTCAGGCGCAACACAGGGATATCTTCCCGTTTGGCTACTTGTTTTTCAATCTTTTTCCACCAGTCGTTTGCCGCATCGGCATCCTTTTTCAGAAAAGCCGCAGCAAAACATACTTCTTTCAAAAATTCGGCGCGAAAGGCAGGGGGCATGTCTTCCGGCAGCCGGCTCATTTGATCGGAAGCCGCCAGGGCCTCATCGTGCTTTTCGGTAGCCAAATAATGAAAAAAGGCATAGAATTCGGCAAAACAAGCATACGTCGCGTCCTGACGCCCCAATTCAATATTGGCCAGGTTCATCTGCTCCATCGGTTTGCCCGATTGAACAAATGCGATCAATTCCAGCATAGCGCGTTCGACCTCGGCTGTTTTTCCCCCGGAAATCAATCGGAAGTAACGCGCCCTGTCGGTAAAAAACATTCCTGTACGGCTTGGCACCGTGGTGGCGAGAAACAAAAAGAAAGAGACGGTAGCAGTACTCAGCAGAAAAAGGGCCACAAAACGCCATGCAGTTACCGTCGATCCGGTTAACAGCCACCCGCCAAAACTACCGGCCAGGGCAAGCAAAAGAGAGCTCAACGGCCCGGCAATAACCATACGGGCAAAACGTATTGTCAGGTCGGGCGATTCGGCGCGGGGCAACGTCGCCGCCACACCACCGAACAGCCGGGGGTCGGTATTGAAATACCATTGGACACGATCCGTTTCAGGATGCCGGCGTACGCCTAAAAAACCGGCCACATACAAATGAAACCGGAATCCCTGCCAAAGTCCCGTGGCCAGATGCGCTAATTCGTGAAAAGCGAGGGCAAACCAGGCGGCGCATAACATGATCGCGGCGCCGGTTATTTTGTCAGCAGGGGTACTTACCGGGATAGCCAGGTGAAGTGAGCGGCCGATTTGAACCCCGCTCCAACCCAGGACGGCGCCGACGAACAAGCCGGCGAGCAGTTGGGAAACTTGACTTTTTTTCATCGTTATTCTGATTTTTCCAGGAGGTCGATATTTGTCTTGAGTTGATCCAGGTATTTGCCGAAGGCAATTTTACCCATCCAGCGGGCCAGCCAGTGTGCAGCCGGGGTGAGTAAAATGGCGGCTATCGCCAAAATCCAGAGCACCGGTGGCTTTTGCAATACTTCATCCAGGTTGCCTTCAGAAGATATACCTAGTAACCCGCCGCCCAGCGTAGAAACCGGATAAATAAACAACGCCACCTTTTCCTGCCAGTCCAGCCAAGAGCGCAATTGATCGTGATAGGCTTTCATGACCGGCAGCAGGGCGCCGGCCATGTCCGGCAACGGTGGTAAGTTGCGCAATTTATACGCAGTGAACAGTATAGCCGCCAAGTAAGCGAGCATCACCACACTCAGACAGATTCGGATATAAGGATGTGGGTACCACACGAATAGAGCCACGAACAATATCAGGAAAGCGACTGCGAAACCCATGTTGATCCAGGCATTGCGGCGCAACACGATCAACGGAGAGGTTTTAGGGTGCTGCATCAAATCTGCCACGGCCAGTCGTGCCGGTTCGCCGGCAGCAAAACGGCTTTCATTGAGCCGGTTCCATTCTTGTTGAATATCCATGGCTTATCCCTTTAGTCGGTTGATTAATTCATTTTTTATGCGGTGCAGTTTTACCGCCACATTGTTTTTTGTCAGGCCGGCGATATCGGCAATTTCATCGTTGCTATAACCATCTAAATGCAGGATGATGACGGCGCGTTCCGCCTCGGCCAACTGGCGAATTGCGTCATAAAGTCGTTCGGCATTGCCGGAACCCTGATCATCCGATGCCGGCAGGTGATCCTGGGCCGGACCAAGCGCCACAGTCGGCACCCGGGTAGCGCGACGCCGGAAGGTGAACACGGTGTTCAAACTTACCTTATACAACCAGGTAGAAAACTTCGACAACCCGTTGAACGACGGAAAAGAACGCCAAGCCTGGTACAGAATCTCCTGCTGGAGGTCCCTGCGATCATCCGGATCATCCACATACAGTTGAATCACCTTGCGAATGATGCCGATGTTGGCTTGTATCTGCTGCGTAAAGGTTTGCTCCAATGTGGAGATGCGGGCAGCATTCATATTATCCTTTTACCGGTTTTAACGAATAACCGGCCACTCGCAACAATCGGCACAAGCGGTTTACAGCGGATACTCTTTTTCGCAAAATCATGTTGTGTGGATTTTTTTCAGATAAGTATCCCTGTACCCGGGAAAATTACACAACCCTAAAAAAATTTATACTCGCTACCCCGGCCACCACCAACACACCGCCCGCCACCACCGTCCAATGAATACTTTCATGGAGAAACAACACCGAAAACAACACGCCGAATACCGGCACCAGGTTGTTAAAAATAGCCGTGCGGGAGGTTCCAATTGTTTGAATGCCTTCGGCGTACCAAACAAAGCCGAGTACCGTGCCCAACAATCCGAGATAAACCAGGGCCAGCCAAACGGAGGCGGGCAAAGTCGCCAGCGGCAGCCCCTCCCAAAGGGCCAGTGGCAGCAGGCCCAGGGTACCGATCAGACAAACGAAGGTCGTGGTAATCAGGGGTGTTTGCCCCGCCGGTATCTGGCGGCTCACTAAGGTGTACACTGCCCAGGTAGCCGGACAACCCAGCGCCAACGCTTCGCCCAGGCCGAAATGATCAAAAATATGGGCCAGGTCCCCCCGGGCGATGACCACCACCGCACCGAACAGCGACAGCAACCCGCCCGCCACCTGCGTCCAGCGCAGTTTTTCGCCAAATACCATTGCCGTGGCAAAAAGCACCATCACGGGGTTCAGCGCCACCAACAGCGACGCCCGGCTCGCCGGCAGTATTTTTAAAGCGCTGAAAAAGAAAAAGTTGTAGGCAATAATCCCCGACAGGGCCAGGATAATATAATACCGGAGCAAGGTGGTATCCGGCCGAGGCAACGACTTTTTCTTCATCCAAACCAGCGCCAGCAGCCCGATACTGGCAAATAAAAACCGCAGGAACGCCCCCGCAAAGGGCTCCAGGTGCTGCGCGGCGATACGGGTGGCGATAAACGTGCCGCCCCAAACGAAGGCAACAAGCAATAGTTTGATGTAAATTGTCTTCATAAATGCGGCTGAAAAGGTAAAACAGATTCACCCCTCAAAAGCGTAAATCGGGATGCTTTATAATTTATGCCAAAATCAGTCACCTTTTATGTTGGGGAGTAAGGGATAAAGCCCGTTATTTGCTCCACAAACACCCTATCCTATTTCACCACCACCCGGATGAAATAGGATTTTCTTTTTATACCAAAACCGTCTTTGTATGCTACCGTTCTGCCCTCCGTGCCTCCGTGCCTCCGTGGTGAAAAATCTTTTACCCCTGGTTTTTATTTTTCCGCTGCAACTCCTGGCACAAGTCACCTGCTCGCCGGCCTTCCCCAGCGTAACCGACGCCGTCACCATCACCTTCGATGCCACGCAGGGAAACGGCGCTTTGACCGGCGTTTCACCCGTATATGCACACATGGGCGTCATTACCAGTGCAAGCACCTCGCCGACCGACTGGAAATACGTGGTCACCACCTGGGGAATCGCTGATTCCAAAGGGCAGATGAACAGCGCCGGACCGAATATTTGGAAAAAAACATTCCAAATCCAGTCCTTTTTCAATATCCCGCCCGGCGAAACAGTACTCAAACTGGCCATGGTATTTCGCAACACGAGCGGCAGCACCGTCGGCCGGGCCTCCGACGGATCGGATATTTTTTACCCGGTATACCCGGAGAATGTCGGCCTGCAAACCATCTTCACCACCCCGTCCGCCGGCACCATTCTGAGTGCCGTGGGAAATCCGGTCCCGGTAAAAGCCGAAGCATCGGTAAATGCCAATCTTCTCCTGTTCGACAATGGTCAGCAGGTATCCACGGCCACCGGTAAAATACTGGAAACCAATATCACCGCCACCGCCGGCGTACACACCGTTGAGTTTGTGGGCAGTACGGCTACGGAAAACGACACGGCGCGTTTTACCTATATTGTGCCCACCCCGGTGGCACAGCAAGACCCGCCCGCCGGTACCGAACTGGGCATCAATTACATCGACGATCAAACCATCCGGCTGTCGCTGTACGCGCCGAACAAACAGGTGGTACACGTGATCGGCGATTTCAACAACTGGGCGCCAGCCGACCCGTACCAAATGAAACGCAGCCTCGACGGCAATACCTGGTGGATCGAAATCGGCGGACTGCAAGCCGGCGAAATCTATCGCTTCCAGTACCTGGTGAACGGCGCCATGAAAATCGCCGACCCGCTCAGCACCCTCGTGCTCGACCCCGGTAACGACCCCTTCATCCCACCGTTTACCTACCCCAACCTGCCGGCCTACCCCACCGGGAAAACCTTCGGCGCCGTATCGGTGCTGCAAACCGCCCAAACACCTTTCAATTGGCAAACCGCCAACTATACCCGCCCCAAAAAAACCGACCTGGTCGTGTACGAACTGCTGCTGCGCGACTTCCTCGACCGGCACGACTACCTCACACTGCTTGATACGCTGGACTACCTGCAAAACCTCGGCATCACGGCCATCGAACTGATGCCCGTAAATGAATTTGACGGCAATATCAGCTGGGGCTACAACCCCGCTTATCATAAGGCTTTAGATAAATACTACGGCACCGCCGAAGCCCTGAAACAACTCATCGACGCCTGTCACCAACGTGGCATCGCCGTCATCCTCGACGTGGTGTTCAACCAAGCCTCCGGCACCAGCCCGCTGGCCCAGCTCTACTGGGACGGCGCCAACAACCGCCCCGCCGCCGATAATCCCTGGCTCAACCCCGTGGCCAAACACGATTTCAACGTATTCCTGGATTTCAACCATGAAAGTGCCGCCACCAAAGCCTACGTCAAAAATTGTATCCAATACTGGATGACGGAATTCCGGGTCGACGGTTTTCGCTTCGACCTGTCCAAAGGATTCACCCAAAAAAACACCCTCGGCAACACGGGCGCCTGGGGACAATACGACGCCTCCCGCGTGGCCATCTGGAAGGATTACGCCAACTTTATGTGGGCCATCGACCCGACCGCATACGTTATCCTCGAACATTTTGCCGAGAACACCGAAGAAAAGGAACTGGCCGAATACGGCATGATGCTTTGGGGCAACATGCACGGCGCCTACCAGGACGTCGCCAAGGGCACTCCGGCCGGTATCAATGCCAACCTGAGCGGCATTTCCCACCAACAACGCGGCTGGGCCGTACCGCACCTGATCGGCTACATGGAAAGCCATGACGAAGAGCGCATCGCCTTCGAATGCCGTATAAACGGCCAGGCCAGCCCCAACTACGACGTCAAAACGCCGGTCATCACCCGCCGCCGCCTCGAAATGGTGGCCAACCTGCTGTACACCGTACCCGGCCCCAAAATGCTCTGGCAGTTCGGCGAACTGGGCTACGATTATCCCATCAATTTTTGCCAGAACGGCACGATCAACACCAGTTGCCGAGTGGACCCCAAACCCATCCGCTGGGATTTTTACAACGACCCCTACCGCCGGCGTCTGCACGACGTGACCGCCGCCCTGCTGCAATTGCGTAAAAACTACGATCTTTTTGAAACCACTGATTTTCAATTAAATATCGGAAGCGGGCAGGTGCGCACCATCTACCTGAACGGTACAGGCCTGAATGCCGCCGTGGTGGCAAACGTGGGCACCACCGCCACTACCGCCTCCGTCAATTTCCAGCACACCGGCACCTGGTACGAATACTACACCGGCGCCGCGCTAAACGTGGCCAACACAACGACTTCCGTACCGCTCGTGCCCGGCCAATACCGGTTGTATCTCGATCAACAGGTGCCCCTGCCTGGCGGCCTGAACCCCACGCCGGCCGAAGAAATCAGCGGGGTGTTGAGCGAATTGGAAGTATACCCCAACCCCGTTGCAAACCGGCTGACCGTCGATTTTTCGCTACGAAACGGAACGGATGTTTTAATAGAAATTTTTGACGGCACCGGACGCCGGGTCGCCACCCCATGGTCGGGCAACATGCCGGCCGGCGCGCAACAGATCAATGTGGATGCCGCTGCCTGGACGCCGGGTTTTTACTGGCTGACGGTGACGGATGCAAGTGGTGGGCGCTTGGTGAGGAAAGTGGGAAAAATGTAGTGCAGGCTGCTATTTCACCACTTCCACCCTCGTCCCGTCCGTCAGGTTCATTTGCCCGGCGACCACAACGCGTTCGCCTTCCTTGAGGCCGCTCATCACTTCCACCTTGTCGCCATACGTGCCGCCTAGCGTGACGGGGCGCAGCTGGGCCACCGTGTCGGCTACCACGTACACCCTGGCGTCCTGCAGGCTGCCGGCAATGGCTTTGCGCGGCAATACGAGGCCCTGACGTTTGGCGTCGAAGGTAAAGATCGCTTTGGCGTGCATGCCGGCGCGCATCGGCGCATTTTTGGGATTGACGACTTCTATTTCAACGTCGTAGTTGAAGGCATTGTCGGCGCGCAGGCCGATGTTGGTCACTTTACCAGGTATGAGCCGGTTGGGGTATACGTCGGCGCCGACGCTTACGTTTTGGCCCTTGCGCACGTGTAGCACGTCGCGTTCAGTTACCTTCACCATGAGGAATAATTTTTCCAGGTTGGTGATTTGCGCCACCTGGATGCCGGGGCCGATCACGGTGCCGCGTTCAATAAAACGGTACCCCAGCGTGCCGGTCATCGTGGCCCGGATACTGGTGTTGGCGATTTGTTTTTTCAGGGCTTTTTCCCGGGCTTCGGCCGCCATAAGGCCCAGTTCGATGTCTTCGATTTTATTTTTAGCCAGTGCCTCGCCTTCAATCAGGTTGCCGACGCGCTCTTTGTCTTTTCTGAGTTTGGCAATATTGGCCTGGGTGGCTTCCAGTTCGGTGCGCAGCAATTCGTCATCCACCTTGGCAATCAGGTCGCCTTCGTTCACCCATTCGCCTTTGTTTTTGTGTATCCCCACCACGCGGCCCTGGGTTTCGGAAATAACGAACATCTCTTTGGCCGGCAGAAAAATACCGTTGGCTTCCAGTTGGTCGGCGAGGGTTTCCATCTGAACCGGCGTGACCTCCACCGGTACGTAGGCGCGGGAAATCTGGGCCAGTTCGGTATCTGCGGCAGACTGTTTTTGGTTGAGAAAGAATTGCCAGGCAATCACCGCCGCCCAAACCGCCCGAAAATTCCGGGGACAATCAGGTTGCACACGA
>CAUJEY010000157.1 GCA_963169325.1 Bacteroidota bacterium
TTCGGTCAAACGGGCGACTTCGGCAAAGGCCACAACGCCTTTACGTTGGACAAAGCGCTGATGAACACTACCGGTATGTTGTACTACAAAGTGGAAACACCGACCGATAGTGCGGTGAAGAAGATGATACAGACGAAGTAACGCATCCTGATGTGGGGCGAATTTGTAATTCGCCTGATCTACGGGCGAGTTAAAAATTCGCCTGATCTACGGGCGAATTAAAAATTCGCCCCACATCATCATAAATGAATAGAATAATTTTCATGAGAGCATCCTGATAACGCCCGGTAAAGTCCGGGCGTTTTTTTAAGATGTCACCAGGAAAGGGCGGTGATTGAAACGAACCGGATCGCCGGGTTTGCCTGCAAAGTTTTTTTGTGAAAAAACCCTGCGCATCGTACCTTTGTTGTCGAAAACAGGTTTTGTTGTTCGCATTTTAACCCGGCTATTTTCGCACCATTTTGTCTGCTCGTGTAAAAACATCGATCGTTTGGCTATGGGTGGCAGCGCTGCTGAGCGCTACCGTTGGGATCAGTGTACATCAGATTTATTGCTACTGTGTCGGGGAAAGCACCTATTCGATTTTTAAAGAAGCCGCCGATGCGTGTGCCGCCGGCGAAATGATGCCGAAGGAGGGCGCTTGTTGCAGTAAGGACTTGCCTTCCTGTTGTTCAAAAGACGGCGCTCAAGACCAGAATCAGCACAATTGCACCAAAAAAACCGTCAAGGTATTCCAATTAAAAACGGAATATCTGGTGGTTCAGCCGCTGGACAAATCCTTCGATTTCCCTGTTTGGGCCGATGAATTCCCGGAATACCTGAAATTGTACCGCCCGGCAATTTGCCAGGCCACCGTGAATAATAAAGCGCCGCCGGCGCCGCCTCCTCCCCTTTCCGGCCGCGCGATATGCCTGCGCCACGAACTTTTTCGTTGCTAGATTGCTGATTTTCAATGTTTCTCTCCGGGGGTATGTCCTCCAGAGGGGTTTTGTATTTATTGAAAATTTATTTAACAGCGGCAGAACAAAATGTTCTGCGCAAAGCAAAAGCAATGAAATACCATATATTATTAATCGTATTATTCCTGTCCCCGCTGTTTTTATCGGCGCAACAACCAACCGCCTCCAAGACCGTTTACGGCATAGTCACCAACGAAAAAGAAGAACTGCTTATCGGCGCTACAGTGCAGTGGGCCGATACCAAACAAGGCGCTATTACTGATACCCTTGGGCGGTTTTGGTTGCCCAGGCGTGACCGGGAAGCCGTTTTACTTATCAAATACGTAGGATACGATCCGGCACAGGTCAGTGTATTACCGCAAGAAGACAGTCTTTGGGTGGAAGTTCGGGGCGTCGTAACACTACAGGAAGTGACCGTAGCGGCACACGGTTTCGATAACCGGGTCTCTACTATCGAAACCCGGAACGTAGAAAGTATTCAACGAAACGAACTCCGCAAAGCGCCCTGCTGCAACCTGTCGGAAAGTTTTGAAACCAATGGCGCCGCCGATGTGAGCTATGCCAACGCGCTCACCGGCGTTAAGGAAATCCAGATGCTCGGCCTGCGCGGTATTTACAGCCAGTTTATGGTCGAGAACCGGCCCACCATGGGCGGCATCGCCACGCCCTTTGCGTTCGAATACATCCCCGGCACCTGGCTCGACGGCATCCAGTTGGCCAAAGGCGCCAGCACGGTGAAAAACGGATTTGCCGGCATCGCCGGCCAGATCAACGCCGATATCGTAAAGCCCCATTCGGACAAACCACTGTTCGTCAACCTGTTTACCTCCACCGAAGGACGTGGCGAACTGAACCTGCATTTGAATAAAAAAGGCAAAGGCCGCGTATCAAACGGCTTGTTGCTGCACGGCAGTTTTGTGGAAAACGAATGGGACATGAACAACGACAATTTCTACGACGCACCCAACCGGCACCAACTCAACGGCCTGTACCGCGTGTTTTACGAAGGCCCGAAAGCCTGTGGCCAATTCAACGTACAGGCGCTGACCGACCGTCGGCAAAGCGGCCAGATTCGCCCTATCGAAGGCATTTCCGGGCTGTTTTCTGTAGATCAGAAAAACGACCGGGTGGAAGTTTGGGGCAAAATGGGCTACGAAGGCTTGGGGGGCAAACCGTACCAGCAGATCGGCAATATGTTGTCGGCGGCCTGGCACCGCACGGAGGCCGTATACGGCCGCAATACTTACGATGCCGTCCAGCGCTCGTTGTATTGGCAAACCTTATATCAAACCATCATCGGTACCACTGATCATACCTTCGTGGTGGCGCCCTCCCTGCAATACGACGATATCGATGAGCAGGTGGTGCAGCACGACGCCGGAAAAGAGATCAGGTTCAGTCACGACCTGGGCCGCACTGAAATCGTACCGGGCACAATGCTGGAATACACGTACAGCCGCCCCAATCTTGAAATGGAGATACCTGATTTTGTGTTGGTACTGGGCGCCCGGGCAGATTGGAACAGCCGATTCGGCTGGCTCCTCACCCCGCGTATGAGCGCCAAATATAATTTCACGACAGAAAGCGTGGTGCGTATCTCCGCCGGACGGGGCCACCGGTCGTCCAACCTGGTTGCAGAAAACATCAGCGTACTGGCCAGCAATGATACCCTGCATTTTGCCAATGACCTGGGCCTGGAACAAGCCTGGAACTACGGCGTGAATTTTACCCAAAACTTCAAAATCGCCCGCCGCGACGGCAGTTTCAGCATCGACCTGTACCGCACCGATTTCGACCGGCAAGTGCTGGTAGATGTGGACCAATCGCCTACCAACGTCTTTTTCTACAACGTGGCCGGCAGATCGTTTTCCAACAGCCTGTTAGCCACGTTGCAGTATAATCCATTGCCGGGACTGGAAGTAAAAGTAGCCTATAAATGGAACGACGTGCGCGCCACGTTTTCCGACGGGCAACTTAAAACCCTCCCGTTGGTGGCCAAACACCGGGGACTCGTTACGCTGGACTACACCACGCCGAATAAAAAATGGATGTTCAACACCAACGTACAAATTGTAGGGCCGCAACGCCTGCCCGACAACTCGAAGGTGCCGCACGAATACATGCATGATTTCCCGGAGGTCAGCCCGGTTTTTGCGGTATGGAACGCACAGATCACCCGCAGTTGGAAAAAATTTGAAATTTATATCGGCGGCGAAAACTTAAACAGTTACCAGCAACACCACGCAATTATGGCAGCCAACGAACCCTGGAGCCCCTATTTCAACGGGGCGCAGATTTGGGCGCCAATGATGGGGCGGGTGGCGTATTTAGGGGTAAGGGTGTCGCCGTCGGGATTGTAAAAGAAGGGGCTCATTCCCCCCGCACACCCCGCGTCATCTCCCTTTTCCCCGGCGGCCCTTGCAAGCGCTCCACCTCGAAGCCCACTTTTTTCAGGGTGCGTTTTACGTCGCCTTTGGCGCAGTAGGTGACTAAAACGCCGTCAGGGTTCAGGGCCTGGTACAACCGGGCAAAAATGTCCTCCGTCCAGAGTTCCGGCTGGGCCTGCGGGGCGAAAGCGTCGAAATAGATCACGTCGAAGGTGGTCTCGGGGATAAAATCCTCCAGCCGGGTTTGGTGTTTGGTAAAGGTAAAATGTTCGGAAAGTTCGTGTTCCCTTTCCCAGGCAATACGATGGAGCCGGAGAAAATCGGCGTGCCGCTCCGGGGCTTTGAGTTGGGCGGCAAAATTAAACGCGGAAGCCTCCTTCACGGTCAGCGGATAGGCCTCAATACCGGTATAGCGGACGTGCAGGTTGCGGCGCTCGGCTTCGAGCCTGGTCATAAAAGCATTCAATCCGGTGCCGAGGCCGATCTCCACTACCGCGATGTCCCGTTGCACCGCGGCTTTGTACCGCAGCCCGGCATCGATAAATACGTGTGCCGATTCCGTAACGGCGCCGTACTTTGAGTGGTAGGTGACGCCGTATCGCTCGGAGTAGATGGAGTGAGAGCCGTCGTCGGTTGTGATGAGAACCATTGGATATTCAAAAAAAGCGCCCCGGAAAACTCCGGAGCGCTCTAAGTGCGGGAAGCGAGACTCGAACTCGCACGACCTTGCAGTCACAGGTGTTTGAGACCAGCGCGTCTACCATTCCGCCATTCCCGCTTGGGGCGCAAACTTAGAGAGATTTTCACGAATGCGCAAGAGGTATCTTTTTTTAAGAAAAAATTCTAGCACCGCCCGTAAATCGGCGGCCGGGTTTGGGCTGTTTGGGTATGTCTCTAAAACGGGTTGTATAGCGGCTAGAAGTTCCTTTTCAAGCAGTTCCAGGGCATTCTGGACCTGTTTATAACGCTCCGGATCGAAATCGAGTTCCAGTTCCAGGAGCGATTCATTGATGTCCATCATATCCAATAAAAATTCCCGGGGCATCTCCTGTTTGCCTTCGCCGCCTGTTTTGAGCAAGCCGTTTATGTTCAAAACGTAGCGCATACGCCGGTCTGGGTCGGAAAGGGTCTGGTAGGCTTCGTTGTTCAGGGTAGCCATTTCCAGCATTTCCGCTTGTTTTGGGTCGTCAGCCAGGGTATGGAAATCGGGGTGGTATTTTTTGCTGTTTTGGTAAAAAATGCGGCGCAGGGCGGGTTCGTCCACCTGAAAGGAAATGGGTATGTCGTAAAATTCGAAGTAAGTCATGATGGGTTTCTAAAACAGCCCCTGAAATACGTGTCTCCACAAATCCAGTCCCAAAGCGAAAACCATCAGCCCCAGCAGCAGGAAAAACCCAACGGTAACGGCTTTTTCCATCACCTTATCGCTCACTTTACGGCCGGTAATGACTTCCCAGATGAGAAACATGACATAGCCGCCATCGAGCGCGGGTATGGGCAGCAGGTTCATAAAAGCGAGCAGGATGCTGAGCGAAGCAGTGATCGTCCAGAAGCGTTCCCAATCCCATCGGGGACCGTACATTTTGCCGATACTGATCACGCTGCCGAGGTTATCCTTCACCGAAATTTTCCCTGCAAACATTTGGCCGAAGGCTTTCATTTGATTGTTGAGAAAATCAAGCCCCATTTCCACCCCGGCGGGCATAGCCCGGGCGAAGGTGAAATGTTCCCGTTCGATTTTATAAAAACCTTCCACGCGGGGCGCCACGCCGATGGTGCCTTCCGGGGAGATATTGACTTTTATCCGGACCGTATCACTACCGCGCAACGCCGTCAGTTCCGCCGTTTTATCCATGTTCTGTTTGGCTAAAGGGGAAAACTGATCGTAGTAGGGTATATATTGGCCATTGAATGCGATAATCTGATCGCCTTTCAGCAGGCCGGATTTTTCCGCAGGCTTACCGGGCAGCAGGCTGTCTACGTAAAAGGGAATACGCGGCGACATCAGGCTGGATTTAGCTACACGCTTGCCGGTCAGCTGCGTGGCAGCATCTTCGGGTAACGCGATGACCTGTTGCTGTCCGTCGCGGACGACCGTCACGCTGCGCGCGTTGTTCAGGGCCACACCTTCGACATAAGCCCCGGGGTCTAAGCGGTCGATAGATTTATCGCCAACTTTTACAATAACGTCACCAGAACGGAGGCCTTGCTGGATCAGCACGGAATCCAGGGCCAGGCCGTATTTCAGTTCGGTGTTGGGAATGTACTGTTTTCCGTAGGTCCACAGGATCATGCCGAAAATCAGAAAACCCAGTATAAAATTGACGGTAACGCCGCCGACCATAATGATGAGCCGTTGCCAGGCGGGTTTGGAGCGGAATTCCCAGGGTTGCGGGGGCAGTTTAAGCGCCTCGGTGTCGAGGCTTTCGTCTACCATGCCCGATATTTTCACATAGCCACCCAAGGGCAGCCAGCCAAGGCCGTATTCGGTATCGCCTCTTTTTATTTTCCAAAGGGAATTAAAGGGCGCAAAATCAAAGAACAAGTAAAATTTTTCCACCCGGATTTTGAACCAGCGTGCGGGAAAAAAGTGTCCCATTTCATGCAGGACGATAAGCAGCGAGAGGCTGAGTAAAAATTGACTGACGGTTACTATGCTATCCATTTATTATGTTTAAAGGCTATATGGCCTACGTTGTTTATGATCCGATTTCCCGGTATCGCTGGCTGTTTGCAGGGTCTATCTTAGTCATAATTTGCTGGACCCTGTCTTTTTGGGCCTTGGCGCCCAATTTCCACATTTCGACCAACTCGTCTTTTTTGGCGTTCGCAAACATCTGCACAATCATCGCATTGAAATAAGCGGTGTTCACCTTATCCAACTCTTCCAGCGCCTGAAGCACGGCTACTTTGCCGCCATTGGGATCGCTGGCAAACATATCCAAACCCTTGCGGTGGTAGGTGTACATGGCGGCGCGATAGGGGCGTACCCGCGGATTGAGCAGGTTTTCGATGATCCAGTACCGGTTGCGGTTTTTGCCGCCATCGGCAGGGCGCCAGCCGCTGAAACGGTTCGTAGAAGAGTTTTGAATATTGGTAACCAACTGCAACGCTGTTTGTAAATAAGGCTCGCCGCCGTAAGCGGAATACGAATCGAAGTCCATGCCCAAAATAAGGTAGGCATAAAACGCCAAAACGGCCGGCAAGTTCTGATTGTCGGTCGCATCCGGCAAAAATTCGATGGGCTGGGACTGTTCATATTGAAACGTCACGTCTTTATCCAGGTGCGACAGGAGCGGCGTTTCGTAGCCGCTGCCAAACACCGGGCGCACGGCCTGCACGGCCAGTTCCGCTTCAAATATATTGGCATCCTGTTCAGACTTGATCGTGATGATAAAATTGCACTTGATACGCTCTTCCTCCTCGAATATCTCATTCGTCCACTTGGTGGTGTTCAAAAAATCGCGGAGTGAGACTTCCAGTTGATCAAACACCTTGCGGTCGGTGCGTTGCAGCTGTGGCGTGCTGACACGAACGGTACAATTCAGTTCGCCGCCCTGGGCGATGGCTTGCAGCGTGGATAGTAAAAGCAGCAGGATTGGAAAAAGAAACTTCGTCATATTCATAATGTTGGTGCAAATCTATTTGGCAATGACGCCTGCCAGCGCCTTTCGGTTGGCTGCCTCCACAATCTCAGCCACAATATCCCGGGCGACTGCCTTTTTAGACTTCAAATCGAAGGCCGTTTTTGAGCCGTCGCGGCGAAGAATCGTGATTTTATTGGTGTCGTGGCCGAATCCGGCGCCGGCGTCGCGCAGGGAGTTCAACACGATAAAATCGAGGTTTTTCTTCTCCAGTTTGGTCAGGGCGTTGTTTTCTTCGTTGTTGGTTTCCAGGGCAAACCCAATAAGCAACTGGCCGGGGCGCTTGTCGCGACCGAGTGCGGCGGCGATGTCGACCGTTTTGGCCAGTTCGATGCGCATATCGTCAGCCTGTTTTTTAATTTTCACTTCAGAAAAAACGACCGGACGGTAATCGGCCACGGCCGCTGCCAAAACAGTGATATCGGCATGCGGGAAAACAGGCGCACAGGCTTCATACATTTCCTGTGCCGACGTCACCTGCACAACGTGTAAATCCGGATGTACCGGTTGGGAGGTGGTGGGGCCGAGCACGAGGGTCACTTCGGCGCCTTGTTCGGCCAGGGTTTCGGCGATGGCGATGCCCATTTTGCCGGTGGAATGGTTGCCGATAAAGCGCACCGGATCGAGCGGTTCGAAGGTGGGGCCTGCCGTGACCAGGGCTTTTTTTCCGCGCAGCGGCTTTTCCCGGTTAAAAAAGGCATCAAGCCAGGCCACAATATCTTCCGGTTCGGCCATACGCCCGTCGCCGACCAAACCGCTGGCGAGTTCGCCGTGGCCCACCGGAATGATCTGTACGCCAAAAGATTGGAGTCGTTCGATATTAGCCCGCGTTGCAGGATGATGCCACATATCCACATCCATCGCCGGAGCGACGAATACCGGGCACCGGGCCGACAGATAAACGGCGCTCAGGATATTGTCGCAGAGGCCATTGGCCAGTTTGGCCAGTGTATTGGCCGTGGCAGGAGCAATCAGCAGTGCATCGGCCCAGAGGCCGAGTTCGACGTGATTGTTCCAGCCGGATTCGGAGCGCACCTCGCTCAGCACTGGGTGTTTGGATAACGTGGAAAGGGTAAGCGGCGTAATAAACGCCTCGGCCGATTCGGTCATCAATACCTGTACCTCGACGCCTTTTTTCACCAGCAAACGGGTTAAAAACGCCGATTTATATGCGGCAATGGAACCGCTGATACCAAGGATGACCTTTTTCATTGCGGAGATGACAGTTTGAAGTTCGAAGTTTAAAGTTTAAAGTTCGAAGTTGCTCAAAATTTCCTGCGGAAACTTTCCTCGTTACTTCAAACTTTAAACTTCGAACTTCAAACTTCAAACGCCTCAATTAGTCGCGTTCTTCTACATAGCGCCACTGAATTTCATCGTTCATGAATTCGTGGGCGGCTATGATCGCCGTGTTGGGCAGGCGTTCGTAAAATTTGGATATTTCGATTTGTTCTTTGTTTTCCTGCACCTCTTCAATGGTGTCGGAACTAACGGCAAACTCTTCCAGTTTGCGCTGGATTTCCCATTTCAAATCGCTGGAAATTTGACGGGCGCGCTTGCTGATGATGGCAATGCTTTCGTAAATATTGTCCGTTTTGTTCGCCAGTTCGCGCACGTCGCGGGGTTGAACATTGGGGTCGAGGCCCTGGGCCTTACTTTTGATATCGCTCATCTATTTCTAATGATGAATTATGAATGATGAATTATAAATGATGAATGATGAATTATAAATGATGAATGATGAATTATAAATGATGAATGATGAATTATAAATGATGAATGATGAATTATAAATGATGAATGATGCCGAGTAAGATTCATCATTTATAATTCATCATTCATCATTAAATTACGTCGTTTTAAACCGCTTAACCACAATTTTCAGTTGTTGTTCGGCGTCGCGGCGGATTTCTTTGATTTCTTTGGAATATTTCCCGCTCGGGTATTTTTCTAAAAAGTCGTTGCAACGGGTGATGGTTTCGGTGTAACGGTCGCGTTTTTTCTCCACCACGCTGTTTTCGCTCAGCAGGAAGGCGGATTTGGCGATCAGGTAACGTACACGTTCCGCATCGGGGCTTTCAGGGTAGTCGCGCAGCAGGTTATCGAAGGAGATAACCGCCGATTGGTACTGCCGCAGGTTGAAGTACAGTTCGCCCTCGCCAAATGCTTTTTCTTCCAGTTTTCGCCGCAACGTATCGATTAGTTTATTGCACTCCGGTACCCGTTTGCTTTGGGGAAACAGGTTGACGAACAACTGAAATTCGTCGATAGCTTGCAGGGTGCTACCCTGGTCCAAACGAAATGTCGGCGACAACAGGTAGTTGGAATATGCGGACAGATAAGCCGCTTCTTCCCGGAAAGGCGAACTGGTGAAGGTGTTGGAAAAGTTTTTGAAATAATACGCCGCGAGGGTGTATTGCTTGAGGTAGTAGTAAGTGTAGGCGTAATTGTAATAGGCTTGTTCCGCCCTTTTACCACCTTTAATCGTGTTCATCACGAGATCAAAAAGGGTTTGGGCTTTTTGATACTCTTCCTTTTCGTAATAGGCAAACGCCTTGTTCAGGATCAATTCCGGGTCGCCACTGATGCGGACGCGCTCGAACTCGCTTTTACAGGAAGGGAGCAGTAGCCACAACATGCCAGTGAACAGCAGCCAGCCGTACGTTTTTTTCATAGGGCGCAAAGATACGTTTTTTGTTCGGAAAAATAACTATAGCGCTAAAGATGGGGCGCTAAATTACAAAGTGTAACCCAAAACGACGCTTGAACGGGAATAGTGGCGCGGCGGGCGGATTTTTTTTGACGGTGGATTGGTGGGACGGTGGACGGTAGACGGTGGACGGGTATGTCATTTTTCTGACGAAAAGCGCTAAACCCCATAGCCATCAGGTTAATACTACTTTGACCCGATAAATCAGATGTCTCCTTTCAGTCGACATGACAGCTCGCGCGAGCGTAATTTTCCGTCGGATTTCTCTCCCGATAGCTCGGGATCGAAATTTACCGGGAACGCTTTGAATATTTCGAGCGCAGCGAGAAATCCGACGGAAAATTTAAACCCAGATAGCTGTCATCCCGACCAAAGGGAGGGAACTGAACTAACGTGGCAAAGTAGTATTAAGGATTTTGGGGGTATTTTCCCTAATTTCCCCTAAACTTGATGGCTATGGCACTAAACCCTTTGTCCGGTTTGGCGTTTGATGGGAAAAGATGACCTTTGCATCGTTTTCGTTTTTAACTTTTGGTACCGCATCTCATGTCCAACCAGGAAAATAAAACCGCCACAGTTCACTCGCTCGAAGACCAGTTTCAAGCCAAAATAGACGCCGATATCCGCATTGAGCCGAAAGACTGGATGCCGGATTCGTACCGGAAAACGCTGGTACGCCAGATCAGCCAGCACGCCCACAGCGAGATCGTGGGTATGCTGCCCGAGGGCAATTGGATCACCCGCGCACCATCGCTCAAACGCAAGGCCATCCTCCTGGCCAAGGTGCAGGATGAAGCCGGCCACGGCCTGTATTTGTATTCTGCTGCCGAAACGCTGGGCGTCAGCCGCGACACGCTGGTAGAAGAATTGCACAGCGGCAAAGCCAAATACTCTTCCATTTTTAACTATCCTACCATCAGCTGGGCCGACATCGGCGCCATCGGCTGGCTGGTAGATGGAGCCGCTATTCTGAATCAGATTCCCATTTGCCGCTGTTCTTACGGGCCGTATGCCCGCGCCATGGTGCGGGTGTGTAAAGAAGAAAGTTTCCACCAGCGCCAGGGTTTCGAAATCCTGCTTACCCTCTCGAAAGGCTCGCCCGAACAACGCGCTATGGCCCAGGACGCCATCAACCGCTGGTACTGGCCCTCCGTAATGATGTTCGGCCCCTCCGACGACGCTTCGCCCAACAGCGCCCAAAGTATGCAGTGGAAAATCAAACGTTTCAGCAACGACGAACTGCGCCAACGTTTTGTGGATATGATCGCCGAACAGGTGAAAGTGCTGGGCCTGGAAGTGCCCGATCCCGACCTGAAATGGAACGAAGAACGCGGCCACTACGACTTCGGCGCCATCAACTGGGACGAATTTTGGAACGTGGTGAAAGGCAACGGCCCCTGCAACCGGCAGCGCCTGCGCACCCGCGTACAAGCCTGGGCAGAAGGCGCCTGGGTGCGCGACGCGGCGGTGGCCTATGCAGAGAAGAAGGCGAAGCGGGAAGCCCGGGCGCAAGATGCCGGTGAAGAAATGATAGCGGCTTAGGACTGCTTTACCACGGTAACTTTTTTAGCACACTATTGGACATTTTCAATTTTAACACATAGATCACATAGGTTTTAAACTTTTGAAAATCAAAAAACTATGTGGCCTATGTGCCTATGTGTTTAGAAATATCCAGCAGTGTGCTGTTTTAGTCTTTTTTTAAAACCACAAAGTCCACATTAGTTTTTCTTTGTGCACTTTGTGGTTTATAATTAGAAAACGAGGCATCGCAAAAGGGACACGCTGAATCTACCCGCAAAACGAAGCCCATGCGTAACTCCGCCTTCCTCCTCCCTGTTTTTTTTCTGCTCCTGCAAACCACCCCTACACTCTCCGCTCAAAACCCCGGCGTGGATTGCGACACCGTGTCGGTAGTCGCCCAGGCTACCGGAGGTTTTATGACCTGCACCAGCCCTTTCGCGACGCTTACCGGCGCCGAGCACCCTTCGGCGCTTGATTATCATTGGACCGGACCGGGCGGTTTAGACGTCCACAAGCGGGTAGTCAGTTGGTATATACCGGGTGTCTATACGCTCACCGTAACCGGCCCGTACGGATGCACCGCGCAAACTGCCGCGACCATAGCCGATAGTTGTACGTTCTATCCACTGATCCCGCCGGAATGTCCCGACCCATACGTGCCGCCGGCCGATGATTGTAATACCGTATGCGTACGGCCGTTTCTACCGGTATTTCACTGGTTTTCCAACGTAGACGCATTACCGGGCCCCACAATGCCCAACAGTTGTTTTATCCAGGTACACAATGACCAGTGGTTTGCTTTCGTCGCCGGCGCTACTGCAGGCTCCATCACAGTTGAATCGGCCAATTGCGCCTTCGGCGACGGAATACAACTGGCGCTCCTGGATGAATGCGGCGGCCAGGTGATCGCCTGCAACGGTGGCTCGGGAGGCGGCGCCAACCAGCAAATTACGATTATTCCCACAAACCTGATTATCGGAAAGGTGTATTATCTGCTGGTTGATGGGTACGTAGGCGACTTATGTGAATACCAGTTCATCATTGACGGTAACATTTGTACTGCACCTGCCCCCTCCCCTACCAATCCCAAGCTAAACGGTATTTCCAATGTTTGCCCCAATGCCGCGACGACATACAAGATCGACAGTCCACCCAACGCCACGGCTTTTTTATGGACGGCCCCGCCCGGGTCGACCATAAACGGGATGCCCAGTCCGGTCGTGTTGTACACGCCCAACGGGAAAAGTGTGGATATCGTTTTTGGCGATCAACCGGGCTTCGTTGCCGTGCGGGCGTTGTATTATTTCCATCCGCCTTCCCCGCCCCTGGCTATTCAGATCACGATGGAACCTATTCCGCCCACTTTCTTGCCGGTTAAAAAGGTTTGTGCTGAAGAACTGCCTTTCGTGTGGGACGAGGAACCGCACCCCGTGTTGTCCTCAACCGGCACTTTTAATTTAACCTCCACGCCTTACCAATCGTATTTAGGTTGCGACAGCATAGTAAAACAAACGGTGATCATCAGTCCCTCGAAAATATCAAATCTTGGCACGATCACCCGCTGCAGCGGCGATTGTTTTAACATAAACGGCAGCACCTATTGTGAGTCCGGCTCGTATACCGAGGTGCTGGAATCTTATGAAGGCTGCGACAGCACCGTATTTTTTAATTTACTGATATTAAATCCGGTAGCCGAAATCATCGGTAACAACCTGCTGACCTGCGAAACGCCGGTAGTTACGCTGGGCTCGGCGCCCAGCGCAGGCCAGAAGCGATGGCAAAACGCAAACGGGCAGGTAATCGGGTTGGGTAATACACTAACGGTATCTATGCCGGGTCTATTTATCCTGACGACAACGGTCGCCGCTGCGGGGGGCAGCTGCACAAAATCGGATACGATAATCGTTGTGCAGGATATTTCGCTCGTCCAGGTTTTGATATCCGGCGGCGGCTCCCTGACCTGTACTTCGCCGAACTTAACCTTATCCAGCAGTACGCTTCCCGTATTTGCTTCCCTGAAATGGACCGGGCCGAATGGATTTATCAGCACGCTGGCAAACCCCGAGGTGTCGGCGCCGGGCGTTTACACCCTGACTGCGACCAATCCCATCAACGGCTGCACCGGCACAGCGACCACCACCGTTAGCGCCGACCAAACCCCGCCGGTGATTTCGGCTTCGGGCGACACGGTCACCTGCACTCAACTGAATATTACCCTCTCCGGCGTCTCGAACGACCCCGATGTTATTTTTGAGTGGACCGGGCCCAACGGATTTTATTCCCAGTTACCCAATCCCGAAACCGGCTTGCCCGGTACCTACACCCTGACCGTAACGGGCTTAAACGGTTGTACAGCTACGGCTACCGCAGAAGTGTTTGATGATCAGATAGCCCCGACAGTTACTGTCTTGGGTGGTATTTTGACCTGCACCGGACCAACTGCAACCTTGCAGGCCAACGCCGACCTGCTCATTGCCGGGTATGCCTGGACTGGCCCTAACGGTTTCTTTACCACCCTGCCCAATCCGGAGGTGAACGAGGCGGGCAGCTATACTGTGACCGTAACGGCCGCTAACGGATGCACCGGCACGGATGTAGCGGAGGTGGTCGCCGATCAGGATACGCTGTTAGTGGAAGCACAAGGCGGCACGCTTACCTGTAGCCAGTTGCATATTACACTATCCGGCGTCACGGGCAGTATTTTTGAATGGACCGGGCCCGATGGATTCTATTCGCAAGAGCCCAATCCTGTCGTGGAAAAAACCGGTATTTACATCCTGACCGTGACGGCGATGAACGGTTGCGAAGGCACAGCCACCGCCGAGGTGACGGCGGATTTGAACGCACCCTCGGCCTCCGCAATAGCCGACACCCTCGATTGTACGAATATCTCCGCCAACCTGTACGGCACGTCGGATGTACCCGGCGCTTCGTTTCACTGGACCGGACCGAATGGTTTCGAGTCGGACCTCCAAAATCCGCAAGCCGGCCAGGCGGGCGTTTATCTGCTGACCGTTACCAACCCTGCCAACGGTTGTACGGCACAAACCCAGACAGAGATGGTCGCAGTACTCGACGTGCCGGGCATTAATGTAATTCAACTGCCGCCCCACTGCGGTGATTCGTTGTTGTTACTGGATGCTTCGTCGCCTTTGCCGGGTGCAATGTTCTCCTGGACAGGCCCGAACGGGTTCACCGCTCAAACGGAAGACGTGCAGGTGACGGTAGCCGACTGGTACCGGGTAAAGGCAGTAGCGCCTAATGGTTGCAGCAGTGAAATTCAAATTCTGGTAGTGCCCGCGCCCCCCATTCCGCAGGTGAGTATTTTTCCACAAATGCCGTTGCTGACCTGTTTGACCCCTGCCATTACCTTGTCGGCATCTGCGGACATAGCCGGTTGTACGTTCGATTGGTCGTTCCCGGGCGCTCCGAATATTCCGCAACCGGGTATTTATCAGGTAACGGCTACCAGCCCAGACGGCTGCACCGGAACGGCTCAGGTGACGGTAGATCAGGATACTGCAGTGCCGGAACTCAGCGCCCAAGGTGGCGTACTCACCTGCGCCCAGCCGACCACCTTTATCTCCGCTACCTCGGCCACACCCGGCGCCATGATCACCTGGTATGGCAACGGTTTCCCGACAACCCAAAACCCGGCGCTTGTTTCCGAGCCGGGCATGTACACCGCCGTAGCCACGGCGCCGAACGGCTGCACGAGTTCGGTCACGGTGATCGTAGTGGATAGTTGCCTCCTGATCAGTACGAAGGCGCTGCCGGGTTCGGACGCGAATGATATTATCGTGTATCCAAATCCAGGTAATGGCATTGTTTATGTGAAGTTGCTGAGCGGGGCGCCGGCATCGGCAGTTGTCGTGTATCGCATTGACGGGGTTCCGGTTCGGCGGGAAATGCCCGGACAGGCGAGGGATTTGCTGCAATTTGATTGGAGCGAATTGCCGGCGGGGGTGTATGTCGTTTCTGTGCTTGTTGGGGATCGATGGGAAAACAAACCATTTATTTTGATAGAATAATATAAAAAATGATAGAAATCTGCGCCACCAACATACAATCTGCCATTGCCGCCCAACGCGCGGGCGCACAACGTATCGAGCTGTGTTGCGCGATCGACGGCGGCGGCCTCACACCTTCGCCGGGGCTGTTGCGTGAAACGCGCAAACAGTTGAGTATCGCTATTAACGTGCTCATCCGCCCGCGCGAAGGCAATTTCTGCTACGATGAGCGGGAGTTAAACATCATGCTCGACGATATCCGTTTTTGCCGCGAAGCCGGCGCCGACGGGGTGGTTATTGGTGCGTTGGACGCCGGTGGGCGGCTCGATGTCCCGGCCATGCAGGCTATGCTCGATGCCGCAGAAGGCATGGATGTTACCTGCCACCGCGCCATCGATTATGCTGCCGATCCGTTGGAAACCCTGGAAACCCTGATCACTTTGGGGGTGCGCCGAATACTGAGTTCCGGACAAGCCGTCAATGCTTTTGAAGGGCGGTTTTTATTAAAAAAACTGGTGGAAAAAGCGGCGGGTCGTATTATTGTCATGCCGGGCGCGGGTATTTCGGTCCAAAACATCCGGGAAATCATGGAGATCACCGGCGCGCAGGAGTTTCACCTCACCGGCCGTAAAAAAATAGTGCAACCGAATCCGGGGGGTGATATCCCGGGGCTGGAGTGGTGGTATTGGGCAAGCGATGAGGCGACGATTCGGGAAGTTGTGGAAATAAGTGGCCGGATGACTTTTTAAACTATTAATTGGGATAAATGACCTTAGATTTTATCCAAAAGTCATATATCGTCTCATTCCCCCAGCAACAGTGTTGCTTCCACCTCTTCCGGGCTGGTTTTATACATCTTCAAAATCTTGACTTCATACCCGCCCACCTGTATCACATCGCCTTCTTCCGGAATGCGGTCGCTGGTTTTGAGCAACAGCCCGGCCAGGGTTTCATAGTCATCGTCTAAGGGGAAGTGCAAGGGGAGTGCTTCATTGATTTTATCCATGTTGGTTTGGGCGATGATCTTCCAGGTACGGTCGCCGGTTTTGACGACGGCAGGCATTTCCTGGTCGTGTTCGTCCTGGATATCACCGACTAATTCTTCGATAATATCCTCCATGGTCACTAAACCTACCGTACCCCCAAATTCGTTGATGACCACAGCGATTTGCCGGCGTTCTTTCTGAAACTGGCGCAGCAACTGCACTACTTTTTTGTTCAAATGAACATATAACACCGGGCGCATCAGTTCGCGCAGGGTTTTTCCACTTTTTTCCATGGCGGCTACGAGCAGGTCTTTGGCGACAACGAATCCAATAATCTGGTCCATCGAGTCTTCATATACCAGGTAGCGGGAATATCCCTCGCGCAGGGCGAAAGAAATGGCATCGCCAATGGGCGTATCTGCCTCGATACCGACGATTTGTGTGCGTGGTGTGAAAATTTGTTTCACCAAACGATCGTCGAAATCGAAGACGTTCTGAATCAGTTCGCGCTCGGAAGCCTGAATGGCGCCACCTTCGGCACTTTCGGAGATGATCATTTTCAATTCCTCCTCGGAGTGTATTTCCGCGTGGGGCACCGGCTGAATTCCGATCATTTTGAGCAGCACATTGGCCAAACCGTTGAGTATCCAGATAAAAGGCCGGAAAACGAGATAAAACGCTTTGAGCGGCCAGGCAACCCATAAGGTGGTTTTGGTCGGGAAACGAATAGCCAATGATTTTGGCGCCAGCTCGCCGAATACAATGTGCAGGACGGTTATTACGGCGAAGGCGACAGGCAGGGCAATTTTATGCGCCAGCTCGGGGTCGGGATTCATTCCCGCCAGGGCCATAATTTTCTGAATGATGGCGCCGACGACCGGTTCGCCGATCCAGCCCAGGCCAAGGCTCGCCAGGGTGATGCCCAATTGGGTGGCCGCGAGATAACTGTCGAGATTCAATACGACGCTCTCGGCGACGCGGGCCATCATACTGTCCTGCGTTCGTACCTGAATTTGGGATACGCGCACCTTAACAATGGCAAATTCGGCAGCTACGAAAAAGCCGTTCAGGAGTACGAGGAATAGGGTAAGGAAAATATCAAAAGCCATGGTATACCGGCGGGGCCGAGTGTTTGAGAAAGGATTTAGCTGCAAATGTACGGATTACGTCGTCAATGTAACGCCGTCAGTTTGACGGCGTATCCGTTCCTCCCTTTTCCCGCCGTCAAACTGACGGCGTTACTCCACGCGATATACCCGCACCCGGAAAAAACCGCTATCCACCGGCGCCATCGGCCCGGCGCCGCTGAGCAAGAGGCCCGAAAACTGCCCAAAAATGGTGTCGTTCCGGAAGCCGAGCACCTCCACGCTCAGGTCGTCGCTGACGGCGTTGGATACGCCCGTGTAATTGAAGGTATCGAGCAGGCTGAACTCCACGCCGCCCCAGGAAAAATCTTTCACCTGGATTTTAGCATGCGCCGGCGTGTACGGGTACTCGCCGTTTGTTTCATCGAACTCGAAGCCCAGGGCAATACCGTAGCGTGGTTGCACGGAGTTTTCCTGGCGGATAATTTCCACATACTTCCGGGTCGGGCTGTACCAGTTGCTCAGGGTGTCGAGCGCCCGGTTGGTCAAGCCACCCCGTTGGGTAAAGCCGATGCGATCCAGGCGCATACGGTCGGTAAGGTGCAGGGATTGATGTTTGAATTGGCAGGAAATGCCGTCATGCTCCGGTTGATCGACAGAAAACCCGTTTAGTAATAAAATGGACAGGATAAACAGGAATTGCATGATTTTGAAACCTCTTAACACCCCAGTTTCACCCGCGATTCTTCCAACATCTCTATCCGCGCCAATGCATCCGCCTGTTTTTTACGTTCGTTTTCCACCACTTCGGCGGGCGCTCCACTGACAAAACGTTCATTGGAGAGTTTGGCCTCCACACTTTTCAGGAAGCCGCGCTGGTGCTCCAGTTCCTGTTTGACCCGCGCACATTCGGCTGCTATATCAATTTTCTGTTCAAATTCGACGTAGTATTTTCCCGTGCCGGAAACGAAAGACTTGTTGTTGGCCGGTTCGGTATCGATCAGTTCGAGGGGCGATAAAACGGCCAATTTCACGATCATTTCCTGCAAGCCTGCGAGCGCAAACAGCGCCTGAGCCGAGTCGCTGTTTTGAACCGACATTTTCAGTTCTTCGCGCGGCTTGATCTGGTTCTGGTTGCGCAGGTCGCGCACTTTAGTGATCACATCTTTGGCGGTTTCCACCTGGCGGATAAACGCCTCGTCGGGTGTTTCTGCTTTAGGATATTGCTGCATCATACAATCATCGCCGGTCTGGCGTTCGCGCAGCTGGTGCCATAGCTCCTCCGTGATAAACGGCATGAAAGGGTGCAGGGCCACCATCAGGTCGGAGTAAAGATCAAGCGTGGCTTCATAAGTAGCCCGGTCGATGGGTTTTTCATAGCCGGGTTTGACCATTTCGAGGTACCAGGAACAAAAGTCGTCCCAGATCAGCGCGTATATCGAAAGCAACGCTTCGCTCAAGCGGAAAGATTGAAAATTTGAGTCTACCTCTCCCAGCGTTTTGTTGAGTTTTTCGCGCATCCAACGCACGGCCAAGGCGTTTTTGCGCGCTTCAGTCTCGTTTTCAGGTTGATCAACCACCTGCCAGCCTTTCACGAGGCGCAGGGCGTTCCAGAGTTTGTTGCAGAAGTTGCGTCCGTTTTCACACAGTTTGTCGTCGAAGAGAATATCGCCGCCGGCGGCTGCGCTCGACATCAGGCCGTAGCGGACCCCATCGGCGCCGAAGTCATCGATCAGTTTGAGCGCATCGGGCGAATTGCCGAGCGATTTAGACATTTTGCGCCGTTGTTTGTCGCGCACCATGCCGGTAAAATAGACGGCCTGGAACGGACGCTGCCCCATGTATTCGTATCCGGCCATGATCATGCGGGCGACCCAGAAGAAAATAATGTCCCAACCGGTCACCAGTACCGCCGTCGGGTAATAATATTTCACCTCACCCTCCGGTTGGCTGAATCCGTCGAATACGCTGATGGGCCAGAGCCAGGAAGAGGCCCAGGTGTCGAGCACATCTTCGTCCTGCCGCAGGTCGGCGATGGTCAGTTGGTTGTTGCCGGTTGCCGCGCGGGCTTGTTTCAGGGCTTGTTCGGCCGATTCGGCGACAAAAATGTGGGTTTCTTTGTTGAACGCATCCGCTTTCAGGTACCAGGCGGGTATTTGTTGCCCCCACCACAATTGGCGCGACACGCACCAGTCGCGCAGGTTTTCCATCCAGTTGCGGTACAGATTTTGAAAATTGTCGGGGTAAAACTGCACTTCCCGGTCCAGCACGGCTTGCAGCGCCGGTGCGCCCAGGTCGCCCATACGCACAAACCACTGGAGCGACAATTTGGGTTCCACCACTGAATTGGTGCGCTCCGAACGGCCGATTTTGGTGCGGTAATCTTCCGTTTTAATCAGGTGGCCGCTTTCCTCCAGCGCCGGTTTCATGCGTTTGCGCGCTTCGAAACGGTCGAGCCCGACGATGGGCTGATAGGTGCATTGCGTATTCAGTTTGCCGTCGTCGTCGATCGTGTCGATGACCGGCAGGTTGAAGCGCTGGCCGATTTCATAGTCGTTCGGGTCGTGGGCCGGCGTGATTTTCAGGGCGCCCGTACCGAATTCAATGTCAACATAGTCGTCGGCAATTACCGGGATTGGGCGGTCGATCAGGGGCACCAGCACGTTTTTGCCTACCAGGTGCTGATAGCGCGGGTCTTTCGGGTGAACGGCTACCGCCACGTCGGCAAAAATCGTTTCCGGGCGCTGGGTAGCGATCACAATCCCCTCACTATCCGAACCTTCCAGGAAATATTTGATATGAAAAAGTTGGGCTTGTTCTTCGTTGTACAGCACCTCTTCGTTGGACAGCACCGTATGGGCTTCCGGGTCCCAGTTCACCATACGCAGACCGCGGTATAGTTTGCCTTTGCCATATAAATCCACGAATACGCGGATGACGTCGGCGTAATAGCCGGGATCCATGGTAAATGCCGTGCGGTCCCAATCGCAGGAAGCGCCGAGGCGGCGGAGTTGTTGCAGGATGATGCCGCCGTATTTTTCCTTCCATTGGTAGGCATACGCCATAAATTGCTCGCGGGTGAGGTCGGCTTTGCGCAGTTTTTTTTCCTCGCGCAGCCAATGTACCACCTTGGCTTCCGTGGCGATGGAGGCGTGGTCGGTGCCCGGTACCCAGCAGGCATTTTTGCCGTCGAGGCGGGCTTTTCGGATCAGGATATCCTGGATCGTATTATTCAACATGTGGCCCATGTGCAACACGCCGGTTACGTTGGGCGGCGGGATCACAATGGTGAAAGGCTCGCGTTCGTCGGGGATGGAGCGGAAGTAGCCGGATTTTTCCCAGTGTTCGTACCATCGGGTTTCCGTATCGGCGGGGTTGTAGCGGGTAGACAGTTCCATGTTTAAAATTTAGGTTTGAAGGTTTCTGGTTTGATGGTTCCTCGTGAGCGGGTAAAAAAACCTGGTGTATGTCAGGGGGAACGCGCAAATTTAGTTTGGCAGTTCCCGTATCAAATGAAAGTTAGAAAGATAAAATTTGGTACAGGGCCGCAAAGGTACATCCTTGGTCTAAAATATCTGTGTACTATGTGGCGTAACATTGATTTGCAGATTATCTTTGTGCCGGCATTTTGCCAAGTCAATTTATTAAATTTTTTTTCAATGCACAGTGGTACCGTCAAATTCTTCAATTCGACCAAGGGCTTTGGTTTTATTGTAGACTCTTCCACCAAAGAGGAAATCTTCGTTCACGTTAGCGGATTAGTCGACGACATCCGTGAAGGTGACACCGTCACGTTCGAAACTACGCGTGGCAAAAAAGGCATGAACGCAGTAAATGTCCGGCTGTCCTAAACGACAACGGCATTTAAAGTAATACAATGCTGGACCTCCGCGGTTAGTCCGCGGGGGTTTTTTATTTGTAAAGTCAACATGTAAAATATAAAAGTCAAAATTCAAAAGTCCGTCGCCATGAACGCCGAGCAGTTGATACAGGAATTCACTTACCGCACCTCCCGCTCCGGCGGCAAAGGCGGCCAGAACGTCAACAAAGTGGAGACGAAGGTGGAAGCGCGTTTCGATGTGGCGGCCTCATTGGCATTAACGGAAGAAGAAAAAGAATACCTCCTGGAAAAATTAGCCGGTAAAATATCCGCCGAAGGCTTCCTTTCCGCCACCAACCAAACAGACCGATCTCAATTAACAAATAAAGAAAAAGCCACCCAAAAACTCCTGCGTATGGTGGAAAAGGCCCTGGTAAAACCCAAAAAACGCAGGCGGGCGCCGGTTCCTGCCGGCGTAAAAGAAGCCCGCCTGGAAGCAAAACGGCGGCGCTCGGATGTAAAAGCGGGCCGGCAGTCCGTTAAACACGGTGGCAACAATCCTACCGATTAGACCGTCTTCTCCCGAAGCCTCGGTATCCCCCGTCCACCGTCCCCCGTCAACCGTCTACCGTCTACCGTCCACCGTCCCCCGTCTACCGTCCCCCGTCTAATACATCCGGACCAACCCAAACTCCACCCTTCTGTTTTTTGCTTTACCGTCTGCGGTTTTATTCGTGGCAATCGGCTTGCGTTCGCCGAAGCCTTTGGCGGTCAGTCGTTCCGCCTCAATGCCCAGTTCCACTAATTTTTCCACACAGCGGTCGGCCCGGCGTTCGGACAGGGCCAGATTTTTCTTATCGGCGCCCTGGCTGTCGGTATGGCCGGCAATGTCAACCTTGTAATTCGGGTAACCTTTCAGTATTTCGGCCAGTTGTTCGATCACCGGGACGGACTGGGCAGTCAGGTTGTCGGAGCCGGTTTCAAACTGGATATTACGCACGGCCGTGGCAATCAGTTTTTTATCTTCTTTTTTCAGTTCCGGACAACCCTTATTGGCCAACGTGCCGGCAGCGGTGGGACACTTGTCGAGGGCGTCTTCTATCCCGTCGCCGTCGGTGTCGGGGCAACCCTGGAATTTTTCGAGCCCTTTGGCCAGCGGGCAACGATCCAGCGAATCGGTAATGCCGTCGTTATCGGAGTCGGGGCAGCCGTCGAAGCGGGCGAGGCCCTTCGCCAGCGGACATTTATCGAGGGCATCTTCTATGCCGTCGCCATCGGTATCGGGGCAGCCGAGAAACTGTATGGGGCCTGCCTGATACGGGCAGAAATCAACCCGGTCGTCCAGCCCATCGCCATCGCGGTCGGGGCAGCCGCCGGTGGCCATAAGGCCCGCCATATCCGGGCATTCATCGTCGCGGTCGGCCAGGCCATCGTGGTCGCGGTCGGGGCAGCCGAGGAGGAATACGGTGCCGGAATCGCGTGGACAGGCATCTTCGATATCCGGTACGGAGTCGCCGTCGGTGTCGGGGCAGCCGCATTGTGCGGGGAGCCCGATCAGGCCAAGGCAAAGGTCGAGGCTGTCGCGGGTGCCATCGCCGTCTTCATCGGGGCAGCCCCGGGCGGAGGGTACGCCCGGCTGCTCGGGGCAGTCGTCTTCGGCGTCAGTGATGCGGTCGCCGTCGGCGTCGGGGCAGCCTTTCATGGCCGGGAATCCGGGCGAGAGGGGGCATTTATCTTTGCGGTTTGGAATCCAGTCGCGGTCGGTATCCACTTCCCGGATACGGTGCGTGAGGGTAATGCCACCGAAGGCATACCAGTCGCGGTTATCGGGATTGCCGGAAACGGCCACGCCGTCCAGCAGGTCGGTAAAAGCCGGCCGGAAGCCCGCTTCGAAGCCGATCAGCCAGTACCGGCCGATATCCCATTTGAAGCCGCCGCCGATATGAAGCACCGGAGCCGGCTGGTCGGCGTCCCGGTTTTTGTCGGCCGATATCCGGAGTTCCGGCACGCTAGGATTCTGTTCCGGAAAGTCGTTATAATTTGTAGTGGGATTGAAAAAGTTGTACCCGGCGCCGGCAAACAGGTAAGGGCTGAATATTTTGCGGAAACGCCAGCCATTGCGCCGGCGTCGGCCGAAAATATCCCATTCGAGCGAGAGGCTAGCTTCGTGAAAGGTGGTGGAAAATTGAAACGCGCGTTCTTTTCGCCAATCCGGCTCCGCGAAATATGATTCGTCGCCGGATATTCTGCCGCCCAGGTAGTTGAAGCGGAATGCCCAGGCTGGGCCGAGGTGACGCCGGACCAGGAATCCCAGGCCAAGGTCGTTATTTTGTAAATCGTAAAACCGTTTGGCATTCACGTCGCCGGCATACGCCGTCACGCCGCCGGACACGCCGATTTCCCAGGTCGCCTGTGCACGTAGCAAAATAGGGGTCAACAGAAGGCAAATAAACCCGATTACTTTCATATTAAAAACAGCCGAAGGTGACGTAAAGGATTAAACCAAAAAGGGTATGCGGCAATTGCCGCAAAATCCGATCCAAAAGCAGTTAAAAAAGTAATGTACCCGGCTACGATCCATCGCAGCAGGGTTTTTTAACATATATTCTTTTTTATGGCTGCTATTTGAAAAAAAGCGGCGGTAAAAGTAGGTTAAATGTGCGTTGCGCCGGTATGGACCGGGCAATTTTAATACCGGGCTTCCCGGCATGCCGCAGGCCTAATATCAAAAAGTCTGAATTTTTAGTCCCCGTTCACCGGAACCAAAAATTCAGACTCAAGGTAATAAAAACGAAAACGCTTCGCTCAATCGCCCGTTTTCACCACTTTTTGTGTCCGGGTACGTTTGCCGCTGCGCAGTTCTACGGTATAAAAGCCGTTCGGCAGGCCGGTTTGGTCCCAGCGTGCAGCATATTCGCCCGGATTAAGCACATCCTGATCGTACCAGCTATACACCCGGTGTCCGTAGGCATTGAACAGGTTCAGGCTTACGGGGCCGGAATATTCCACCTCAAACCGGATTTTTAAACTGCCGGTAAAGGGATTGGGAAATACAATCAGGTTCGTTTCGCCGGATGAAGTGTTGGCAAACATGTCTTGCCGGCCTTGCGAGCCGCCACCCGACAGCGAAGATGCCGGTTTCGGGGCGGCGCAGGGATCAATAAAGGCATGGAAGTTGTCGCCGCTGCGAAATCCGGGTTTTAAAATAACCGCATGGCCGGCTTCAAACACCACCGGGGCGCCGTTGGCCACGATATCGCAATCCGAACGGATGTCGTTAAACACATCTACGGAGTATGGCAGCAGCAACCCGTGTACAAGATCGAGCACCGGGCAGTCGACTTCCACATCGTACCCGAAACCGTCGGCGCCGTACACGCCCACGGCATTCCAGGCGCGGGCGCATTGCAGCACCTCGTTGGAGCAGTTTCCGAATAGGTCGATGGCGGCTTGTATGGCGCCTTGTTTGGCGTCGGCGTAGTCGGAGGTATTGGTCAGATACAGGTTCAGGCTGCGGTAGGCAATGGCGGCGGCGCCGGCGGAGCCGATCCCTTGTACGTCGTAAGTATCGCCGTTGTCGTTGATGCCGTTACCACCTTCGGAAAGGAGGAAAAACCAGAAATTTTGCACCCCGCTGTTGGTATGCACGCCGCATTGGTCGTTGGTGCCGTCGCAGGTACCGGACAGGGGCACCCAATTGGTACCGAGATAGGTATCGGGGTCGTTGCGGTTGTTGGGGTTGCTCATGTCGCGGATGAAACCGCGATCGGCGCCCACCAGCCAGTCGTTGGTTCCTGTGGCGAACAGTTCCACCATTTCACCGAAAATATCGCTGAAGGATTCGTTGAGCGCCCCTGATTCAGAAACGTAATCGAGGTCGGCTTCGTTGGACGTGACGGCATGGGCGAATTCGTGGCCCACGATGTCGAGGGTATTCCAGTCGTCGTTGGCGGTGCCGTCGGTGCCATGATCGCCGAAACGTAAAATTTGCAGACCGGGGCTCCAGCTGGCATTGCTCCAGTTGCGCACGCCGGCGTTGCCGATAAAACCGGCCTGGTTATAGCCGTTGATGGTGGCGCCGCCGTTGTTGTAACTGTTGCGGCCAAAGGTGGTCAGGAAGTATTGCCAGGATTGTTGAAGACCGAAAAAGGTTTGAATGGCGGAGGTTTGTCCCTGCCAGTTGTTGTCGGCGTCGGTATATTCGGTGGAAAATGCCGTGGAAGCGGAGTCCTGCGCATTAAACACATGAATATTGGGCGCCTGGCAGTCGTCGAGCAGGATAAAATTCGGGCCGGACTGCTCGGTGGAAAAATTGACCGTTCCGTTCCAGGTGGTAGCGCCGGAACCCGGGTCGCAGTGAATATCCAGCGGCACCCGTTTCAGCAGTTCGCCGGTAACGCCATCCAGCCAAAACCGTTCGGAGAGCCCGTCGGACGTGTGAATGTCAAACTTCCAGGCCAGCCGCAGGCCGTCCAGTTGGAGCCAAACCAGTTCGCCGGCGGGGTAAAAAGTCGCTTTGGGGTCGTCGTTGCGGGATTTAAGGTTTATCTCGGCTTTTTTATCCAACCAAAGGAAGTTTTGGGTCGGGACGAGTTTCATCGCCCGGCCGAGCGCCTCGGTTTCCCGGATAGCCACTGGTTCCACGAGGTCTTTGGTGTTGTACAGGTTGCCGTTGGCGGTTGCGACACGGCCATCCGTTTCGTGGAGGATGTAGGTGGCGCCTTCTATGCGGTATCCTTTGTGATACTGTTGGAAACGGTGGTGGGTCATGCCCATTTCGTCGGTGTTGGAGCGGAGCAGGCGAAACTCGTCGCGGTCGGAAAGCCCGAGGGCGGCGCGGCTTTTTTCAAAAAAAGTACGCGGGGTGAGTTTGACGTCGTCGCGAATTTTGAGCCAGCGCGACGAACTGCCCGGTTGGGCCAGGGCAGCCCAGGCTTGGCGGCCGACGCTGTCGGCTATTTGCCCGAACACCGCTGTTTGTTGTCCGGCTGCGCACAGCGCGAACAGAAGAATCCATTTTTTCATGGCGTTTTGATTTATTGCGGTGAAGGGTTGTTTAGCGTTTGCAGTCTTGTAATTCGGTTTTCAGCGCGTCGAGTTGTTTTTGCTGGCCGATGAGCAGCAGCGTCAGTTCTTCCACTTTTTCCAGCAACACGCGGTTCATTTCGCCGAGTTCGATGCCGCCGTTTGCCGCAACGGTGGCCGCGGAGGGTACGCCCGGGAGGTGTTTGTTGGTTTGGATAAACTGTTCCCATTCGACGAGGTCGGGCATGGGGTAGTCCGCTTCGAACACGTAGTCGGGCCAGCTGGGTTGCAGGGCTACTTTTACCTCGGTGGCGATGATGCTGCCGTCTACGTACACCGCGTGGCTGCCTGGAGTGCTGGCCGGGTTGCCGACGATAAGCCGGCCGTTGACGCGGGCGTCGTTGTTCACGGTGGCGTTGTTGTTTACCGTGAGGTTGGTACCGATAGTGGCGGTGGTGTTCACGGCGAGCGCGGCGCCGATGTTGGCGTTGTTCGATACGACGAGCGAGTTGCCCACGGCGGTATTGCCGCCTACGGTCAGGTCGCTGCCCACGGAGGCGTTGGTGTTGGCGGTGAGTACGCCGTTTACCGATGCAGCGCCGGCCACGTTGAGGTTGCCGGTGACGGAGGCGTTTCCGCCGAGGCGGGTGCTGCCGTTAACGTCTAATTTAGCTGCCGGGGTGGTCGTGGCGATACCCACGTTCGTGCCGTCGTCCCAGAGTTGGCTGTCGCCCAATTTGCTGGGTTCGGTGAACTTGGCCACGCGGTTGGGCGTGCCGTTGATGTCGGCGCTGGTCAGCAGTTTTTCCCAAGGGGCGGTCCAGTTGGCGGCGCTGGCGGCTTCTTTGCGGTGGTAGATGCCGCCGGTGTTGAAGAACAATTGGTGGTCGGTGTCGGCGCCGCCGTTAAAGGTAGGGGCCAGGGTGAGCAGGCCGCCGCGGGCGGGGTCGGGCGCTGCGAGTTGGGAACCCGATTTGTTTTCAAAGTAGGCTTCCTGAAGGTAGGTGTTGGGGCCGGGATTGCCGGGGTTGTCGTCCATGTGCAGGCGACCGAAGAAGTCGCCGCTGGTGTGGGTGTTGCCTACTATATCGAGGTGGAAGTCGGGCGTAATGGTGCCGATGCCTACGAGGCCTTGGGCGGTGATGGCCATACGATCTACCAGGGCAGGGGCGCCGGTTTGGAAAATGAGGTTTGCCTGCAGGTTGTTGCCGCTGACAGGGCCGGTGGCGAAGGACCGGATAGAAACGCCGGTGCGGATGGTATTGACCGCGGCTAAGGCGTTGAATTTGATTTCGCCCAGCATGTCGTACTGCACGACGGGTTCGGCGCCGTTGGGGCCGCTGTTGTGTTTGTAGAGGATAAATTCCGGTTTGGTGCCGCTGACCTGGGCGAAGGTTTGGTTGATGGAGATTCCAATAAAGCTCAGCAGGAGTGCGAGGAGATAAGGGGCATGAAACTGTTTCATGGGTGAATGTTTGAAGTTTTGGAAAATGGTTTGTGTTGAAAGTTGTACCGGATTAGTCGCAAGCCCATTTTTTTTATCAACTTGCCGGGCAAAGTCTTCGCCCAGCAGGGTCACTTTCAGATGCCTTTACACCCAACCCAAAAGGCTTGCCGGCCTGTCCTCCCTGTTGAACAAAATGATATACCATGAAAAAATCTACACTTTTTACCCTTGCGTTTTTATGTTTCGGCGCCCTTTTCGGCCAGGAGCGTTTTTCCGTTTCCTTTCAGGCGGGCGGCGGTATTTCCGGGGCGGAAACGCCGGGTTATGCCTTTTTGCATCCGAAAATTGGCTTAACCAGCACCAATGTAGAAGCCGGTTATCGTTTCCGGGGAAAACTTCATGCTACCACCGGGCTGCAATACGACTCCCGGAACTACTATTCTCTGTCGGATGACAAGGCTTTAAGCATTTACCAGGATCACAATCTGTCGATGTTGACCGTGCCGCTCGGCTTACAATTCCGTTTGCCGTGGGCTTATGCCGGCGCCGGCGTTCATTATTCGACGATGGTGTCGCAACGGCAGGAGACGAAGCCGTCTTATATCAATTTTATTTGTATGCCCTTGCCCGGTGATGAGTATGATATGTATACCTATTTCAACCGCTACCAAACCTGGGGTTATTCCTTTGAGTTGGGCTTCACGCCGCGTTTGTTCGGCGGACTGCATGCGTTGGTGGAAGCAAAGTATGCTGCCGACCTGTCCGAGACCGGGTTTGTATTGCCGCGGTACCGGGGTTTTTCGGGTTCTATGGGGTTGTTGTATGTGTTTGGGGAAAATTTGGAGGCGGAATAACCTTTTTGCCCCGTTTGCTCATCTCCCCGCTTTGACGTACGTTTGCCGGCCGGCCTATTTTCCGGCTGTATCGTCTTGAAAAAATATCTCGGCATACTCCTTTTAGTCGCTGTTACGGCGCCCTTTCCCGGCACGTACGCCTGGTTGTATTTTCAAAAATATCAAACCAAAAAGGAGATCAAAAGGCAGATGATCGCCGGTTTAGATAAATCGGAACTGGTATTGTTAAAATTGACCAAACAGGCAGCCGAAACCGAACTGCACTGGGAGCACAGCGGGGAATTTGAGTACAATGGGCAGATGTACGACGTGGTGGAGCAGTTTGCGGTAAACGATACCATTTATTACCGGTGCTGGTGGGATCATGCCGAAACCGGTTTAAATAAAAAACTGGATCAACTGCTGGCAAGCGCCCTGGAGCGGGATCCGAAACACCGCGAAACCGAACGGCAATTGGTGTATTTTTTCAAAAGCCTTTATTTTTCAGAAATACCGCCCTGGTATTTCGGCGCTATTTCGGAGCGCATGATTCAGCCTCTCGCTGATTTTTTCTGCTATGCCTGTGTAAACAGCGCACCACTTTCCCCTCCTCCTGAATGGAGTTAATTGCGAGTTGTTTCACGCAAAGTCAGCGGTTATTTCACGCAAAGTCGCAAAGCCGCAAAGTGAGAGGGGCTAAACGTATTATTTCACACAAAGACGCAAAGTCGCAAAGTGAGAGGGGCTAAACGTATTATTTCACGCAAAGTCGCAAAGACGCAAAGTGAGAGGGGACTACGTATTTTTTCACGCAAAGACCCAAAGTGAGAGGGGGCTAATGTATTATTTCACGCAAAGACGACGCCTAACGCTTCGCGCCCCTCTCACTTTGCGTCTTTGCGACTTTGCATGAAATAATACGTTTAGCCCTCGATGACTTTGCGAGAAATAAACCGCTCCTAGCAACGCATTCGCGTGAAACGGAGGTAATTTCTTTTTACATCTATCAAAACCAATTCACATGAAAATATTCATGGTACTCGCCTGTTGTATCACCTTACAGCACGTGTGCTACGCACAAATAATAACCGTCAAAGACCGCGAAACCGGCCAAGCCCTCGAACTCGCAACCCTGCTCAGCGAAACGCCCAAAGCATTTGCGATGACCAATGCACAGGGGCGGGCCGATCTTTCGGCATTCCGGGGTTCGGAAAAAATCGAAATCCGTTTGCTGGGCTATCAAACCGAAACGACCAGTTATGCCGCCCTGGAAAAAACCGGTTTTGCTGTTTCCCTGGCGCATTCCGGCTTGTCGCTCGATCAGGTGGTGGTTTCGGCTACCCGCTGGAACCAGTCCAAACGCGAAATTCCGGCCAAAATAACCAGCATCAGCGCCCGTGACGTGGCCTTACAAAATCCGCAAACCGCTGCCGATCTGTTGGGCGGTTCCGGCGAAGTGTTTATCCAAAAGAGCCAGCAGGGCGGTGGCAGCCCTATGATCCGGGGCTTTTCCACCAACCGGGTGCTACTCACAGTAGACGGGATTCGAATGAACACCGCCATTTTTCGCAGCGGAAACCTCCAGAACGCTATTTCACTCGACCCGTTTTCCATTGAAAATACGGAAGTGTTTTTTGGGCCGGGCTCCGTCATATATGGCAGCGATGCTATCGGCGGGGTGATGAATTTTCAAACGCTGACGCCACAATTTACCCTGACCGACAAACCGCTCGTGAGTGGAAAAGCGGCGGCCCGTACCGCCTCCGCGAACCGCGAACAAACCGGACATTTCGATTTTAATGCCGGCTGGGAAAAATGGGCGTTTGTGACAAGTTTCTCCCACAACGATTTCGGCGACCTGCGCATGGGCGCCAACGGCCCCGACGAATACTTGCGACCGCTATATGCACAGCGGCAAAATGATACGGACGTCGTGATCACCAACGACGATCCGCTCGTACAGCGGCCGACTGCCTATTCGCAGATCAATATGATGCAAAAACTGCGGTTCAAACCCAACGAGAAATGGGATTTCAACTACGGTTTTCACTATTCCACCACCACCGACTATTCCCGCTACGACCGGCATGTGCGCTACCGGAACGGCCTGCCCCGGAGCGCCGAATGGTACTACGGCCCGCAAAAATGGATGATGAACAACCTCAATATCGCGCATACCGGCAGTACCGGCCTGTTCGACCAGATGACCCTACGCCTCGCGTACCAGTTCTTCGAAGAAAGCCGCGTCGACCGGGATTTTAACGACCCCGAACGCCGTCGCCGGCTGGAAAAAGTGAAGGCCTATTCCGCTAATCTCGATTTTTTAAAAGGCGTCGGAGACAGACAGAAGTTGTTTTACGGTCTTGAAGGGGTGTATAACGATGTAAACTCCACCGGAACGGACGAAGATATTAGCACCGGGAATGTCATGCCGGGCCCCGCCCGTTATCCGCAAGCCGGGTGGGCTTCCTACGCGGCTTATCTCACGTATCAATACAAGATTTCAGACAAAATGCTGGTGCAAGCCGGTGCGCGGTACAACAGGTTCGCCCTGAATGCGACCTTCGATACCACGTTTTTTCCATTTCCATACACCAAAGCCGACCTCAACAAAGGCGCACTGACCGGCAGTATGGGCTTTGTGTACGATCCGACTGCATCCTGGTCGCTCAGTGCCAATGTCTCCACCGGCTTCCGCTCTCCAAATGTGGACGATGTTGGAAAAGTATTCGATTCCGAGCCGGGCGCGGTGATGGTACCGAATCCCAACCTGAATGCGGAATATGCGTATAATGCGGAATTCGATATTGCGAAGGTGTTCGGAAAATCGGTGAAGATCGACGTTACCGGTTTTTATACCGTGCTTAAAAATGCCCTGGTGCGGCGCAATTTTACCCTGAACGGGCAAGATAGCATCCTGTACGACGGCGAACTGAGCCAGGTGCTGGCCATACAGAATGCGGCAAGGGCTACGATTTACGGCTTGCAGGCCAATATCGAAATCAAATTCCCCGGCGGGTTCGGCATTACATCCCGGTTCAACTACCAACAGGGCGACGAAGAGCTGGACGACGGCAGCACCAGTCCCCTGCGCCATGCCGCGCCCTGGTTCGGCGCCACAAGCATGACGTACAACGCATATCCGTTTACCATGAGTTTTTATACGATGTACAACGGGGAGGTTTCGTATAAAGACCTGCCGCAAGAGGAACGGGGTAAGGATTTTATCTATGCGATCGATGCCGAAGGGAACCCGTATGCGCCGGCCTGGTACACGCTGAATTTTAAAGCCATGTATCAATTCAGCGATCATTTGTCGGTGAGCGGCGGCGTGGAAAACCTGGCGGATAAGCGGTACCGGCCGTATAGTTCGGGAATTGTGGCGCCGGGCAGGAATTTTATACTGTCGTTGCGGGCGAATTTTTGATTTGTAAAAAAGTCCGTATCGTATTCACCCGGTATAGTCATCTGATGGCTATACCGGGTGAATACGATACGGACCTATAAAAAATAAATAATGAATAGAAGTATCGATGCACACTTATTGAGAATTATGCGAAAAATTCACCGGGTAACGGGAATTTCACTCTTTGCATTTTTCTTTATCGTAGCATTAACGGGGCTCTTGTTGGGTTGGAAAAAACACAGTGGCGGGCTTATTTTGCCAAAATCGTACAAAGGAACGTCTACAGATTTAAAAGATTGGCTTTCCATAGACAGTTTGCACAGAAATGCCTGTAAAATTCTGAAGGATTCCGTTTCGCCGACCACACCAACGGAGATAGAGCGAATTGATATCCGGCAAGACAAAGGCATGGTCAAGTTTATTTTTGCCGCCAATTATATAGGAATTCAATTGGATGGCGCCACGGGCCGGTTACTTCACATTGAAACTCGAAGATCAGATTTTATTGAAAATGTTCATGACGGCTCTATATTGGACAAATATCTGCATACATCAAACGGAGAAATCAAGTTGATTTATACCACTGTGATGGGGCTTGCTTTGCTCACATTTACCGTTACAGGCTTTTGGCTCTGGTATGGGCCGAAACGTATGCGACGAAAAGCAAAAAATGAATAAAGGCGAAGATGTACCATAAATCCATCTCCCGCAGATTTTCGCAGATATTAATAAAATTTGTTGAAATAAAAATCTACGGTGATCTGCGAAATCTGCGGGAGACCAAATAATGGTCGCAGGAAAATTTTCTGCGGGAACTTATAAGCGCGCTTCAATATCTACTGGGCCACCGTTAGTTCAATCGTCGGAACAATCGCGGGCGGTTTTATATCAAATGGTTCCGAAGAGGATTGCGGCACAGGGGCATTGGCAAACAGGCTGAGCGACAAACCCGCTACTGCCGTAACCTCCCGGATCAGTATCTTTACACGTGGCAGGGAAGAACTGGATCCGTCGATGCGTTCTGTGACTTCGAGCACATCGAACGCGACGACGCCCAGATTGGCGCCCATGAGGTTGCCGTTCAGCGGGGAGTAGTTGGTGCTGATATCGCTGTCGTACACCACGGCGAGCACGGTTTGGCCGACGAGCATGGCTAGCCCGGTGGCCCGAAGCGGGGTGACGTTGGGGATTTTATCCAGCAACACTTCGCGGTTGTCGTCGGGATTGCCGGCGCCGAGCCCGGGACCTGCGGCGAGGTAGTTTTGCGCGCCGTTTGCCGTGGGGCCGGTGCTGATCCACGACGCGGGGATCGTTTTCAGGGCATGCCAGCCTTCATCGCCAACCTGCCCCGTGAAGAGGTCGATCGTGTTGCCTACGTTCTCCTCAAAATACCGCAGCGGTTTGCGCAGGCCGACTTCGGCAAGTTGATCGTTTACGTCCGTTTCGGAGAAATTGTTCGGCTCATTGTCGTTGTCAATGCTTTCTTCATCGATCACCAGCAGGATGGCGGCGGTGTTGTCGGCGGGTGAACGGTCGTCGGATTTGTCGCAGGCGCCGAAGGCAAGCAGGAGCAGGAGGAGAAACGGCAGCAGTTGTGGGATAGTGTTTGTTTTTGTGTTTTGTGCCATGATATAAAAAATTTGATTTGAAATGCCGGATTAAACGGATTACTTTTAAAACGTCGTTAAACAAAAGCCATGGCATCAAAACTCACAGCTTCCATTCAAATTATCGCATCGCCGGAACAAGTGTTCGATTATACGCAGGATTACGGCAACAGGTTGTCCTGGGACACTTTTTTAAGAATTGCACAACTCTGCGATGGGGCTGAAAAAGCCGCCCAAGGCGTTAAAGCCTGGTGTGTATCAAAACACGGACTGGGTATGGAAACGCAATATGTTTCCTTCAAACGCCCGCATGTTACGGCTATAAAAATGACCAAAGGGCCCTTTATGTTCAAAACTTTCGCGGGTTCCTGGAAATTTGAGGCTGCCGAAAATGCCGGCACAAAGGTGACCTTTACCTATTCGTGGTCGCTACGGTTTCCTTTTAGTTTAATTAGTCCGGTGTTGTACCAAATACTGCTATCCAACGTCAGGCATCGATTGGCCGACCTTAAAGATTGCATGGAGCAGGAAAGCCGGGTTCACAATCGCGTCCCCGTATAAATATGTTCAATCGGACTGTTAAACAACCGGCATTTTTACTCCTGCCAGCCTTATGGTGGCTCTCCTACGCCTTCTTCTGCTACCTGATGCTGGAGATCACGCTGCAATATATTCCACCCCTGAACGACGTTGCTTTTCTGCGCATCAAGCAGGATGTGGTGCATCACTGGTATTACCTGCCCGCTTTTTTTATACATGCCTACACGGCTATTTTGACTTTGCCGGCGGGGTTTACGCAGTTTTCCAACCACTTACGGCGGCGATATCCCCGGTTGCACCGCCGGATGGGTTATGTGTATGTGCTCGTGGTTTTGCTGGCGGCCGGCCCTTCCGGCCTGATTATCGGACTGCATGCCAACGGCGGCTGGTCGTCGCAGCTGGCGTTTTGCCTGCTGGCAGTGCTTTGGCTGGTCTTTACCGGACTGGCCCTGCTGAAGGCCCGGCAAAAAAACTGGCCTGCTCACCGAAACTGGATGTTGCGTAGTTTTGCCCTGGCTTTATCTGCAATAACCCTGCGCGCCTGGAAGTTTGTGCTGGTAGCGCTTTTTCAGCCGCATCCGATGGATGTGTACCGTTGGGTGGCTTGGCTTGGTTGGGTACTAAATCTTGCGATTGTTGAAATTATCATTGTTAACCAATATAAAAAGAGTCCATGAAGACCTTCTTTCCCTTGTTTCTGATTTTGTTTCTCCTGGGTTGTGGCGGAAACCAACCGGCTACACCTTCACCGGATACAGCCGGATCGCCTCCCCCTGCCGAGTCCGGCGAAGGCGCCGTGGAAACACCGGCAAAAGCCGGTCACCCTATTTTGGGCAGTTATGTCGGCCTCTTTGAGGCCAAAACTTACAATGCCAACCAGAATATCTCTTGGAGCAATAAAATCACTGTTTTTCTGGATTCAATTACCGGGGATCAACTTTTCGGCCACAGTGTAGTGGCCGGCAATGCCCGGCCTTTTATCGGTACGCTGCGCAAACAAGGCGATCAATTCGTCGCTGAAGGAAGCGAACCGGGCGATGATCAATACGACGGTCGGTTTGCCATGACCATCGACGCCGGCGGAAAAACGATAAACGGCACCTGGCGCGCCAATAAAAAACTGGGCGTCTCGGAGCGCCAATACTCCCTGACGCGTCGCAGTTTCCGCTACGACCCCAACCTGGAATTGCCCGAAGAAACGGGCTGGGCCGACCTGTACAACAGCTACGACGAAAAGACCGGCAAAGCGGAGTTTTTGACCGCAGACGTCACCAAGTACAACGCCTCTACCCGCCTGCTGAAAAAAGAAGAGGTGGAAAATATGTACAAATCCGACTTGGAAGTGATCCGTAACACCATTTATGCCCGCCACGGATATTCTTTTAAAAACCGCCGGATGCGTTACATTTTTGATGGTTATGTCGATTGGTACATGCCCGTATCCGTGGATATCCGAGATCAACTCACCGCCGTAGAAAAGCAAAATGTCGAGCTGCTGAAGCGGTACGAACAACATGCGGCGCGGTATTATGACGAGTTTGGAAGGTAGGTTCGGCATTGGGCGTCATTGGGCGTCATTGATCGTCATTGATCGTCATTGATCGTCATTGGGCGTCATTGGGCGTCCATTAGTCATTGTACTTGCAAATCGTAAGTCGTAAATCGTAAGTCGTAAATCGTAAATCGTTTAGTGTTAACCCGCGCCCTTCAATTCTACCAGCTCCTGCGTCTCGGTTCGGTGATCGGCGCCAGTATTTTGCTGGCCAAAAGTGGTTTGAGCCTGGCGGATATCGGCGCCTACGAGGCCCTCTTGTATATCGGCAGTGCGGCGGCGTTTTTTTGGGCCAACGGCTTGTTGCAGGGTATTCCATCGGTGTACGCCCGAATGGCGGAGCTGGAACGGAAGGCGTTTATTTTCAATAAATTTTTTGTTTTTGGAGTCATTTCTTTCCTGATTTGCCTCGTTTTGTGGTTGGGCCGGCAATGGGTAATGCCCGCGCTGACGGGTCTCCCGGTGGCGCCGTATTTCGGCTGGTTTTGCGCTTACCTGTTTTTCAACTTAGCCACCCTGCCGGTAGAATACCTGTACCTGTTGCGCGAAAAACCCTGGGCACTGGTCGGGTGGGGCGGGCTATCGTTCGGGATGTACATGCTCGTGTTGTTTCTGCCGGTGTACCTCGGTTACGGACTGGAAGGCGGCCTGATGGGACTGGCCGCGCTGGGTGCGCTGCGTTTTTTATGGGCCGTAATATTAGTGGTCCGGCTTGGAACACCGGTTTTTCGGCCCGATTTGATCGGCTATTACCTGCGGTTTTCGGCGCCGCTTGTGCTGAATTTTATGGTCGGCAACCTGGTGTTGTTGTTCGACAACTGGCTGGTGGGCTGGTATTTTCGCGACGAAACGGTGTTTGCCGTATTCCGCTACGGCTCGCGGGAGTTTCCGTTGGCTACGGCATTAGCCACCGCCCTTGGCACGGCTATGATCGCCCGCATCGCCACCCAGCCGGAGGCCGGGCTGGCGGAATTGAAGCGTCAAACCCGGCGCTTGTTTCACCTGCTTTTTCCGCTGACGATATTGTTGCTTTTTTTATCGAAACCCTTGTTCCCGCTGGTGTTCAACCCTGCGTTTGCCGACAGCGCGCCGTTGTTCAATATCTACTTGTTGCTTACCGCCAGCCGGGTGTTGTTGCCCAATTCGATCATCCTGGCCAAAGGCCGGCCGCGGGCGATCCTGCTGGTGGGGTTGCTGGAACTGGTGGTAAAAGTGGTCCTCGGTTTTTGGTTTATCCATTGGTGGGGCCTACCCGGTGTGGCCTGGTCGGCAGTGGCTGCGTTTTTTGTGGAAAAAGCGGGCCTGATCTGGTATTTAGAAAAACGGCTGGATGTCCGGACCGGGGATTGGCTGGATTGGCGGTGGTACGCGGGATATGTGGCGGCGTTGTTTTTGGCTGGGTTGATAGCATAAAGTTGCTACTATTTGTCAACATTTAAAGGGATAGGAAATAACTGGCGTAGCTTCTGTACGACACGTAAATCCGTTTCACTTTTTCTTCACAAATAGCGTATACACCGGCAAGTGGTCGCTATACCCGTTTAAAAAAATATCCCCCACAAACGTCCGCAACGGATACCCCCGGAATGCGCCTTCTTCCTGGAACAGCCAGGGTTGGCGAAACACAACGGGTTTAAAAAACTGCCAGCCGCCGGTTTTTTTCGACACTAAACCTTTGGACACAATGATCTGGTCGAACAGATTCCAGGCATCGCGGTAAGCGAGCGTGCCGTCGCCGTTTTGAAACAGGTCGTACATGGGATTGTACAATTCGTCGACTTTCATTCTATCGGCGCTGCGCACGGCGCGCAATACTTGGGTCAGGCTTTTGTTGTTGGGGTCGTCGTTCAGGTCGCCCATGATGATAATTTTAGCGTTCGGGTCGGCAGCAGTCAGGCTATCTACCACGTGGCGGCACACCTTGGCGGCCTCGGCACGGCGCCAGGCGGAAGCGCTTTCGCCGCCGCTGCGCGAAGGCCAGTGATTGACCAGCACATGCAGGGGTTCGCCGTCGAATTTACCGCTTACGTACAACACGTCGCGGGTAAAATCGCGCCCGCTGGTATCGTTTTCCATGATCATTACCGGGATGGACTGCGCACTGGTCACCGTGAAGTATTTGGGCTGATATAACAAGCCGACGTCGATGCCGCGTTCGTCGGGCGATTCGAAATGTACAATTTGATAATTGCGGCTTTTGAGCAGCGGCTGCGCCACCAGGTCTTCCAATACGAGCCGGTTTTCAATTTCGGAAACGCCCAGCAAGGCCAGCCCGTCGGACGTTTTTTCAGTAGCCAACTGGCTGATTACTTTCGCCATGTTGGCTTGTTTCGACCAGTATTTTTCTGCGTTCCAGTGCAGGCGCCCGCCCGGCAAAAAATCGGCGTCGTTAGTGGTAGGGCTGTCGATTGTGTCGAACAGATTTTCGAGGTTGTAAAAGCCGATAGCGGCTATTTTGAACTCACCCTTTTGGGCAAAAAGGGTGACGGTTAAGAACAAAGCGGTAAATAAAGCGACAACGTTTTTCATAATTCCAGACATTAGAAGGGTGTTAGAAAGGGCAAAGGAACAGGATTTACACGGCTTAGTCACATCGGGCGAATTAAAAATTCGCCCCACAATCAGACGCTTTGCAATTAATTTACATTGGATATTAACCTACGGACAACCGGGCTTTGCTACCTTTACGCGCTTTTTTAAAGTCTTGCCCCCTCCGTTGTTTTTATTGTGATTCCATTTCGGTAACCAATACAATCACACCCATCTTTATCTATTTCTCTGAATGATTCAAAAACTAGTTTTTTCCAGCTTGCTGCTCCTGCTCGTGCAGGCGGCGGGGGCACAAAAGGCAACGATCCGCGGCGCCGTGACGGATGCGGAAAACAATGCACCCGTGGTTGACGCCACCGTGGTGCTGGCGCAAACGGGTATTTTTGCCGCCACCGACAGCCGGGGCAAATTCGTCCTGTACGATGTGCCCGCCGGCGACTACACCCTGGTGGTGACGCGCGCCGGCTTTTTACCCCTCGAACAAAAAGCCGGGGTAAAGGCCGATCAGGAACTGAACCTGTCCGTCGTCCTGACCCGCGATCCCGCTGCCGTTACCACAAATTCGGGCGATATACCGACCATCACGCTCGAAGAAGCCGATGCCGACGACGAGGGCGCCAGCGACATCGGCGGCTTGCTGAATGCTTCCCGGGACGTTTTTCAGAACGTATCCAATTTCGGCTGGTTTGTCTTCCGCTTTCGCGAACGGGGCTACGACGGCGACAACTTCCCGGTATTTCTGAATGGAATCAACATCAACGACCCGGAAACAGGTAATGCGTTTTTCGGCGAGTTCGGCGGCCTCAATGACGTACTGCGCAACCGGGAAAGCTCGGTCGGCCTGAACCCGGCAGACTATGCCTTCACTGAACTCGGCGGCGCAACAAATATCGACACCCGGGCCGGCACTCAGCGCAAACAAATCCGCGCTTCCTACGCCGTCAGCAACCGCAGCTACCGCAACCGCGTGATGCTCACCGCCAGCACCGGCCTTATGCCGGGCGGTTGGGCTATTTCCGTTTCGGGCAGCCGGCGATGGGCACAGGAAGGCTGGTACGAAGGCACTTTTTTTGATGGATACTCGTACTTTTTGTCGGTCGACAAAAAAATCGGAACCAAACACAGCCTGAACTTTACCCTTCTGGGCGCTCCCAACAGCCGCGGCCGCAACGGCGACACCTTCCAGGAAATGTACGACCTGGCCGGCACTACCCGGTACAACCCCAACTGGGGCTACTGGAACGGCGAAAAACGAAACGGCTACGTCAGCCACAGCCACCAGCCTTTCGGCATTCTCCGCTACGACTGGAAACCGGGCGAGGGCACAAGTGTCCAAATTGCAGCGTATGGACAGGCCGGCGAAAACGGCTCCACACGCCTCGACTGGTTCAACGGCTACAGCCCCGAACCGGACTACAACCGCCGCCTGCCCTCTGCCCTACCCGACCCCGCTATGGCCGATGCCTGGGCACAGGAATTGCGCGACAACGAGTCGCTCCGCCAAATCAACTGGGCAGGCTTGTGGGAGGCCAACACCATCAATACTGAAACGATCCACAATGCCAATGGCGTTGCGGGTAATTCCGTGACCGGAAAACGGTCGCAATACGTCATCGCCGATTTCCGCAGCGACAGTAAAGAAGGCGGTTTCAATGCCTTGCTGCGCCAATCCCTAAGCAATCGGTTCGCCCTCACCGGCGGCGCCAATTACCAGCATTATCTGGGGCGAAATTTCAAAACCGTAGACGATATTCTGGGCGGCGATTTTATCGTCGACTGGGACCGCTTCGCCCAGCAAGACCAGCCTGCCAACCCAACCGCGCGCGACAACGACCTGCGAACGCCCAATCACATTGTACGGGAAGGCGAAACGTACGGCTACGATTATGATGAAAATATCCGCAAAGCAGGCATGTGGCTCCAGGTACGCGGCGACTTGCGCAAATTTTCCCTTTTTGCCGCCGCCGAAAATATGTTCACCCAATTCTGGCGTACGGGCCACATGCAAAACGGCCGCTTCCCCAACACCTCGCTGGGCGATTCGAAAAAACAGACCTTCAATACTTACGGACTGAAGGCCGGTGTTACCTACAAACTTACTGGCCGCCATTTCCTGTATGCCAACGGTTTCGTCGGTACGCGAGCGCCGCTTTTCCGCGACTTGTTCCTCTCGCCGCGTATCCGCAACCAGACGCTGGAAAATGCCGATCCGTATAAAATTTCCAGTATCGAAGGCGGCTATCAGTGGCGCGCACCGCGTTACCGGGCCCGGCTGACCGGATATTTCACCCAGTTCAAAGGCGAATACGACAACTTTCTACTCTATGTGCCCAGTCAGGGCGTTTTTGGATCGGTGCTGCAATCGGGCATCGACCGCGAACATGCAGGCGTCGAGTTTGCCATCGAAGCAAAACCCATCGTCGGATGGACGTTCAGCGCGGCCACCAACCTGGGGCGCTATATCTACACGTCGCGCCCAAAACTGTTCCTGACACTGGATAATACCGCCGAAGCTATCCTGGACGGCGTGACTGTTTACCAGAAAAACTTCTACGTTCCGCGTACGCCCCAAACAACGGCCACGGTAGGCGTGAAATATGAAAGCCGGCGCTTTTGGTTCGCGTCCCTGTCTGCCAACTATGCTGATAACTTTTGGTATTTGTTCGACGCCACCCGCCGCACTGCAGGTTTCGTGGAACCCTTCGAACGAGGCTCCGAATTGTGGCGGCTAATTATCGATCAACAAAAAGCCCCGGCAGCAGTAACGGTCGACTTTTTCGGCGGCAAATCCTGGCGCATCAAACAGAAATACTTCGTTTACCTGAATGTGGGCGTCAACAATATTTTAAACAACCTGAACATCGTCACTTCCGGGCGCGATGCCTACCGCAACGCCTACCGCAACGACCTGACCGATGTCCGGCTTTATTCCAGTCAACTCAACTACGCGCAGGGCGCCAACTATTTTATCAGTCTGTCCCTGCGGATATGATTTTAAAGGTTTCTGGTTTGGGGGTTGGGGGTTTGGAGGTTTGGGGGTTTGGAGGTTTAGAGGTTTGAAGGTTCCTGGTTTGAAGGTTAGACGGTTTCTGGTTGGCATAACCCTCAAACCAGAAACCTTCAAACCAGAAACCCTCAAACCAGAAACCCCTAAACCAGAAACCCTCAAACCAGAAACCCTCAAACCAGAAACCCTCAAACCAGAAACCCCTAAACCAGAAACCTCCAAACCCCCAAACCTCCAAACCCCCCCAACCCCCCCACCCCCCAACCCCCAAAACCACCAACCCAATTAATAAAAAATTAAAAAAAAAAAAAAAAAGAG
>CAUJEY010000158.1 GCA_963169325.1 Bacteroidota bacterium
TATAATTTCGTGCCCGGTGGTCTCTAATTTGCGGGCCACCACCACTTCGGCGATGAGTTCCGTGACGTTGTAGCCGATCATGTGGGCGCCGAGCCATTCGCCGTATTTTTTGTCGAAAATAACTTTTACAAAACCTTCGGGCGCGCCGGCTGCTTTGGCCTTGCCGGAGGCGGTAAAGGGGAACTTGCCCACCAGCACTTCGTGGCCGGCTTCCTTGGCGGCTTGTTCGGTATAACCGACGGAGGCGATTTCCGGCACGCAATAGGTGCAGCCCGGGATATTGTTGTAGTCGATCGGTTCGGTGTGCATTCCGGCGATATGTTCCACGCAGGTGATGCCTTCCGCGCTGGCCACGTGGGCCAGTGCCTGGGTTGGCAGCACGTCGCCGATGGCATACACGCCGGGTACATTGGTGCGGTAATATTCGTCCACTTTAATATAGCCGCGGTCGGTGGTTATGCCGAGGTCTTCCAGGCCGATATTTTCGGTATTGGGCGTCACGCCGGCGGCGCTGAGCACCACATCGCAAACGATCGTTTCTTCTTTGCCGTCTTTGCGGCTTTTCATATTCACCTTAATTTCTTTACCGGAAGTGTCTACGCTTTCCACGGCCCAGCCGCCGTACACTTTCATGCCTTTGCGGGTGTACAGTTTGGTCAGTTCTTTTGAAATATCGGGGTCTTCGCGGGGAACGAGGCCTTGTTCCAGGAATTCGACGATACTGACTTCTGTGCCGAGGGTATGGTAAAAATAGCCGAACTCGACGCCAATGGCGCCGGCGCCGACGACGACCAACCGTTTGGGTTGTTGCTCCAGCGACATGGCTTTGCGGTATTCGATGATCTTTTTGCCATCAATCGGAAGGTTGGGCAACTCTTTGGCCCGGCCACCGGTAGCGACGATAATATGTTTGGCGGTGTATTCCGTTACTTTTCCTTCGGCGTCGGTCACGGCTACCTTGGGGCCTTTTACCAGCTTGCCTGCGCCGTTGATCACCGTGATTTTATTTTTTTTCATTAAAAACTGTACACCCTTACTCATACCGTCGGCTACACCGCGGCTCCGTTTGATCATGGCCTCGAAGTTGGCGCTTGCCTTCCCTTCCATGGTGATGCCGTAATCGGCGGCATGGTTGAGGTATTCGAATACCTGTGCGCTTTTCAGGAGCGCTTTGGTGGGAATACAACCCCAGTTCAGGCAAATTCCGCCCAGGCTTTCACGTTCGATAATGGCAGTGGTCAGTCCCAATTGCGAAGCGCGAATGGCAGCCACATAGCCGCCGGGGCCGCTGCCGATAACGATAAGATCGAAGTTCATATACTATTGAATGGTTGGCAGTGTGTGTAGATGATTGGTATTTTGAACGCCAAAAATAAAATTTGGTTCAGGCGGGGCAAAGGTAATAAAAGGGGTATATTTATTTGGCAAAATCAAATCGTCTCCACATAATTCAAATCCTCTTCAAACGTCTCTTTCATTCCGATCAACGAAACGAATGCGATCAGCAGGCAAACGGCGCCGATGATCCATGCGGCGGAAATAACGCTTCCGGTCACTGCGGGGTCTTTCAGGTATTTGAACGAAGCGCCGATAGGGACGAGCATGCCGCGGGCGAAGTTGGGCACTGAAGTTGCCACCGTGGCGCGCAGGTTGGTACCGAATTGCTCGGCCCCAATGGTCACAAAAATGACCCAGAAGCCCACGGAAATGCCCAGCAGGAAGTGCGCGAAGTAGAATTCTGCAGGGGTGGCGAATCCGCCGGCTAAGTAATATGCCACGGCAAACACGTCGAGCGAGAGGAAAATCCACATGACTTTCAGCCGGCTGCGGAGGTACTGGCTCAGCAGACCGGAGGCGATATCGCCGAGGATAAGTCCGGTGTAGCAAGCGGCAATGGCGTTGCCGCCGGTAATGCCGGTCAAACCTTTAGCCTGGCCGAACTCGGGCGCCAGGGTAACCAGTACGCCCACGACAAACCAGGTGGGGAAGCCGATCAGCAGGCACCGCAGGAAACGCACAAAGCGATTCCAATTGGTGAAAAGCGACAGGAAATTCCCCCGGCTTACATGATCCGCCTGTTGCATCTGCCTGAACATACCCGATTCGCTGACGCTGATGCGGAGTATTAACAAGAGTAACCCAAGCCCGCCGCCGATAAAAAAACAAACACGCCAGGGGAAAAACATGTCGATGATCCAGGCCAGCAGGGCCCCGCTCAGGCCGATGGTTGCCACCAGCATCGTGCCGTATCCGCGTTTTTCTTTGGGCATACTTTCTGCAACCAGGGTAATGCCGGCGCCGAGTTCGCCTGCCAGCCCGACGCCGGCGATGAACCTGAAAATGGCGTAGTCCGTAGCCGAGCTGGCAAATCCGTTCAGAATATTAGCTATAGAGTACAGGAAAATGGAAAAATAGAGCACCCGCACCCGGCCTTTTTTGTCGCCCAAAACGCCCCATAATATGCCCCCGAGCAACATGCCGGCCATTTGCCAGTTGAGCAGTGCGATGCCGGTGTCGGTTAGGGCCTGCCCCTCGAAACCGAGATCGCGCAGGCTTTTTACCCGGACAAAACCGAAAAGCAACAAATCGTAAATGTCGACAAAGTAACCGAGGGCGGCTACGATGACGGCGGCGTTCAGGAGTTTGGGGGTTGTAGCGGGATGGTTATTCTGTTGCATAGGGCGCAAATTAAATGAATTTCAATGGTATGGAGTAGGGTAGGGAATTTCTTGTTGAAACGGGAAAATGGTGCGTACTTCGCGTCTCCTTGCCTCCCTGGTGAAAAAACACAAAAACATGTCTGACCCACAACCCTGGACCGTAGAAGAAAGCCGCTACGTATACGACCGCAGCCCGTATATGGTGCTGCGCGAAGATTCCGTTCGTTTGCCGAACGGCGCCCGAATATCCGATTATTTCGTGTTTGAATACCCCGATTGGGTGTCTGTGCTGGCAGTTACCGTGGCGGAGGAATTTGTTTTTATCCGGCAATACCGCCATGGCATAGGCCAGGTACACTACGAATTAGCCGCGGGCGTGGTAGACGATCAGGAAGCGCTGCTCGAATCGGCCCGCCGCGAATTACTGGAAGAAACGGGATACGGCGGCGGAATCTGGCAACCCTGGCTTAAGGTTTGCGCCAACCCGGGTACCCACTCTAACTGGTGCCATATTTTTCTCGCTACAGGGGTGGAGCGGTTGGACCAGCAACAACTGGAACATACAGAAGATATCGCCGTACACGTGATGTCCCGGGCCACGGCCCTGGAGGTACTGCAAGCCGGCGGTTTTGCACAAGCGATTCATTCTGCTGCTTTATGGCGCTACTTTGCGGAAAATCCATGATGTGGGGCGTCCCGATTTCCTCGGGATTAATTCGCCTTCCAAATATTTTGTAGGGCGAATTTTTAATTCGCCTTACGACCAGCCGCTATCTTAGCCATTTTTAAACCAAAATATTTTTAGGGGCAGCGGCAATACCGGTTTGCTCCATCTTTGCTATATGAAACAATTTTTCCTGCTGCTCTTATTTCTTACAGGCGGAAATTGCCTGCTGCATGCCACGCATATTGTAGGCGGCGAAATCACTTATTCCTGTTTAGGGAACGACGATTATGAAATCCGGCTCACGGTTTACCGGGATTGTTACAACGGGGTGCCCTGGTTCGACAACCCGGCGTATATCGGGGTGTACGACGCCGAATGGAAATTAGTCACCAAACTTAACGTATTGTGGGACCCCACCAGCCACGATACCTTGCCGGTGACGCTCGATAACCCCTGTTTTATTGCCCCCCCGGATGTCTGCGTGAATCGCAGCACTTACACAACGACCGCCAAACTGCCGTTTAAAGCCGGCGGGTACACGCTGGTATACCAACGTTGCTGTCGAAATAAACTGATCCGCAACCTTCCCGATCCGCTGAACACCGGTATTTCTATCACCGCCCAACTTACCGAACAAACCCTGATGGCATGCAACAGCAGCGCCGTTTATAACAAATGGCCGCCCGTAGCGATTTGTGTGCATCAACCCATCGATTTCGACCATTCGGCTACTGACCCCGACGGCGATTCTTTGGTGTACCGACTCTGTACGCCGCTGAACGGCCCCGACTCGCTGAATCCGCAGCCGAATCCGCCCTATCCCGGGCCGTATCTTGAAGTCGTATGGAACGATCCGCCTTATAATTTGTCCAATATCCTGGGCGGTGACCCGTTGACGATTAACCCGGACAACGGTTTTATGACCGGAATTCCGAACACACTCGGCAATTTTGTCGTGGGGGTTTGTGTGGACGAATACCGCGACGGTACGGTCATTTCCACCACGCGCCGGGATTTTCAGTACAATGTGGCGGACTGCGGGACGCCCACCGCGGCGTTTCTGGTGCCGGAGCAAGGCTGTGAAAACCAGATAATTAAGTTTGAAAATCAGAGTATCGCCTTGTTTTATAAGTGGTATTTCGACTGGGATAATAACCCAGACCTCACCTCAACAGACTATTCACCTACCTTTCTCTATCCCGATACGGGCACCTATACGGTGGCGCTCATCACCGTACCCGGCGAACCCTGCGCGGATACGATGTTTCAGGAAATTCATATCGGCGGGCTGTATATCGATGCCGACATGGAGTTCGAATTACCTACCTGCGACAACAACGGCCTGGTCATCAATGCTACCGATCTGAGTATGGATTCGGTGTATGGCATCGCATCGTGGCAATGGAGGCTCACAGGCCCCAGCGGGTTTACCGCTAATTCTTCTAACCAAAACCACACCTTCGTCGTCACCAAGCCAGGCAGTTACAAGTTGCGGCTGATTGCCATTTCGGAAGGGGGATGCCGGGATACGATCGAGCGCCAGTTCAACGCGCCGATACCTCGTACTGACAGTCTGCGTGCAGCTTTAACGATATGCATCGGCGATACCATCCGGCTAAACTCCGGCGCTATTTCATCCTATTTCTATCAATGGGCGCCCCCGGAAACGCTTTCCGATACGATTGTTGCCGATCCGTTGGCCTTTCCGCTGGGCACCACCGAGTATTTCGTTACTATTACCAATGCCTTTTGTACATATGAAGGGAAAGTGACTGTAACGGTGATCGACACTGCCGGACTGATGGTTAGCGCCGATCCAACTACGATTTATCAGGGACAGACCTCACAATTAGATGCCATTTTTCCCGGAAACAATTCGATTAACTGGACGCCGCCAAACACTTTATCCAACGCCAAAATACCTAATCCCGTCGCCTCACCCACACAAACCACTACTTATACCGCGTCATTTAGTACAAACAGCGGCTGTACGGTGGAACGCGACGTAACCATCGTGGTGCTTTCACCCTTCTGCGCCGATGAATTCGTGTTTTTACCTACGGGCTTCTCCCCAAACGGGGACGGCGAAAACGACGTGCTGCAACTGGAAAGCCGCTTTGCCGAGGAAGTGTACTGGGCAGTTTATAACCGTTGGGGCCAAAAAGTATTTGAGACTGACCGTATCGAAGACGGCTGGGACGGCACCTTCAAAGGCGAACCCCAACCAACGGAAACGTATGGATTTTACCTGCGGGCCATTTGCCCCGGCGGCACGGAATTGGTGCGAAAAGGGAATGTGACGTTGTTGAGGTAAGTGAGCGTCATTAATCGTCATTAATCGTCATTAATCGTCATTAGGAGGACGCCCAATGACGAATAATGACGCTCAATGACGACTAATGACGAACAATGACGCCCAATGACGAAATTACCTCAACAACGTCGCATACCCTTTAAACTTATAGGGCTGCCCCCTTGGTCCGGTAAAAGTGACGAGGTACACATAAACACCGTCGGGTGACATGCCGCCGGTGTTCATTTGCCTGCCGCTCCACTCGTCGTTGGGGTCGGTGGTTTCGTACACCAATTCACCCCAGCGGTTCCAGATGGTCATGTTAAAACCGGATATGCCTTCCAGGTAGCCTTTACCGAGGAACCCGTCATTTTGGCCATCGCCGTTGGGAGTAAAGGCGTTTGGCATGTACCAGTAAATAACGGGGGTAAAATCCAGGTACTTCGAAAGCGAATCTTTGCAACCTTCCGGGTGGGTAACAATGAGCGTTACCTTCATCAGCCCGGTATCCGGAAAAGCGAAAGACGGGTTCCGTGTAGTGGTAGTGCCGTATTTATCAAATTCCCAATGCCAACGGTTGGCGCCGGTAGACAGGTCTGTAAATTGAATCGTATTATTAAAGGTATTCAGGAGTGAATCCGGGAAGTAAGTAAAGTCTGCTGTCGGAGACGGTTCCACCCGAATCAGTTTTGGAAAAGTATCGGTGATAAAACAGCCGATTGGTGAGGTAATCGCAACACTGACGGTATAGGTGCCGGGGTCTTCATACACGTGCGTAGGGCTGATGACGCCGTTTTGGATGGTTCCGTCGCCAAAATCCCAGACGATTTTATAGGTGCTGTCGATCGGGGAGGAGAGGTTGCTAAAAAAGATTTCGGCCGGCGAACAACCGAGAAATTTGCTGGGTTGAATAATAATCAGCGGAGGAACCGGGAACCAGTTAACAATTTTAGTCGCGATATCCGAGCAATTATTCCGGTCGAACACCCGGAGTTGAACCGGGTGGTTGCCCGGGATCGGGTATTGATAACTGGGATTTTGCTGGTTGGATGTGCCGTTCGGAACACCAAAGTTCCAGTTCCAGCGATTGATGACTCCTTCACCGGAAGACAGGTCGGTAAAATCAACCGGGCCGGCAACGCAGGTATCATAAACAAAAGAAAAATCAGCGTTGATTTCCGGAAAAATATTGACCGCGATATAAGCGGTGTCAGCACAAGGCTTGCCCGGATTCAGGTAGAGCGCGCCGGAGTAAAAACCGGTATCCGGGAAGGCAACGGTGGGGTTCCAATTGGTGGTGTCTACATATGCCGTGCCTTTTATGTCAAAGCGCCATTCAAAGTTGAAGATGTTCGATTTCTGCAAGCTCAGGTTTTGAAACGTGATGGTGTTTTCACCGCAGGACCGCAATACGAACCGTTGCGGGCCGACAATAGTGTCGCTCAGAATGTTTGCCAAAACCGTTGGTGAACATTCCGCCACATTGAACTGAAAATCGCGGCGCACCGTCGACAGCAGCGTGGCTCCGCGGTATTCCTCGATACAAACACCCACCACGAACTGCCCGAGTTTGTCGGGTGTTCCGGTGATCAGGCCGGACAAGTCATTGATCGAAACCTGGGGATTGCCGCCCATGGGATTACCCGCGCTGTAGGTAGGCAGGATAAAAGGCACATTGTTGAACGGCGGTCCGCAAGGAGGGGTAGGAATGGCGCCGTCACAGCCACTGACGCCCGGGGGAGTAAGTATTGGGCCACCGCCAGCCAGCGGGCTGCAAAAACGGTAAAAAATTTGGTCGCCGTCTTTATCGGTGGCCGAGTGGTCAAAATTCAGGGGTATATCCTTGCAAATAATAATAGGCGGAAAATTTTTGAAAGTAGGGCTGCTATTTTTCAACTGTTGCGCATCGGGGGTCAGTTCAATCATGTAAGTGGCGCCTATGTCTCCGGGGGCGACCAGGTTGTTGATCGTTTGGTTTCGGCAGCACCGTTGGTAAACGATGAAATAACTTTGATTTTGCAATACCGGCAAATCCTTTGTAAAAGTATAAACGCCCTCTTCGACACACACGCTGGGCAACGACGATACGCAGGGCGGCGGAACAGGTACCAGGTTTTTGACAGAAGGGCTGCCGATGGTAAACGGATCGATTAAGGAACTTACAGCGTAGGTGCCGCGGTAAATGGCCATTTGTGCCGGATCATCAAAACCTGCCCCGCCACCGAAGCAGTCCCGGTATATTTTCATCGTAAACCGGTAACGGTTTACGCCCGGAGATACCTCCGAAATAAACTCGTATGTGATTTCTCCACCGATAATATGCCGGGCAAGCAGCCATTCGGGAGAAATTGTCAGAAATAACAGGATGAAAAAGGATAAAATGCCCTTAATTTTTGTGCGCATTTGTTTCTGATCGTAATGTTTGGGTTAAATGTCTGACTTTTGTGCATTCAAAAGTACACGAAGAACGATTATTAAACGCCAATTGTTGGCCATGTTCCTGCTACGAGACGACATTTCCGATATTGCCCGCCTCCTCGAAGACGGCGGATTAATCTGTTATCCAACGGATACAATTTGGGCCATTGGCTGCGATGCCACCAATGAAACGGCTATCGCCCGCCTTTCTGCCCTTAAAGAACAACCGCCCGGTCAGGGACTTATTTTGCTGGTAGACAGCGTGGATATGCTGAAACAGTACGCGCCCAAGATTCACCCCCGGGTGGAGACGCTGCTCGCTTACCATCAGCGGCCATTAACCATGGTGTACGAAAAACCGGTCGGGTTGCCTGCGGCGGTAAAACACGCCAATAGTTCAGTTGCGATCCGGGTGGCCACCGATGAGTTTTGCCAGGAGCTGATCAAAGTTTTTGGAAAGCCGATCGTCAGTACGGCCGCCTGCAAACACGGGCAACCTTATCCACCCTCCTACGGCGGAATCAGCAGCGAAATCCTGGGCAGCGTCGACTATGTAGTGAAATACCGGCAAGACGACAGAGAACCGCACGAACCATCGGCTATCGCCCGGCTCGACCGACATAAGGAACTGGAGTTTATCCGGGAGTGACTATCTCACCAACGTCGCGTACCCTTTAAATTGATGCGGCTGCCCCCTCGGCCCGGTAAAAGTGACGAGGTACACGTAGACGCCGTCGGGCGACATGTTGCCGGCATTCATTTTTCGGCCGGTCCATTCCTCGTTGGGATCGCTGGTTTCAAACACCAGCTCGCCCCAGCGGTTCCAGATGCTCATATTGAAATTGGTTATGCCCTCCAGGTAACCCTTGCCGAGGAATCCGTCATTTTGGCCGTCGCCGTTGGGTGTAAACGCATTCGGCATGTACCAGTTGGTAACAGGCGTAAAATCCAGGTACTTCGAAAGCGAATCTTTGCAGCCCAAGGGGTGGGTGGCAATCAGCGTTACCTTCATTATCCCGGTATCCGGAAAAGTGAAAGCGGGGTTCTGCGCGGTGGTGTTGCCATATTTATCAAATATCCAGTTCCAGCGGTTGACGCCGGAGGACAAGTCTGTAAATTGAACGCGGTTGTTAAAAGTGTTCAGGAGGGAGTCGGGGGAATAGCTGAAATCAGCCACCGGAGAGGGCTCCACCCGAATCAGTTTCGGAAACGTATCGTAGGCGACGCAGCCGATCGGAGAGGTAATGGCCACGCTGACATTGTAGACGCCGGCGTTTTCATATTTGTGCGTTGGGCTAATGACGCCGTTCCCGGAGGTTCCGTCGCCGAAATCCCAGACTATTTTGTAGGTGCTGTCGATCGGGGACGACAGGTTGTTAAAAAAGATATTGGCCGGCGGGCAGCCGAGGAATTTGCTGGGTTGGATAATAATCAGCGGCGGTACCGGAAACCAGTTCACTACATTGCTAAAGAGGTCCGAACAGTTATTTCGGTCGAACACCCGGAGTTGCACGGGGTGGCTGCCCGGGTCCGCGTATTTGAAAACGGGATTTTGCTGGTCGGAAAGGCCGTTTGGAACGCCGAAATTCCAGTTCCAGCGGTTAATGATCCCGTCGCCTGTAGATAAATCGGTGAAATTGACGGGCCCGGCGATACAGGTATCATAATCAAAAGAAAAATCGGCGTTGATTTTCGGAAAAATATTGATCGAGACGTAGGCGGTGTCGGCGCATGGTTTGCCGGGATTCAGGTACAGGGCGCCGGTGTATAACCCGGTATCCGGGAAAACCACCGTTGCATCCCAATCCTTATCGTTTAAATAAGGGGCTCCGTTTAAGTTGAACCGCCATTCAAAGTTGAAGATATTGGAGTTCTTTGTACTCAGGTTTTTGAACGTTATCGTATTCTCGCCGCAGGAACGAAGTGCAAAACTTTGCGGACCGATTATAGTGTCGCTTAATACATTGGCCACCACGGTTTGTGTACATTCCGCCACATTGAACTGAAAATCGCGGCGCACCGTGGACAGTAGTGTGGCGCCGCGGTATTCCTCAATACAAACGCCTACCACAAACTGGCCGAGTTTATCGGGTGTTCCCGTGATATAACCGCTCAGGTCGTTGATGGAAACTTGCGGTGTGCCGCCCATCGGATTACCGGGGCTGTATGCAGGTAAAATAAAAGGAATATTACTGAAGGGCGGGCCGCAGGGCGGGTTAGGAATCACACCGTCGCACCCGTTGTTATTATTGGGGCCGCCGCCTGCCAGCGGGCTGCAAAAGCGGTAAAAAATCTGGTCTCCGTCTTTGTCCGTGGCGGAGTGGTTAAAATTCAGGGGGATGTCTTTACAAATAATGATCGGCGGAAAAGTATTGAAGGTGGGGCTGCTGTTTTTTAATTGCTGCGCGGCCGGGGTTAGTTCGATCATGAAGGTGGCGCCTATGTCGCCGGGCGAAACGATATTGTTGATCGTCTCGTTTCTGCAACAGCGCTGGTACACAATGAAATAACTATCATTTTGCATCACTTTCAGCGTGCGCTCAAAGGTATAAATACCTTCCTCTACGCATACGTTAGGCAACGACGACACGCAAGGCGGGGGTACCGGCACTAAAAATTCCGTTTCCGATATTAAAACAGGAAACTGCGTTATTCGTGTATTGTTTGCATAGGTGCCCCGGTAAATAGCTATCCTGGCCTGATTGTCGAAATTCGCTCCGCCGCCGATGCAGTCCCGGTAAATTTTCATGGTAAACCGGTAGCGGTTACTGTCGGGAGAAACTGCGGATATAAATTCGTACGTAATTTCTCCGCCGATAATATGCTTGGCTGACAGGACCTCCGTAGAAATAACCAGGGCAAACAGGATAAAGTAGGACAATATGCCCTGTGTCTTTTTGCGCATTTGTTGACGTCGTATTGTTTCTGTTGATAATCTTATTGCGCTCAAAAGTACACGAAAAACCATTTATTCCTCATCATCGAAAAATACCTTGTAGTACTTCTTGCCCTTTTCCTCGTCAAATCCGCGTTCAATAAGGTCACGGCGGCCATGTACGTAGATATGGAAGTTTTTGTCTAATTTGAGCACACTCTTTAATACCTTGAATTCCTTCTTCACAGCCGGTACGCTGATGTCGAATTTATCTTCCAAAGGCAAAGCATAGGCCTTAGCATATTCGTCGCGGAAGTTTTTGAACGCTTCCTGCTGCTCTTCTTCCGGGAAAAGCGTTTTGGCGAAGTCATCCACTTCAAATTCCTCATTTTCTTTGAAATAGAGACCGGAGCGGTACAGGGCGTCCAGTTGATCGGCCCGGTCGAGGCCGAATTTGTGGGGCAGGCGTTCGTGGATAAATTCGCCGGACAAGGCGACGTAATGGCGGGTGTTGAAGTAGTTGTCTTCAATAGGCCGCAGGCGCAAAAACTCGTCTTTCCAGAAAGAACGTTCGTCTTTTTTGGACACGGTATCCACGGCAAACAGCCGGTAGCCTTCCGTTTCGTCGAGGTTGAAAATGAGGGCCGCCGTCTCCAATTTACCCGTGGGAATGCCCTCTATCACGTTTAGCGTAAAAGATTCTGCGGTGCGTTCCACTTTCAAATAGGGGTCTTTCGTCTGTACCTTCCAAATACCGATAGCGCTGGTGGGCTCGCCCTGGAGCATCAGGTCTTCAAAATAGGCCACCATAAACTCGCCACCCTGTATTTTGGGGCTGTCGCAGTGTTCATACAGCATGCCGGCCAGGCGGGTGGCTTCTTCGTGCAAGGTTTCGGGGTCCTGAAAAATAGCCATACAACTTTGGTACACCAGGTGGTTGCTGACATCCTCTTCATGGAAGAAGTAAAAGAACTCGGCCGATTTTTCAAACGGTTTAAGAAACGAACTGAGTAGCAATTCGTGCGCCACGTCATGTACGGGCACGAGGGTTTGTTTGGGAATATTTACACCTTCGTAGCGGTTTTTGTTACCCACCCAGGAAATGGCTAAGCGGCGGAGGTTGGTTGCAGAGAAATCGAGCATGATACGTTATTAGGTTAGAAGGTTTCGGGTTTGAAGGTTTCGGGTTTGAGGGTTTCGGGTTTTTTTGTTCTGTGGGAAATATTCATTTTTGCCCGGCAAAAGTAAATCTCATTACCCACTTCCCTTGCTTTACTTTTCCACAACGGCGTATTCTTTTCATCTAAAAAACGCTATCGCTTCACGGTTTTTAATTTGTAAATGTTTTTGTTGCGGGTGTTCTAAAAACAGTTTTTTTCCAAAAAAACTGTTTTTAGAACACCCGCAACAAAGGCATTCCCCCTAAACACAATATGCGCATCGCCGTCAACACCCGTTTTCTTTTACCCCACAAACTGGAGGGTTTGGGCTGGTATACGCATGAATTGATGCGTCGTATGGTGGCAAATCACCCCGAAGACACGTTTATTTTCCTGTTCGACCGCGCATTCGACCCGGAATTCGTGTACGCTAAAAACGTAACGCCGGTGGTCATCGGCCCCCGTGCCAGGCATCCGCTGGCCTGGTTGGCCTGGTTCGAATGGTCAGTCCCGGGCGCATTGCGACGTTACAAAGCGGATGTGTTTTTCTCTCCCGACTCCTACCTCAGCCTGGCGGCAAAAACGCCGACCGTGATGACGGTACACGATTTGATCCCTTTACAACATCCCGAACAGGTGCGTTGGTGGTCGAGAGATTATTATCGTTGGTTTATTCCACGTTATTTACGCCGGGCTGATCGCCTGGTGGCCGTTTCAGATTATACCAAACAGGAAATTGTAAAACAAACCGGCATAAAGGCAGACAACATCACTGTCGTTTATAATGGCTGCCGCGAAGGTTTTTATGTGCTGCCGGAACCGGATAAGCAGGCGGTCCGCGATCAGTTTGCCGCCGGGCAGGAATATTTTTTCTACACCGGCGCTATTCATCCAAGGAAAAACATTCCGCGACTGATCCGCGCTTTTGATCTTTTTAAATCCCAAACCGGCGCTCCGCTGAAACTCCTGCTGGCCGGCCGTTTTGCCTGGCAAACCGGCGATGTAAAAACGACCTTCGACCAGGCCCGGCACCGGGAGGATATTCATTTTCTCGGATACGTACCTGATGGCGACCTCACCCGCCTGATGGCCTCGGCCCAGGCGCTAACCTACCTTTCTACCAATGAAGGTTTCGGATTGCCCTTGCTGGAGGCCATGAATGCCGGAACGCCCGTTTTGGCTGCCCATGCCAGCTGCCTACCCGAAATTGCTGCCGGGGCAGCCCTGCTGGTCGACCCGTTTTCGGAACCTGCGATCGCCGAAGCCCTGGAAAAACTGTACCGGAGCCCTGAATTACGGGCGGATTTAGTTGCTAAAGGCCATACCCGCCGTTTCGACTTTAGTTGGGATGCCGCGGCGTCGCAGCTGTATGATTTGTTAAAATCCGCGGCCACATCAGGCGGGAAAAACCAATTGTCCGGCGATGACTAATCGAATAAAAGTGACGCATTTATTCGATCATTACCTGCCACACACCATGAACTGGGCCTACCGGATGATGCGGGCCACCCCCGACGCGGCCGTCAGTGTGGCGTCGCCTTTGTTCGTTCGGAACAAATATTTTGATGCTGATTTTTATTTTTACGTCCGGCCGCTACAACAGTGGGGTTGGTTTCCACCATCCGAATGGACGGCCTCCCGTTTGCAGGGGCTTGTTGTTCGCGCCGAGCGGTATATACCGGCGTATAAATATTGGTTGAAAAAACAACTGGAAAAGCATCGCCCCGACGTGTTGCATGCACATTTTGCCCCGGTGGGCTGGCACTACCTGGATATGGCAAAACGACTCAATATTCCACTGGTCGTTTCTTTTTATGGGTATGATTATGAAAGTTTGCCCGCCCGGAACAAGGCCTGGCGATACCGGTACCAGCAATTATTTGAGGGCGCGTCAGCAGTAACCTGTGCGGGACCGTATGGACAGACAGTGCTGATGCAGCAGGGATTACCGCGAGAAAAAACAACTATTTTGCCCATGAGCATGAACCCCGGCGAGTTCCCTTTCCGGCCCCGGGTCAAAACGGTTGACAGACTCCGGCTGGTGCAGGTGGCCACCATCACCGAAAAAAAAGGGTTTATGGACACCTTGAATGCCCTGAATATGGCGCGTAAAACCTGCCCAAACGTGCATCTGACCATTGCCGGCGAACGTCACGACCGGAATCTGGTACAGCAAATGGAGGTTTTTATTCGTGCGAATGCGCTCCAACCATTTGTCCAATGGCTGGACTTTTTGCCGCATCCGGAATTGTCCGATTTTTTTGCCCAATTCGACGTTTTTATTCAACCCAGTCATTATGCTGCCAACCGGGATTGCGAAGGCGGTCCGGTTTCCATACTCGAAGCACAGGCGGCCGGATTGCCGGTGATTGCAACTACCCATTTCGATATCCCTTCGGAGGTGCTGCACGACCAGACCGGACTCCTGGCGCCGGAACGCGACACGACCGCACTTGCCCGTCATATCGAACGTTTTTATCGGATGGACAATGCGGAATATCAGCCATTTAGTGCTAACGCCCGCCTGCATGTTGAAGCGGGTTTTGATATTCGTAATACTGCGAAAAAACTGCGTGAACTTTATAAAATAGTCGTCATTAGTCGTCATTAGTCGTCATTAGTCGTCATTAGGTCATTAGTCGTCATTAGGTCATTAGTCGTCACTCACTATTCGTAAGTCGTAAGTCGTAAGTCCAATGCGTCTCCTGATCATCACAGCCTGGTACTTTCCCTTTATCCATCCGCGGGCGCACCGCTGGACGGTGTTGGCGGAGCATTGGGCGGCGCAGGGTTTCGAGGTGCATGTCGTTTGTGCCCGGCAGGATAATTGTCCGCCGCGGGCCATGGTGAATGGGGTACAGGTACACCGGGTCGGGTTTGACTCACTGAAAGAGGTGGTGTATCACTGGGCCCGCAGTTCGAATGCCCGGGGGAGGGTAGGGGGCGGGGTGCAACGTCCAACGGTTGGGTCGCGGATGGCTGCCTGGTTGTACAAGGTTATTTGGAAAAATATTTTTTTTCCGGATGATGCCTGCCTGTGGTATTTCCCGGCCCGGAGAAAAGTGCTGGACTTGTTGAAGGAAGGGACTTTCGACGGCGTTATATCCGTGTCGCTGCCGTTTACGGGGCATTTGGTCGGGCTGGTGGCCAAACGGCGGCATCCGGATTTGCGCTGGGTGGCCGATATTGGCGATCCGTTTACCATTCAGGCGCAGCCGCTCAACAACACCTTATTTTATGGACGGCTTAGCCGCCGGCTCGAAAAAAAGATATTGGAAGCAGCCGATGGGGTAGCGGTCAACAACCCGGCGGCGGTGGCGGCGTACCAGGCGACTTTTGGTGCGGTCGCGCAAAAAATAGTGGTGATACCACCCTTGTTGCATCCGGGAATGGAGGAGGAGGGGCCGGAGGTTTCTGGAAAAAATATATTTTTTACGCCGTTGCAGCAGACGGTGTTACAGATCGGTTATTTCGGCGCGTTTTATGCACCGGTGCGTACGCCGGACGCGTTTTTAGACTTGCTGGAGAAAACTTTCGATTTATACCCCGAATGGCGTAATCGCCTGCAAGTGCATTTTTACGGCGATATTTTTCCGGAATTTTGGGAAAAATTGACCCGGCAACCCGCCATCCGGCTGTACGGTTTACGGTCCCGCCGGGAAGTGCGCCTGGCGATGCGTCAAATGGATGTATTGTTAAATATCGGAAACGTTACTGATTTCCAATTGCCGAGCAAAGCGGTAGAATACTTTGCCTCCGGCAAACCGGTGGTGCATTTGTCCTATCTGGAAAATGACCCCTTTACGGCATTTTGGGGCAACCAGCCGGGCTTATTTGAAGTAAAGGTGGAAAAAAATGAGGTGAGCGAGGCAGGTGTCAGACGTTGGGTGGCTTTTTTGGAAGCGGCGCAAAAAGGTATACCGGTGTTCGCACACACCGAACAAACCGGCCGTTTTGTGGCACCTGCAGTAGGGGGAGATTACCTTGAATTACTGGGGATAAAGGTGTAGTGCGTGATTATTCATCATTCATCATTCGTTTTAAAAGTTGCTGCCGTATCTTGGCCGCGCCTTAAACTTATAATATCAAATTATGCTCTCGGACATCGAAATCGCCCAGTTGGCGACCCCAAAACGTATCATTCCACTCGCCGCCGA
>CAUJEY010000159.1 GCA_963169325.1 Bacteroidota bacterium
GCATTGCCGCCCAACTCGAGCGAAATTTTTTTCACCGTATCGGCACATTGCCGCATCAGCAATTTACCCACCTCGGTGCTGCCGGTGAACGATAACTTGCGCACCACGGAACTCCGGGTGAGCGCCTGACCGATAGCCGGCGCATCCAACCCGGTCACGATATTGATCACACCTGGCGGAAAACCGGCACGGCCGGCCAATTCGGCCAGGGCAAGCGCCGAAAGCGGCGTTTCTTCCGATGGCTTCACTACCACGGTACAACCGGCCGCCAGGGCGGGCGCCACCTTTCGGGTAATCATGGCATTGGGAAAATTCCAGGGCGTGATAGCCGCTACCACCCCGACAGGTTCTTTAAATACCAGCACCCGCAAATTCGGCGCGTGCGGCGGAATTACATCGCCGTACACCCGCCGGCCTTCCTCGGCAAACCACTCGATAAATGAGGCGCCGTAGCGCACTTCACCCCGGGATTCTGTCAGCGGCTTGCCCTGTTCGAGCGTCATCAACAGGGCCAGGTCTTCCACATTTTCCAGGATCAAATCGTTCCAGCGGCGCAGGATTGCCCCGCGTTGAGCGGCTGTTTTTGCCCGCCAGCCCGGCAGGGCCGCTTCCGCGGCGGCGATAGCCCTGCCCGTTTCGGCAGCGCCGCAATCGGCTACCTGGGTGAGTATTGCTCCGGTAGCCGGGTTAGAAACAGGAAACGACCTGCCAGAGTCAGCGCCGGCCCATGCACCATTGATATAGGCTGACTGGCGTAGTAAGGTGGAATCTTTCAGAAAAGACATAACAATATGTGGTTATTTTATTTGGTCAATGTAAACGCCGCGCTACCGGTCCGGTTAGTTCGGATTAAAATCCATTCGCATCATGCTGCCCGGTTCGTCATCGAAGCCGGGCCGGTGAAACGCGCTCCAATCCGGAAAAAGCCGATTTATTTCCGAGCGGAGGTGTTGCAACTGCCTGTGCAATTCAAAAATTTCACTGTTTTTTTCCAATAATTGTTGCCGCAACACTTCCCATGCGCCCAAACTGCGCTCGATGGCGATCATAGCTATTTTGGCGCTGCCATTGGAGTCACTTTGTATGCGGTCGTCGTCGTCTTCGATATGTTCCAAACTGGTGACGGCGCGGTGTATTTTGGCGGAAATAAAATACTGGTACCATCGGATCACATCTACAGCATCGTGAAAAAACTGCCAGCCCTCCAGGTCGACCGGTTCTCCCGCTTCAACCTGTTCCTGCAATTGTTCGCCCTTTTCTTCAAAGTACTCGCCGGCTTCCTGGAAAAAGTCGTTGACCGCATCGGCATACCGCATGGTTTTTTCACGCATGATTTTTTCCAGCGCTTTTACATCGGGATCGGTTTCCGGGAACGGCATTTTTTCCACTTCCGCCGGGTCGATGCCCATTTCTTCCATCATCTTGTTCAACATCTCCAGGACACCTTCAAAACTTTTTTTGATATTTTGCCAAAACGCCGGATCCTGCGGATCATTAGCTGCTTCGGAGAATTCCTGCTCCGTGGCATAAACACGGCATCGGGCCGTGAACGGGCAACGTTCGCACCAACGATCGCAATAATTATGTACGCCAGGAATAAAATGTTCTTCCATAAAGACGGGTTTTCAGAATAGATGTTCAAAGTAAGCGCTTTTCTTTTCAAATTCGCCACTCAATAGAGGGCAATAGTTATACAATGACTTGAATTCATCGTATGACTATTGCGAAGCGGACAACATCACTTAAAATTACAAACCAATTTATAATTATGAAACAGAAATTACGCATGGGCATGGTCGGCGGCGGTATCGGCGCCTTTATCGGTGGCGTACACCGTATGGCCGCTGCCTTGGACGGCGAAATTGAACTCGTTTGCGGGGCGTTCAGCAGCGACCCGGAAAAATCAAAAGCCTCGGGCGCCCAATTGGGGGTATCGCCGGAGCGCGTGTACGGCAGTTTTGAAGAGATGATCAAACAGGAGAAAAAATTGCGACCGGAAAAACGGATGCAGTTCGTATCCATCGTGACGCCCAACCACGTGCATTTTGCGCCGGCCAAAATGGCGCTGGAAAACGGTTTTCATGTCATCTGCGATAAACCGTTGGCATTCAATCTGAAAGAAGCATTAACTCTGGAAAAAGTAGTGCAAAAAACCGGTATGCTGTTCGCACTCACTCACAATTACACAGGCTACCCTATGGTAAAACAGGCCCGTATGATGATCCGGCACGGCGAATTGGGCGCCATCCGGAAAGTGCTTGTCGAGTACCCGCAGGGCTGGCTAAGCACACATGTGGAAGCAAGCGGTCAAAAACAAGCCGCCTGGCGCACCGACCCCACGCGCAGCGGTATTGCTGGCGCTATGGGCGATATCGGTACGCATGCCGAAAATCTGGCCGAATATATCACCGGATTGAAAATTACCGAGTTGTGTGCCGATATCAGCACTTTTGTACCCGGCCGCCTGCTGGATGATGACGGCAATGTGCTGCTGCACTTTGAAAATGGGGCCAAAGGCATCTTGCATGCCAGCCAAATCAGCGCGGGTGAGGAAAACAACCTGAACATCCGGGTATATGGGGAAAAAGGAGGTTTGGAATGGCGGCAGATGGAACCCAATACTTTGATTGTAAAATGGTTGGACAAACCGACCCAACTTTACCGCACCGGCGGGGGACAGCTATACCCCGAAGCGCAGGCGCATACCCGTATACCTGCGGGGCACCCGGAGGGATATCTGGAAGCGTTTGCCAATATCTATCGTAATTTTGCACTTTGTATTCGTGCCCGCGCGGAAGGAAAAACACCCGACCCCGTTTATACCGATTTCCCAACGGTAGCCGATGGCGTTCGAGGAATGCAATTCATCGAAAGTGTCATCGGAAGCGGAAAAAGTGCTAAAAAATGGATCAAAATTTGACTTGAGAAAAACCTTGCTCGAAATTTGATCTACATATCTAAACAAGCCCTACTTTTGCATTGTTTAGATTTTGTCTAAATCAACTAAATTAGTTTATCGCGCCAACCAACCAAGCGCACATGCAACGCCGTTACCGTACCATTCCCGACCTGAAAGTGCATGAAAGTGCGCGCGCCCTATCCTTTGAGGACCCTGCCTTGGCCGGTAAACTAACGGCTATGGGTTTGTTGCCGGGCACATTGATTGAAATGGTCAGGGCAGCACCTTTCGGCAAAGCTTATTATATTAAGGCCGACGGTATTCGGTTGGCCTTGCGCGAGGAAGAAGCAGCCAGTATTTTATTGGAAGTATGAGGGATGTCGGGGAAAAATTACAGAACATAGCCTTGGTTGGAAACCCCAATAGCGGTAAGTCTACCATTTTCAACCAATTGACTGGATTGCGGCAAAAAACTGGAAATTTTCCAGGTGTCACCGTGGATGTTAAAGAAGGACGCCTTCGGTTTCCCGGGGGGAGCCGCGAAGCTATGCTCAGCGACCTGCCGGGTACGTACAGTTTGTATCCCACTTCCTCTGATGAAAAAATAGTAGCGGCTGTTTTGACTAATCCGGCGGATACACATTATCCCGATGCAATCGTCTATGTAGCAGATGCCACACACCTGGAAAAACACCTGTTATTACTGACCCAACTTTTAGACCTGGGCTTGCCGGTATTGCTGGCGCTCAACATGTCGGACATGGCCGCTGAAATCGGCATCAAGGTCAATGCGGCCAAATTAGCCGAACGCCTGGGTATTCCGGTCGTTTCGGTGAGCGGCCGCACCGGGGAGAATATTCAAAAGTTGACCACGGAAATAGAAAAGTTGCTTCTGACACCCTGGCAGCAACGAAAACCCTTTTATTCGCTGTCTGAGCCCGAAAAACAAATAGCCGAAGCGACCTGCCTTAATCTGAACATAAAAAATACTTACCAGGCGCTATTGATTGCCCATCACCGGTCATGGCTGCCATTTTTATCCGGCCAGGAGCGGGCTATTTTGGATACGATTACGCAGGATAAAGAATTCCAGTCGTTACGCGCGCAGGTGGATGAAACCCTCGATCGATACGACCTGTTTACGCCGATCGTACAAGATGCCATTCAGCGGCCACCACAGTTTCCCAGTACGCCGACCGACCGGATTGATGCCGTTGTTACCCACCGTTGGATCGGGCCGTTCCTGTTTTTTGCCGTCATGTTGCTCATTTTTCAGGCGATCTATGATTGGAGCACGATACCGATGGACCTCATTGAAAGCGGCTTTTCCAACATGAATGTCTGGTTGAAAACTCATTTGCCTGAACATTGGACAACAGACCTGCTCACTGACGGTATTTTGTCCGGGTTGAGCGGCATTTTTATTTTTATACCACAAATCGCCATTTTATTCTTCTTAATTACAGTGTTGGAGGAAGTTGGCTATATGGCCCGGGTGGTGTTTATGTTTGATAAAACCATGCGACGATTTGGCATGAACGGCCGAAGCATCGTTTCCCTGATCAGCGGCGGTGCCTGTGCGGTGCCAGCTATTATGAGCAGCCGAACCATCGGCAACTGGAAGGAACGCCTGATTACAACCATGGTAACCCCTTTCATCAGTTGTAGTGCACGTTTGCCCGTATATGCTGTTCTGATTGGTTTGGCCGTGCCGGCCAAACGTATTTTCGGCGTGCTTTCCTTGCAAAGCCTGACTTTTGGAAGCATGTACTTGTTGGGCGTGCTGGCGGCTTTTGCTTCGGGGTATGCCATGAAAAAAGTGTTGCGCACACGCGAATTGTCCTATTTGGCCATTGAATTACCGGTGTACCGAATTCCCCACTGGAAAAACCTTTGGCTGACTGTTTGGGAAAAGGTATCAGCCTTCGTGATCGGCGCCGGCAAAATAATATTGGTCATCTCCATCATTTTGTGGGCAATGGCGCGGTTCGGCCCGGGCGATGCTATGCAACAGGCCGTTGTAAAAGCCCAAACGGAGGCCATCGCGCAACAACTCGACGAAACAGCCGCGGCCGATCTTGCTGCCGCTTATCAATTAGAGGCTTCTTATGCCGGTTTCCTGGGCAAATTGATCGAGCCGGCTATCCGGCCGCTGGGCTATGACTGGAAAATTGGAATTGCGCTTATCGCATCTTTTGCCGCACGGGAAGTATTCGTGGGCACCATGTCGACCATTTACAGTATCGGCAGTTCGGAAGACGATGTGGCGTTGCGCGCAAAAATGAAAACGGCAACTTTTGACGACAGCGGAACGCCGGTGTACACCCTGGCCACAGCCCTGTCCCTACTCGTTTTTTATGCCCTGGCTATGCAGTGCATGAGCACCGTGGCAGTTGTAGCCCGCGAAACCGGTACCTGGAAGTGGGCATTGTTTCAATTTGCCTTTATGAGCATATTGGCATATCTCGGTGCGTGGGCCGTTTATAACCTGTTTTCGTGATATAAAGCTTTAGTTCACTCAAAGCCGCTAAGGCATAAAGAGCAGGGTATAAATCATTCGAAATACCGCCCGCTGCGCGCACGGGTTTTTAAAACAAAGTCCAATCATTTTCTGCAACCTGTTCATGCAGCTCCGGACCATCCGGACCCGGCGCATTCAGTTTTTCGGAAACCCGGTACATTTCCAACACATCGTCGGGTGGCGGATGCAACAGTTTTATGATTTCTTCCGGATCATCCGTTTTCAACCATCTTTGTTGGTCATTCTGATCTAATAGTAACACCGGCATACGATTATGCAGGGAGGCGACATCTTTATTCGGCGTGGTGGTGATAATTGAAAAGCTGCGTTTACGCTCGTCGCCGCTGCCCCATTCGTCCCATATCCCTGCCATCATCAGGAGCTGGCCGTTTTTCAACCGGATGCGGTAGGGCGCCTTTTTTTTGCCGGGCAGGGTGCGCCATTCATAAAAACTATCTGCCGGCACCAGGCAATGCCGCCGCAGTGCCGGCGTCCGGAATGAGGGTTTTTCCAGGATACCCTCTGCGCGTGCGTTGATGAGTTTACCGCTGTTGGCGCCATCCCGGCTCCAATGTGGCACAAGTCCCCATACCATCTGTTGAAGGATATGGGGCTGATCGCCGGCGATCAGGTATGCCCGGTGTGTGGGCGCGATATTGAAACTCAATTGCAACGTAGCGGGGATTTCCACATCCGGCAATTGTTCGTCTAATTGTTTTTTTGTTGGAACGAAAGAATAACGGCCACACATGTTTAAACGGATTGTTTTACAAAGTTACAAACACCGGAAATTTTTCCTTTCCTAAAACGCTGATTTTCAGTACTAATTTTTGGAGCGATTTTGACAGTTTCTGTGGAAAACTTTGGGATAAAACGCCGGATACCAACATGGGTACTCACGTCCCCTTCGTAATTGGGGATAACCGGGCCGGGGTGTTTGGAACCACCCAAACACCCAACGGTAATTAACACCGGTGGCTTCGGTGAAACGACCAAGACACTTTTGCCAAACATTGTCCACACCGATGTGGAAAGCGCCGTAAAATTTTGATTGTTAAGCCAGTATTAAGTCGGGCCGGTGTGTATAACCTCATTTTGGGTCTGGAGAATAAATGTCCTTTTTACAGTTACAACGTTTTCCACAAGCTAACACCACTGATGATGGGGGTGAATTTTTTAATTTAAATTTTATAAAATTTATAATCATTAATAAGGATGTGGAAAATGGATGACGGAAAGGGTCATACTTTTGTTTGATTTGTTGTTATCCCCTTCATATTGTTTATTCTTATTCCTTTTTAAAATATGGCAAGTTCCACTAGTTTCAGAATCCGCTATGCGGATGATTTCAATATTCCGCGTGCGGTGAAAATTTGGCTGATCACGGGTTTGGTTATGATTTTTATGCAGATCGTCATCGGCGGTATTACGCGCCTCACCGGAAGCGGGCTGAGCATTACCCGCTGGGAGATTGTGACAGGCTCGTTGCCGCCTTTGGGGGAGCAAGCCTGGCAGGAAGCCTTCGACCTGTACAAACAAACGCCACAGTATCTCAAGATCAATCAGGGAATGTCGCTTAATGAGTTCAAGTTTATTTATTTCTGGGAATACTTTCACCGGCTCTGGGCCAGGATGATGTTTTTTGTTTTTGTGATTCCTTTTGGCTGGTTTTTATGGAAAGGGATGTTTTCCCGGCGATTATTACCACGGCTGGGGATAGTAGTGGCATTGGCTGGCCTGGAAGGATTCTTTGGATGGATTATGGTCGCCAGTGGTCTGATCCAACGGCCCTGGGTAAATGCCTATAACCTGACCTTGCACCTGGTTCTGGCGTTAATAATTTTCAGTTATTTAATGTGGACAACTTTTATTGCCATACAACCCGCCCCCGTTGTTTTCAACAATCGGATGTTGAAAAAATATGCCTGGGTTTTAGTTGTTGTAACCTTTGTGCAAATCGCCCTTGGAGCCATGATGTCGGGTACTAAAGCCGGGCTATTTTTTCCCACCTGGCCGGATATGAACGGGGAGTATTTACCGGCTGTTTTGCTGGATGCCGGGCATTGGTCGGCGGAAAGTTTTATACACTACGATACTAATCCATTCATGCCCGCATTGATACAAATATTACACAGAACTACTGCTTACATATTGACAATCATGGTTTTGTATTTTATCTGGCAATTTCGGGGACGAACGGTTTCCATGCCTGTACGTCGTGGAAATCAAGCGTTGGCAGCAGCCTTGGTCCTTCAGGTATTACTCGGTATTCTTACGCTCATTAATAGCATATCCACGATACCAGTCGAACTGGGGGTATTGCATCAGGCCGGTGCGGTTTTGTTGTTGGGAACAATCTTATTTGTGACTTATCAACTGGCCGGTGGAAAAGTATCAACGGAACTTAAGTAGCTACCTCAAAAATAATCAACCAATTTTGTTCGTAATTCACATATAGTTCTACTTTTTTTTCGGACTTTTCCACATTCTTACGCCACACTACCAATGTAAGACCTACACCCTTATTAGGGTTTTTCCCTATTTTTGCCAATCTTTGTTTTGAAGATTTTACCTTATACGATGAACATTCCGGTCAAAGAAGAAAAAGGGTTCCGGTATATTGAATCCGGTACGGAAGGAGATACCTTATTGCTCCTCCATGGGTTGTTTGGCGCCTTGAGTAATTTTGAAGGCATATTCAAACAATTTTCAGATCGGTATAATGTCGTTATACCTATTCTGCCTATTTATGAAATGCCCATCTTCGAGGTTTCAGTGATGGGGTTGGTAGATTTTGTATCCAAATTCGTACAATTTAAAAATTACGAGCGGGTACACTTAGTCGGCAATTCCCTGGGCGGGCATGTTGCCTTGCTATATGCCATCGCGCATCCGGAACGGATTGGTTCTATTACCCTGACAGGTAGTTCCGGATTGTTTGAAAGCGCATTCGGTACCGCTTTTCCAAAACGCGGCGATTATGAATATATCAAACGCAAAACAGGCGATACGTTCTACGATCCTTCTGTTGCGACGAAAGAACTGGTAGATGAGGTTTTTGGAATAGTCAATGATCGGAATAAAGCTATACGGGTAGTCGCCACTGCCAAATCGGCGGTTCGGCATAACCTGGGAGATAAGTTGTATAAAATCAAGCCTCCAACCCTGCTTATTTGGGGGAAACAGGATACGGTGACTCCGCCATTTGTCGCCGAAAAATTCCACGAATTGATACCTAATTCCCGTCTGCATTTTCTCGATAAATGCGGCCATGCCCCGATGATGGAAAAGCCGGAAGCGTTTAATGAAATTCTGGACGCTTTTCTGAAAGAGGTAATGGCTGAGAATTTGGTAGCGAAAGGGGAATAAGTTTTTACAAATAGTAATCCCCCCTACGATGACTTACGCGCATTGTAGGGGGGATTACTATTTGTAAAAACTTATTCTGCTAAGCCGGGTCATGTTTTGTATATACTTGTAAATATATTGTTTTTTAAATATTACCAACCGGGGGGGTATTACATTACATCTCTCCGTTTACCCAGTATTCTGTGCGATCAAAAATCTTGACTCAACCAGTTCTTAAATGCATTATAATCAGCCTTCATTGGAACGGCCTTTTTTTCTTTTTCACTGATGTCGGCCAGCGCCTTGGGGATGCTAATTTTTTCACCAAGAATTTCTTCCACATCTTCCAGGAATTTTGCCGGGTGTGCTGTTTCTAAAATTACGCCTGTTGTTTCGGGGTTCTCTTTATGATACGCGTTCCAGGCTAAATAACCCACGGCGCCGTGTGGATCCAGGATGTATTTTTTGTCCCGGTAAACAGCACGCATGGCCTCTTTGGTTTGTTCATCGGAGAAGGAGTAACCGGTTATATGTTTTTGCATGATGTTCCACGTGGAACCAAAGAGGTCGAGCATTCTGACAAAATTGGAAGGATTGCCCACATCCATGGCGTTTGAAATAGTTCGAACGGATGGGCGAGTTTTGAAACGGCCGGTTTCGAGATATTCCGGAACCACATCATTTGCATTTGTCGCAGCAATGAAATGGTGTACAGGCAATCCCATTTTATAAGCCAACAGGCCGGCGGTTAGATTGCCGAAGTTGCCGGATGGAACAACGAAGACAATTTTCTCATGCGCGCGATAAAGTTGTTTCCATGCTTCCCAGTAATAAAAAACCTGTGGAATCAGGCGTGATATATTGATGCTGTTCGCTGAACTTAATCGGAGTTGTTGGCGCAGTGCTGTATCGAGAAAGGCTTGTTTGACTAAGGCCTGGCAGTCATCAAAGGTTCCGTCCACTTCCAGTGCGGTGATATTGTGCCCCAGGGTGGTCAATTGTTTTTCCTGTAATGGACTTACTTTTCCGGAAGGGTAGAGGATGACTACCCGAATACCGGGGGTTTGATAAAAACCGGCAGCCACGGCTCCGCCTGTATCTCCCGATGTAGCAACAAGGATGGTTAATTCCTGCTCTTCGCCTCGGTTGAAATACGACATTGTTTGTGCCATAAACCGGGCGCCGAAATCTTTAAAGGCCAAGGAGGGGCCGTGAAAAAGTTCCAGCACGGTAGTGTGTTCTTCTAACTGTACGACAGGAGCCGGAAAGTTGATGGCCTTTTGGATTATAGTCGCTAAGTCATGTTCCGGAATTTCGTCACCAATCATGGCTTTGGCCAGATGTAAAGCGATTTCCGGGAAAGTATATTGGTCCAGATTTTGAATAAAGGATGCGGGCATAACGGGGATATTTACCGGCATGTAAAGTCCGTTATCGGCCGGTAATCCCTGAAAGATGGCTTCCCGAAGGTTGGTGCGGAGCGCGGGGTTGTTGGTGCTGTATAGTTGCATAGGTGTAGAAAATGTGATGTTCCACGTGGAACATTGTGGTTTTAGATTTTCGTTATACGGATTTCAACCCGGCGGTTTTGTGCCCGGAGGTCATTGGTGCTATTGTCGCTGATCGGATATTTAGGTCCCAAACCGACCGTTTGGATACGGCTCGCGGTAATACCTTTTTGGATTAGAAAATCGCGTATTGCATTAGCCCGTGCTTCGGAAAGGCGGAACAAATCTTCTACTTTGCCCAGGTTGTCCGTATGTCCCTCGATCCGAATTTCCAACTTTGGGTTGTCGTAAAGTATGCCGGCAAGGCGTTCCAGTTCCGGATAAGAACTCTCCAGGATAATGGCTTTTGATTGCTGAAAGTAAATGGGCTGAAGTTCAATTTTATCATCCACTTCCAGGGGGTCGAGCCAGAGATCAATCTGATAATAATCCTGGAAATAGTAGTAGTCGCGCCGAAACAAAACCTCTTCCTTTTGGCCGGCGAAAGCGGCTTTTTCTGGGGTAAGATCAAAACGAACTCCTTTTGGAATAGTTAGGGTAAAGAAGCCATTTGGCGAACTAATAGTGTTTTGCGGCCCCAAAGCGGCGCTATACCGCACCTTAGCATCCGGCATTAGTTCGTGTGTTTTTCGATTAAAAATCCGACCGCGGATAGTAAACTCCATTGCTTGGGGTGGGGCTATGCGCATGCGAAAGATGTCGCTATTGCCGTCGCGCCACGACGTAAAGTACAGATACCCCGAGCTCATATTGAAGTAGGGTTGGCTTTCATCAAAAGACGAGTTGATCGGAGCATCCAGTGGCTGCGGCACACTCCAGTTTTTCCAGGTGTCGTCGAGGCGTTTGGACATAAATAAGTCAGCGCCGCCCAGGCTCGGCCACCGGTTGGAGGCGAAGTAAAGGGTCGTATTGTCTTCGGATAAATAGGGTGTTGTTTCCCGTTTGTCGGAGTTTATTACATTACCTAAATGCTGGGGAGCACTCCATTGGTGTTCGCCTTCCCGGAAACAAACATAAAGATCAAGGCCTCTGGAGTCGTATCGAACGGCCGATAAAATGAGCACCTGCCCGTCGAAACTCATGGTCAAATTGACATCCGAAGTAATGGTATAATACTCTTTTATATCCACTGGGATAGGGAAGGTCCACAGGCTATCTTCCCGGCGAATGAGTGAAAATCCCTTTGTCATATCGCCTTTAGGAGAAAATTGATTAATACAATAAAAGGCGTTCGGGTCCGGCGTGATCGTGACGATACTGTTGGGTAAAGCATTGTTCAACGGCTCAAGCGGGTGCATCAAGAACCAAAAGTCGGCAGAGTCCCCTTCCGTTATCCAGACGTCCTGGTTGAAAGGTGATAGGGCAGGGTCTTTTACCGGTTTGCCGGAAAGGTCGGAATAGATGTTGCGCAAAAGGCGGTCGTACTGTTCGGGCGGGTATTTTTTGTACAAATTAACACTGTCTAAAAAAAGATAACGGTTAAATTCGGGATAACCCACGCGGGTGAAATACAAGGTATTCCCGTCCCGGCTTGGTACGGGGGTGATTTCATCGTAGCCCGAGTTGATGAAATCGGGCAGTTTTTCAATCTTGAATAAGTTATCCTGGGAGCGGGCCAAAACCGGAAATAAAAGCAGGAAGTGGACTAAAAAAAAAGTATTCTTCATGGATGTTAAATTGGAATGTAAAGGTAGTTTGCCGAGACGGATGAAGGCAATCTGATTGGAGGTGGATTTTTTTAAGAATAAAAAAGGCTGCTTCCGTGGTTAAACGAAAGCAGCCTGCCTTATCGGATGTGTACAAGGCAATTTAGTTCAGTCTTTCCCATATTCCGGCAATACCCTGGCCCCCGCCCACACAGGCTGTAACGATGCCATAATGCTGATTCCGGCGGCGCATTTCATTGAGTAATTGAATGGAAAGTTTGGCGCCCGTGCAACCTAATGGATGGCCGAGGGCTACCGCGCCGCCGTTTACATTCACAATATCCGGATCCAATCCGGCCTCCTGAATAACAGCCAACGCCTGGGCGGCAAAGGCTTCGTTCAGTTCGATCTGCTCGATTTGGGTTAAGGACAGCCCGGCTTGTTTTAATGCTTTCGGTATCGCTTGTACCGGACCGATACCCATATAAAGGGGATCGACGCCGGCAACTGCACATGCAGCCAGTCGGGCTATTGGTTGCAGTCCCAGGCTGCGCATCAACTCCTCCGACATAACCAAAGTAAAGGCCGCGCCGTCAGAGGTTTGCGATGCATTGCCGGCGGTAACCAAGCCGCCATTGGCAAATGCCGGTTTGAGTTTTGCCAGCCCTTCCACAGTCGTATCACGGCGTACGCCCTCATCGGTATCCATTATAAATTTCCGTTCCTTTCGCTTGTCATCTTCCACCCAAATTTCTTGTACGGAAATAGGTACAATCTCGTCCTTGAATTTGCCGGCGTCTATGGCTGCCCCCGCTTTTGCATGCGAGCGTGCAGAAAAGATATCGGCGGCTTCCCGGCTGATACCGTATTTTTTTGATACGGCTTCGGCGGTGAGGCCCATACCCACCAGATATTCCGGCGTGTGAGCAGCAATGTTATAATTCGGGGCGAGTTTATATCCGGTCATTGGTATCAGGCTCATGCTTTCGGCTCCACCGGCTATGTAGCAATGCCCCATTCCGGCACGAATTTTTGCAACGGCAATGCTGATCGTTTCCAGCCCTGAAGCACAATACCGGTTCACCGTCATGCCCGGCACGTCTTTACCCAACGCCCGTACGGCGATAAGCCGCCCAATTTGTAGGCCCTGTTCTCCCTCAGGATTGGCACAGCCGACAATTACGTCGTCTACCATACCTGGTTCCAGGCCGGCCGTGGTTTTTATTAAATGCTGGATAACTTCAATGGCCAGATCGTCGGGGCGGGTGCTTTTAAAACTGCCTTTTCCGGCCTTACCGACGGCAGTGCGATATCCGGAGATGATATATGCTTCCATAATTTTGAATGTGGTCAAGGTGATGAAATGTGGTCAATGAGATCAATGGAGATGATTGGTTAAATATGTAAATAAATTGTTGGTAAGTTTAATTTCTCAACGGTTTTCCGTTTTCCAACATAAACTGAACCCGTTCGAGGGTCTTTTGTTCGCCGCACAAACCGAGGAAAGCTTCACGTTCGAGGTCGAGTAAATATTGTTCCGATACGTTTTGCGGGCTGGTGAGGTCGCCACCGCAAAGAACCCAGGCTACTTTTTGGGCAATTTTAATGTCGTGTTCGCTGGCATAATTTCCCAGTTTAAGCGAATGCGCGGCAATGTACAGGGCGCCGAGGCCGGTGCGGCCCAGTACGAATATATCTTTCCTGGGAATGGGCCGAACGTACTCGTCGGACAGTTCCAGTACTTTGGCCTTGGCTTCGGCTATGTTGCGGGCGGTATTGTGTACCACCCGATCTTTGTTTTGTAACAAATACCCGTAGTTGAATGCCTCATTGGCCGAGGTGGCTACCTGTGCCGTGGCGATGGTTTTAAATTTATCGATCAGCGTTGGTATTTGCACATCACCCTCCCGGCTGTAAGCATCGGAAGCGCGTACGGCAAATTCTTTTGTACCGCCGCCGCCGGGGATAAGCCCCACCCCTACTTCCACCAAGCCGATATAACTTTCCGCAGCCGCGATCACGCCATCGCAGTGCATGGCAAATTCGCATCCGCCGCCGAACACATAACCTTGTGTGGCCATCACCACCGGCACTGCCGAATAGCGCAGGCGCATGGATGTTTGCTGGAACAGATTGACGGCCATATTGAGTTCGTCCCATTCCTGTTGGTAGGCCATCATGGCAATCATCATCAGGTTGGCGCCCACGGTAAAATTTTGTGCATTGTTGCCAATTACCAAACCTTTCCAACCTTCTTCTTCGGCGATCCGCACACTTTCGTTTAGTCCGCGCAGGATACCTTCGCCAATGGCGTTCATTTTGGAGTGGAACTCCAGGCATAATACACCATCACCAATATCATGGAGGGTTACTTCGCTATTCTGGTACACCGGTTTTTGATCGCGGTAGGTATCGAGAATTATGAAAGATGCACCGCCGGGCAGGGGTTCGTAAGATTTTGTACCCGGGTTGTAACAAAGCCGTTGGCCGCCTTCCGATTTATAAAAACTGGTATGGCCTGCTGCCAGCATCTCTTTTACCCAGCCGGCAATTTTTTCGCCGCGGGTTTCGGCGGCTTCCACGCCTTGGGCGAGCCCTACCATATCCCAGTACTCGAAAGGTCCTTTTTCCCAGGCAAACCCGGCGCGTAGGGCATCGTCGATAGCATAAAGCGTATCGCTGATTTCCGGCACCCGATTGGCAGAATATGCAAACAACCCAAGAAACGAGCGTTGCAGCAATTCCGCCCCTTTATCCGTCCCTTTAAAGATCGCCTTCATGCGACGGGGCAGTTCGTCGATCTGCTTTAGTGTATCAAGGATGGGCAGTTTTTCCTTTTGCGACGGACCGTATTCCAGGGCATCCAGGTTCAATGCCAGCACGACCGGACGGCCTTTGGCGTCCTTTTGATCCGTTTTTTGATAAAAACCTTTACCTGATTTATTGCCGAAAAATTTATTGTCGATCAGGAACTGGAGAAACTTTGGAATTTCAAAAGCGCCGATCTGTTCATCTTCCGGGCAATTTTGGCGCATACCGTTGATTACGTGTACGGCAGTATCCATGCCCACCAGATCGCCCAAACGGAAAGTACCTGTTTTGGGGCGGCCGATAGCCGGGCCGGTCAGGGTATCCACCGTGGATATGTCAAGTCCGATTTCAGCGGTTAGCTGGAAGATTTTTGCCATAGCGTACACCCCTACCCTGTTGGCGATAAACGCCGGCGTGTCTTTACACAGCACCGTTTGTTTGCCGAGGATGATATCTCCAAAATGCAGAAAAAATGCGGTTACCTCCGAATCCGTATCGGGTGTGGGAATAATTTCCAACAAACGCATATACCGCGCCGGGTTGAAAAAGTGCGTGCCCAGGAAGTGTTTTTTGAAATCGTCGCTGCGGCCTTCGGTCATCAGGTGGATCGGAATACCGGAGGTGTTGGAAGTTACCAGGCAACCTTTCGTCCGGTATTGTTCTACTTTTTCAAATATCTGTTTCTTAATATCGAGTCGTTCCACGACCACTTCAAGTATCCAGTCGCATGTTGCGATTTTTGAAAAATCGTCTTCGAAATTGCCCACAGTAATTCGCGAAGCAAATTTGTTGTCATAAAAGGGGGCCGGTTTCGATTTTAAAGCCGTTTGAAGCGCCGTATTGCCAATGCGGTTGCGCGCTGCCGGATTTTTTTCTCCCTCTTTGAGATCAGCGGGTAAAATATCAAGCATTAAAACTTCCAGGCCGCAACCGGCAAGATGTGCGGCAATCCCGGTACCCATCAGACCCGAACCAAGGACAGCTACTTTCCGTATGTGTTTATTGAGCATGGTTATGTGAAATAGGTTGTAAAAAAATCAGTGAATTTAGCGAAAGTTCGCTGTGCGAAGGTATGGATTTGGCAATGGATTCCAAATGGTTAATAAAAATTACGGGCGCGGGCAATTTTTTAATGCGTACGCTAAAAACCAACAAATGAATCAACAAATTTTAAGAGCAATTGACTTTAAGTTGTACCTACATTTATATCTTTAATATCAATTCATACCACAACTAATTTATTTGAAATGAATCCTTTGTACAATTCCCGTCTTTTTCGATTTACCGGCCTGTTGTTAGGCATACTTGTTTGGCTGGCTAATGCGACAAACCCGCCTACCGGAAGAACGGGCGCACCTTTTGATGGTAACTGTAGTGATTGCCACAGTGGATCGAATCCCGGAGGTTTTGGAGGAACCGTCACCATAGACGGTATGCCCGCTACGGTGGATGCCAATACTACTTATCCGTTGATGATAACCCTGACGCCAACGGCAGGCAGTCCCATTCGCGGCGGTTTTCAGTTGGTGTCGGTAGATGCCAACAATGCCAATGCAGGCGACCTGACTGCTGGAAACGCCCAGTCGGGCACCGAATTTTTTGGAGGCCGGGAATATATTGAGCATCGCGGCGCCAAAAATTTTACCGGTGGAGGCCCGGCAACCTGGAGTTTCAACTGGAAATCGCCGGTAACAGCCGCCGGCAATACCATTAAATTTTATTTTATTGGAAACTTTACCAATGGTAACAACAACGATACAGGTGATTTTCCGATAGATTTTTCTGAAACATATTCATTTAACGGCCCGCCACCAGTTTCAGCGACCATCGCGAATTCTAACAATGTCTCCTGTTTTGGCGGTAATAACGGTAGTGCTACCGTTGAAGCAGATGGCGGCCTGGCGCCTTATACCTATTTTTGGACCGGTGGGCAAAACGGACAAACTGCCATCAACCTGACTGCGGGAACCTACACCGTTACCGTTACCGGTTCAAGCGGAACAGGCACCGCCACGGCCTCGGTTGTCATCACACAGCCACCCGTATTAAATGCTTCTGCCTCCGTTCAAGGTTTATTGACTTGCACCAATACCTCGGTGACTGCCACGGCTGTCTCTTCGGGTGGAACGCCGCCATATTCTTTTTTCTGGTCGAATGGTGATAATTCGAATCCAACCCAGTTAACCACTCCGGGTACCAATTTTGTAACGGTTACAGATGACAACGGCTGCACTAAGGTTGCCTCTGTCAATGTACAAAGTAACCTTATATCGCCAAATGTTGTGGCCGGTCCACCAGGAACTTTAACCTGTGCCCAGCCGACAACTATGTTGAACGGGACAGGCTCCTCCTCCGGCGCAATTTTTTCCTATTTATGGGCGGCATCCGCAGGTGGAAATATTGTTTCCGGCGGAACGACACTGTTTCCGGTAGTGAATGCGGCCGGTACCTATACCTTGCAAGTCACCAATAGCACAAACGGTTGTACCGCTACCGCATCTACAACGGTAAGCAGCAGTATCCAGCCGCCAACTGCTACAACCACCGGTGGACAAATCACCTGCACCACTCCGAGCGTTACGCTTACCGTCACAACGAATGCCTCGCCCGCCACCTTCAACTGGGCCGGGCCCGGAGGATATACCTCCACCCAACAAAACCCCGTGGTAAGTTCGGCCGGTACCTATACGGTGACGGTGACCAATACTTCAAATGGCTGCTCCAATACGGCCACGGCTTCGGTTACTCCAAATTCAACGCCGCCCGCGGCTACGGCTACCGGTGGATTGCTTACCTGCGCTCTGACTTCCGATACCTTGAATGCCGGCTCTAATGCTGCCGGCGCTACCTATTCCTGGAGTGGGCCGAACAACTATAGTTCCACCCTGCAAAATCCAATCATTTCAGTACCAGGTACTTATACTGTAGTGGTTACCAACCCGGCAAACGGCTGCACGGCCAGTGCAACGGCATCCATGAGCCAAAATATTACGGCACCAACGGCTTCGGCAACAGCCGGTCAAATAACGTGTACCAATTCGACGGCACAACTGAATGCCACCACGAATGCAACATCTGCCGGATTTGTCTGGGCCGGACCGGGCGGATACACCTCGACGCAGCAAAACCCTACCGCCTCGGCGCCCGGAACCTACACGGTAAGTGTTACGGATAATTCAAACGGGTGTACGGCTACTGCTGTCGCTACAGTTATCCAAAATACTACACTGCCAACAGCCAGCGCATCTGTACCCGGCAACCTGAATTGCCAAACCACTTCGATCCAGTTGAATGGTACGGCTTCTTCGCAAGGCGCGAATTTTACTTATTTATGGACCACCACCAATGGCAATATCGTTTCCGGGAATACTACGCTCACGCCGACGGTTAACGCCGCCGGGTCGTATACCTTATTGGTTACCAATACTACGAATGGCTGCACGGCAACAACCTCGGCGACTGTGAACCAAAGTACGCCTGTGGTAGCCGGTGTAAATAACATCGTTAATGTAAGCTGCAATGGCGGTAATAACGGCGCAGCTACGGGTAGCGGCAGCGGTGGTGCAGGAAATTATACGTACGCCTGGTCCACCGGGGCCAATACGGCCACGGTGAATAATCTGCCTGCCGGCGCCTATATTTTTACGGTGACAGACAGCGAAAACTGTTCTTCAACAGCGTCCGTCACGATCTCGCAACCGGCAACCCTTATTGCAAACGCCACGGCCACGTCAGAAACGGCGGCCGGCGCTGCGGATGGCACAGCTACGGCATCGCCGACGGGTGGAACCCCGCTATACACCTACCTGTGGAACACCAGTGGAACCACCGCTTCGATTACCGGTTTGGCGCCGGGCAGTTATACTGTGTCCGTGACAGATGCCAACAACTGTACGGTGGTCCAAACGGTTACCGTGAACAGTTTCAACTGTACGCTGACGGCAACGGCCTCTACCACAAATGTGACTTGCAACGGCGCCGGTAATGGAACGGCAACCGTGCAATTAAACGGAGCAGCATTACCGGCAACCTATTTATGGTCAAACGGAAATACGACGGCAACGGCTACGAATTTATCTCCCGGTGCTTATACCGTGGAAATTACCGATGCGAATAATTGCCCGGCCGAATTATCCGTGAATATCACGCAGCCACCGCTGTTATTAGCCAATGCCTCTTCCACCAATCAAACGGCAGTAGGCGTGAATGACGGAACCGCCACAGCGCAACCCGCCGGCGGAACGGCGCCGTATTCCTATAACTGGAGCAATAACGCCACGACTCAAACAATTACCGGACTGGCCCCCGGTACGTATACCGTTTCGGTAACAGATGGCAATAACTGTACGGCAGTACAAACGGTCACTGTAAATGCCTTTAATTGTACCCTGACAGCCACTATTTCTACGGTAAATGTGTCCTGCGCAGGCAACAGTAACGGACAAGCCACGGCGGTGCCGGCAGGTACCACACAATCGGTTACCTATGCCTGGTCGAACAGCGCAACCACCAGTACCATCTCCAACCTGACGGCTGGAACATACACCGTGATTGTCTCGGATGCCGTTGGCTGTGTTGCTGTTTCTACGGCCACCATAACCGAACCTGCACCCTTACTGGCTGCTGTGGAAAATATAAACCATGTTGACTGCCCGGAAGATAAAGACGGTTCGGCAATTGCATCGGCTTCCGGTGGTACGGCTCCCTACCAAATAGCCTGGCCCAATGGCTCCAACGGCCAAAACCTGGGCGTGGGGACGTATATTTTTACCGTAACGGATGCCAATGGTTGTTCCAGCACCCAATCAGTTTCGATCAATTCCACCGATACTATTCCTCCAGTAATAAATTGCCCGGTTTCGATTTTACCGGCATGTGCCGGTGTTCCAGTGCAATATGCTTCCCCCGCAGTGTCGGATAATTGTAACCTGAACAATATATCTCCAGAACTGATAGCCGGACTGTCTAGCGGTTCAGTATTCCCTGTTGGCCAAACAGTTCAGGTATTCCAGATAACGGATGTTTCCGGAAACAGCGCAACTTGCTCTTTTGCTATCGTGGCAGAACCACCGGTTGTTATTGATCTTGTTGAAAAAAATCCCGATGTGAATAATTCCGGGGTGGGCAGCATAAATGTCTCGATAAGCGGCGGCGGCGGTATGTATTCGTTCTCCTGGACGAAAGACGGCCAGCCTTTTGCCAATACCGAAGACCTGACCGGACTTAAAGCCGGCGTCTATATCCTGACAGTTACGACAACTACCGTGGGTTGCACTTCCGTGTCGGCGCCAATCCAAATTGATAACACGGTAGCCACCAATGAACCCGCGAACCAGGCATCTGTCCGGGTAATTCCCAACCCCGTTCAAAATTTCCTTCGTTTGGAAATAAATGATTTTCAACCGGTTATTGTCCAAATCATGGATATGCACGGCCGTTTGATCCGTATCGTGGAAGCATCTGAATGGGCGACGGAAATTGATGTGACTACGCTGCCAAAAGGCTTGTATAGTATTAACCTGATGACAGAAAAAGGGGTATGGAAAGTAGTGAAATGGGTTAAAGCGGATTAGGGTTTATAAAGCCCGCTCCTTATTTAATAACTCAACCGTGCAACAGTCCCTTGCTGTTGCACGGTTTTGTTATATATAAAAAACAGGCTATTTTTGACGAGTCAATCAACCTATTCACAAAATAAAATCCTACAGAATGACTAACCTCAAGTTGGCAGCGATTGCGGCCTGTTTTCTTTTTTTTGCACCGGATTTATGGAGCCGCCATATCGTCGGTGGCGATATCTCCTACGAATATATTGGCGATGTTGCCGGCGGTGCAAAACGTTACCGGTTCACCATGCATTTGTTCCGCGACTGTCTTGGCGGTGGCGCGTATTTTGACGACCCGGCCCAGATGGCGGTATACAGGGGGAATTGGACAAATTCGGAATTGTTAGAATCATTTGCCGTCGGCAATCCCAACGTTACCAATCTGTCCATATCATCCGGTTGCGGTGGAGCAGCCCCTAATTTATGTTTTGAACAGGGGACCTATACCTTCGAGCGGAATTTTATCAATGTTCCCGGGGAAAGTTTTTTCATTGTTTACCAGCGGTGTTGTCTTTCTGCCACCTTTTCCAATATTATCAATCCTGACCAAGTAGGTTTCACTATTATGGTGGAATTAACGCCCGATGCCCTGGCGACGAATAATTCCAGTCCGGTTTTACCGGTGTACCCGGCCACATTTTTATGCATTCATAAACCGGTCAATATTATTCAAACAGCAACGGATAAAGAGGGTGATCAATTAGTTTACACCTTTTCAGCGCCTTTTGCAGGTGGCGGCACATCTTTAACCCCTCCGGATGTCTCCGGTTGCCAAGGCGCTCTGCCAAGCCCTCCTTGTGCCCCGCCGTATGATACAATTGCTTTTACTGATCCTTTGTATACTTCTATTGTCCCGATGGCCGGTAATCCGGTAATCGGGATCGACTCCGCTGAAGGCATAATTTCAGGAACGCCTCGCATAATTGGACAATTTTTAGTGGGAATGGCCTGCCAGGAATTTCGGAATGGTATGTTATTAAGTACCATACGGCGGGAAATTACGTTTAACGTTTTTGATAGTGGTTTAATCGATACAGAGGACCAAAACCACGTTGCGACGACCTTCCGCGTGTTTCCAAATCCTGCAAATGGATGGGTTAACTGGCCGGAAACAAATGAAATTGAAGAAATTCAGGTATATGATTGTTTAGGACAATGTGTGATAAGCCGCCGTGGAGAAAATCTGACAGGGTTGAATACCAATACGTTGAACCCCGGATTTTACCGGCTGATCGGAATAACAAGCACCGGGCAGAAGATTTACAGCCCGCTTTTAGTAGCGCGATGATTGAATTATCTGCATTTTTGTGCCGTCGATGAAAAACTCGCCATGTATAAAATCTACGTATTCACAAATCCACTTCAATGGAAGAAAAAAAGAAGCGCCCGCGTATTACCAAACCGGGCCAGGAACTCCCGCTGAAAGAGCGGTCCACAACGGACGAACCCTACGATGGAAACAATCGGGAGGGCAATGACCAGGATAAAAAGCCCTGGCAAGACCGCGAAAAATCAACTGAAGAACCCAAAAAATGGGAAAATGAACGCCCCAGTTTCGACAGAGAACGTAAACCCTGGCAAGACCGCAGCAATGAAGGCGGCGAGCGCAAACCCTGGCAAAACCGCGAAGGCGGCGGCGGGTATGAGCGCAAGCCCTGGCAAGATCGCAGCAGCGAAGGTGGTGAACGCAAACCCTGGCAAAACCGCGAAGGCGGCGGCGAGCGCAAACCCTGGCAAGATCGCAGCAGCGAAGGCGGCGAACGCAAACCCTGGCAGAACCGCGAAGGCGGCGGCGACCGCAAACCCTGGCAAGATCGCAGCAGCGAAGGTGGCGAGCGCAAACCCTGGCAGAACCGCGAAGGCGGCGGCGAGCGCAAACCCTGGCAAGATCGCAGCAGCGAAGGCGGCGACCGCACGCCCTGGAAAAAAAGCGACGGCGGCGGAGTGGGAAAAACCACGATA
>CAUJEY010000160.1 GCA_963169325.1 Bacteroidota bacterium
CGGCGACATCGTAAAATCCGAAAGATATCAAAACCTGGATATTCCGGTATTGGTAGGCGTCACCGCCGGGCCGATCCGGTTGCACGCCGGTCCGGTCGGGCACTATTTCCTGAACAGCAAATCCGAACTGACGGATGTAAAAGGATATGCCGAGCGTTGGAAGCAGTTTACCTGGGGTTGGCAGGCCGGCCTTGCCCTCGGCACAGGGCGAATTTCTGCCGATATTCGCTATGAAGGCAATTTCAACAAATTTGGCGATCAAGTCACGTTTTTTGGAGACAAATACGCCTTTTCCAATAATCCGGCCCGATTAGTGCTGGCATTAAATATTGCAATCGTAAAATAAACTTTTTAATCAATTCATGCTTCCGGGCGGCGCAGAGTGTTACAACTTTGCGCCGCTTGTTTTTTTAAAATTTACCCGGAAATGGAAGTAGCAAATTGGTACAGCGTAGCGAAGGCGATGCACCTGATCGGTATGGTATCCTGGATGGCCGGACTGTTTTATCTCGTCCGGCTCATGGTATATCATGCGGAAGCTTCGGGGCTTCCCGACCCGCAAAAGGATATTCTGACCCGCCAATACAATCTGATGGAGTGGAAGGTGTATAAAATTATCCTGAAACCGGCGGTTATCATTACCTGGGCATTCGGCACGATGATGCTGACCATACAACCGGCCTGGTTGCAACAAAACTGGATGCTTGGCAAATTGGTTTTTATCCTGCTGCTTACCGCATATACCCACTATTGCCAGACGCATATCAGGCGCTTGGAAAGTCAAACTTCGGATTTCAGCCATGTGTACTACCGGGTGATGAACGAAGTGCCGACGATCATTTTGGTCAGCGCGGTTTTTCTGGCCGTTTTCAGAGACCGGATCAACTGGTGGTACCTGCTGGGCGGTGTCGGGGCGTTTTCCGCGCTCTTGACTTTGACACGATTTTCGAATAAAAAACTGACAATCAGTCAGTTAAAATTTTGAGCCTGCACTACATTTTGTTATAAGTAGTTGTCAATCAGGTTTTTAGGGATTAAATTAGGCAGTGCTGGCAATCCGAGCCTTTCGGCGATGTCGGCGGCGCCGGCTTCGTGCCTGGCGCGGAGATAAAATTCACGCTTTCCCTCTATAACCAGGCTGAGTTGCATCTTATCCAGCCCCCTTCGGAGGTCGTTTTCGGAGTATTTGTGGTCTTTTCGGTTTGTTTTCAATAAACAGTGGTTCAATAAGGCGTATGCCATATAGCACAGACAGATGTGCCCTTCGATGCGCTTATCCGTCCAGTGGAACATTGGGCGGGTCTCCAGGTGGGTTTTAAAGGAGCGAAAGGTGTGTTCGATGGTGAACAGATTCCGGTAATGGTCCAGCGTCTGCTCAGGTGTCAAGGTGGCGCTGCTGGTTGTAATGGCCAAAAAACCGTCGAATCGTTCGCTTTGTTTGATTTTGTTCTCATCCAGCGACCACAGCGCCTTGCCGTCCTTGTGCAAAAAATACTGGCGGGCTTTGCGTTCGATGTTGTCCGGCTTTTGGAGCAGTTTTTGGGCCTTGAGCAGTTTTTCTTCTCTTTCGTGCCGGTCCTTGTCTGCCCGCTTCTTGCTGTAGGTGCCGATTACCGTTCGCCCGTCGACCTCCAGCGAACAGTAGCGAACGGTGGCCTTTTCATCTTTTTCATCCTCTTTCCACGTTTTCGTATAGTTATCCAGGTTCAGTAGGTGTTCCTGTAGCGCCGAAGGCAACTTGCGCAGCCGCTCCCCTAAAATAAACTCATAGCCGTTCTCTTGCTCAATCCACTCGCGGTTTTCCTGGGACAGCATCCCGCGGTCGGCCACCACGACAACTTTGTCCAACGCATAATCCTTGCGCAGGCCACTGATAGCATCACGGATAGTTTGACCTTCCCACGTATTGCCTTTGTACACCCGGTAGCCCACCGGGTTTTTCTCTTTGTCGATCAATAGGCCAAAGACTATCTGGGTTTTACCAATCTTGCCATCCTTACCGAAGCCCTTCTGCCGAAGCGCGCCCTCTATTTCCACTTCGCTGTCAAAGTAGAACGTCGTCACGTCGTAGAACACAATGTCCAGTGATGCATTGAACAGGTGCCGGTTTTTCTCCCATATCCGTTTTTGTATACGCTCGCTTTCTTCGGCCAAGTAATTCAGCGACCGGTACACGTGTTGCAGTTCCACCGGTTTAAGGCCAAGATACTCTCCCTGGTTGTGATAATTGCGATGCTTGCTACTCGGTTCATGCAATCGTTCTACGAGCATCAATGCCACGGCATTGGCCAGGTCAAACTGAACATGATGCCGCTCTTGCGCTCGCCCCAGCAATTTATCCAGCCCGTACGTTATCAGCAAGCGACGAACCAACTGTACGTAACCATAGTTATAGCGCCCCTCTTCCCGAAGGCCCCCGCCCAATAACTCCCGGGGATCGCCGCCGCCCAAGGTGTACAATTTTTCACCCATGCGTCGCAGCATCTCAGGGGTATAGTCGCTCGAACGACCCAAACTATACAGAGTTTGTTGCACTACGCGATTGCCCTCGCGCTTAGTCTCCACGATCCGAAGATATTCCCCATCCCCTTTTTTGTCGACTCGTATGAATGCCATGACGCAAAGGTATGTAGGCGCACCGCTCACCTCCAAATCCGTTTTCGCACTACACTTTTTGCCAAAAAGCCACCCGCCAGCCAATATTTTATCTGGTTATCAACGTGTTAGGTTTGTCGAAGCAAGGAAGGCTGTCAAAGTCAAGAAAAACCCTGAAGACATTACGATCGGTTCCGGTGACACGTCCTTTAACTTCGGCGTGGATGATTTGAAATTCGGTACGCAGTTCGGCGCCTGGTTCCGCATCGGCAACACGGTTTTCCTGCAACCGGAAATCATTTTCAACTCCAATCGCACGGATTTTCGCATCGGCGAAACCAGCGCCGGCGACATCGTAAAATCC
>CAUJEY010000161.1 GCA_963169325.1 Bacteroidota bacterium
GAACAAAGAGCCGCTGCCCACGGTCGTGATGGTTTGGTCGGTACTGCCGTTCAGGCTGATGAAGGCATTGGTGGACGTATTCCAGGAGAACACTTGTGTGCTTACGTTGCCGCCGACCTTTAGTTTTTTACCCGCCGGGGAAGCCGTCATCCGGAAGCCCGCGCCGGCGCCGGCCAGCGTGAGGGTATTTAGCACATCCAGGTCCTGATTGAGCGTGATGACCCTGGAGCCGCCGTTGGTCGTAAACCGGAGGTCTTCGATACTTCCGGAGAAATCGAATGTCGCATTCCCAATGGTGTTGAATACGCCGCCGGTGTTGTCGAAGAAACCGGCGCCGGTGAGTTTACCGCCGTTTTGCAGGTCGAGGTTGTCGGGCATAAGCACGTTGCCGCCGGGTTTGTTGACGTCGAGCAGGTATAGCATGCCAGGTCCGCTAATGGTCTGGTCAGTACTGCCGGTCAGGCTGAGGAAGGCATTGTTAGCGGCGTCCCAGCTGGTGACCGCAGTACTCAAGTTGCCATTGACTTTCAATTTTTTACCCGCCGGCAAAGCGATTAAGGAGAATCCGGCGCCCGCGTCCAGGGTGAGGGTGTTTCCAACCTGTAAATCCTGGCCGAGCGTTACGGTGGCAGCCGCGGTGGCCATTCGCAGGTCTTTTATCTGGCCGCTGAAATTGAACGTGGCGTTGCCTTTGGTGTAGAAAACGCCGCCGGCGTTGTCGATCAGGCCGGAACCGGTGAGTTGACCGCCGGATTGGAGGTCGAGGTTGTCGGGCAGGAGTACGTTGCCTGAGGGTTTGCTGATGTTGAGCAGGTTCAGCAGGCCTGGTCCGCTAACGGTTTGATCGGTACTGCCAGTCAGGCTGAGGAAGGCATTGTTGGCGGCGTCCCAATTCGTCGCACCGGTACTGAGGTTTCCGTTCACTTTTAACTGTTTACCCGCCGGGGCGGCTACCAGCGCCAGAGAGCCCCCGACGTCAAGCGTCAGGGTGTTGGCGACTTGCAAGTCCTGGTTGAGGGTTATGGTGGCCGCCGCGGTGGCCAGGCGCAAATCTTTTATTTGTCCGTTGAAATTGAAGGTAGCGTTGCCTTTGGTGTAGAATACGCCGCCGGCGTTATCGATGAGGCCGGCGCCGGTGAGTTGGCCGTTGGATTTCAGGTCAAGTTGATCGACCATCAGCACACTGCCGCCGGGCTTGTTGACATGCAACAAATACAGTAAACCGGTTCCACTGATAGTCTGGTCCGTGGTGCCCACCAGGTTCAACACTGCCGCCGTGCTACAGACACCACCCCAGCCGTTAGGGTCGTTTGTGACGACATTGCCTTTGACAAACAGGTTTTCACCTGAACAACCGCCTATGCCGTTAGCACTGCCTAATATCAGGCTATCGTTGATATTCAAAGATTGTTTCAGTAGAACATCGCCGCCCCGAAACTCCACATCGTCCACCGTGCCTGCATAATCGAAAGTTATATCTCCAGTAGTCCTCACCCGCCCGCCCGGGTAATTGAGCATCCGCGCACTGGAGGTACCGGATAGGGTGGCGGTGTGCCAGAAATCAATATTGGATGCCATCAAGACATTGCCGGAAGGTTTGGCGACGTTCAGATTACCCCAAAGTCCCGGGCCGGAAAGTATTTGGTCGCCACTGCCGACGAGGCTTACCGTGGCCCAACTGCCACAACTTCCTGCCACCCAGGCAGAAGCATCGTTGTTGAGCACATTTCCTCTGACCCGGATGTTGCCACTGCTACAATTGCCCAAGGCCAACACACTGGTCAAAACAAGCGTATTGTCCACATTAAGGTCTTGAATTATCGTAATTGAGCCACCACCTAATAACTCGAGATTGTAAAGTGCAGCGGGCGTATTTGTTTTAACGTTGCCGTTAAAAATTACCAGGCTGGAACCGGCATCCAGTTGAGTTGCATTGGGCACGGTTAATTCCTGCGTCAGCGTCAACGTGTGCGCACCCAAATGCAAAGTGGCTGCGTATTCTGCATCAATGATCAATTTGGCGATAACGGTATTTATGTCAAGCGTAGCGCCGCTGGCCTCCAGGCAAGAAAAGTAGGCTGCATGACCAAAGCCCGGTACGCCCGGCTTGTTGGCGTTGTCCAACCAATTGGCAGGATTACTCCATAACCCGTTGCCGCTACCATTCGTCCAGCGGTACGTTGGTTCTCCGGGAACGATTCCCTGGCTTTCCAATACCGAGACTGTTGCATCACTGTTATTCGCCGTCACCAGTTCCGGTTTACCATCGCCATTCAGGTCGCCGATCGAAAGACTTAGCGGATTATTTCCTGTACTAAAATTAATTTTTGGAGCAAAGACGATGCTACCGGGGCCGCTTGTATTTTTAAATAAAGATACCGAATGTTCCGCCATATTCACTACCGATATATCTGGCTTACCATCGCCATTCCGGTCGTTGATGGCGACGCTGGACGGACCAGCGCCTGTGGCAAAATCCACTTTGGCGGCAAAGGAAATAGTACCACTGGCGCCTGTATTTCGAAGTACTGAAATGGAATTGGAGCCTAAATTTGCTATGGACATATCCATCTTGCCATCGCCATCCAGATCACCGATGGCTATACTGTTCGGACTACTTCCTGTTGCAAAATCTGCTTTTACTGCAAAAGAAATCGCGCCGTTACTCCCGGTGTTTCGGAATACCGAAATGGTATTGGAGCCCTTATTTATGACTACCAGGTCCGGTTTCCCATCCCCATCCAGATCGCCGATAGAAATACTATTCGGGCTGCTACCCGTAACAAAATCTGCCTTGGCGGAAAAAGAAAGCGCGCCGGGGGTGCCGGTATTTTTAAATACGGAAATAGTATTCGAACCTGTATTCGCTACCGCTAAATCGGGCTTACCATCGCCATTCAGGTCGCCGATGGCTACGTTTTGAGGATTAGCGCCTGTTGTCAAATCTATTTTTGGGGCAAATGAAACGGCGCCACTACTTCCTGTATTTCTGAAAACCGAGATAGTGCCCGCGCTTTCATTCGCCACCACCATATCCGGCAGACCATAACCATCAATGTTGCCGACAGACACGCTGATCGGCTTATTTCCCGTGGCAAAATCTACCTTGGGGGCAAAAGCCAGTGTGCCGCCGCTGCCCGTGTTTCGAAGTACTGAAACGGTGTTGGCATTTGCATTCACAACGGCCATATCCGACCTGCCACCGCCATCGAGATCGCCAATCGCAACGCTGTAAGGCCCCAATCCGGCACTAAAATCAACCTTAGGGTTAAATGGGTTGGCTGAGAATGCCGCACCGCCGCAGGGGAATGTCACGACAAAGGGTTGGACCGAGGCAGTGCTCAACCCGGTGACCAGGTCCAATACCGTGACAGGTTGGTAGGTGGCACCGGCGGGTACAATCACCGTGAGGGATGTAGTGGAACCGGCCGTTACTGTGGCCCGCGCGGCGCCGAAGTAAACGATATTATTGGGGGGGCAGGCATTAAAATTTGTACCCGTAATCGTAACAATGGCGCCGACGGGGCCTGAAGCCGGGTTAAAAGAGGTGAAGGTGGGCGAGGAGGCCAAAGGGGGAGGATTATATACGGCCACAAACATATCAGCGTCGGTGGCAGAGAGGTTTTGTATACCGGTACCAGGGTCAAAATCGACTGTTCCCCCGTAATAACCGGTGAGATACACCTTGCCCAAGCCATCCACTGCCATCGAATTGCTGATATCACGGCCTGCACCACCGACGCGGCGGGCATACATATAGTTCCCAAGCGGATCATATTTGGCAAAGAACATATCCTCTGCTCCATCCGACGTCAGGTTGGCCGTGCCACTCCCCGGGTCGAAGTCGATGGCGCCGCCCGTACCACTATCGTGACTAAAAAATCCGCTCAAATAGACACTCCCCAAACCATCAACAGCAATTGAGGTAGTTGAACCTCGGCTGGAATATCCGCCCAGCCCTTTGGCATACACATATTTGCCCATGGCATCATATTTGGCAAAAAAGATATCCGAATAACTTAGGTTGTTGGTGGCGCCATTGGCGTCCGTGTTAAAATTTATAGTGCCGTTGAAACTCCCCGTCAGGTATACATTTCCGGCGTTATCCGACGCAAGGGCAGTGGTTGTTACGTCAAGTCGCTTGGCATATACATTTTTACCGGAAGGATCGTATTTGGCAAAGAAACAACTCTGATAATAGTTGCCATTTGTACCGGGTGAAGTAAAGTAAATACCATTGCTGAATTGTATTGTTTCAGAAAAGGAACCTGTCACGTAAACGTTACCTGCGCCATCTACTACCACAGAAGTACCTCCATCACTCCCGGTGCATGGGAACCATATATTATACAGGTAGTTGCCTGAGGCATCATATTTTGCTAAGAATATATCTTTAGTATAATTCTTGGTATTAAAAGGAACAGGAAAAGGATTAGGTTTAATGGTTGAATAACCTTCAGTAACCCCGCTGCCAGGATCAAAATCGACTGCGCCTTCGTATTGGCCTAACACGTACAAATTTCCCGAACCATCTACTGCTAATGAAGCGCTATAAGCATCGCCTGCCGCATATGGATCTTTTGGATTAATTCCCCAACCTTCACGTATACTTTTGGCATACACATAGTTGCCCGAGGCATCGTATTTAGCAAAGAAAGTATTAAATCCATCTTTTGCAGTCAGGTTAACGGTGCCGGTACCTGGGTCAAAGTCGGCAGTCTCTTTGAAAACACCTGTCAGGTATATGTTGCCAGCGCCGTCTATCACCATTGAAGTGCCGAATTCATCACTTGGCCCGCCGACGCGTTTAACAAACACGAAATTGCCCGCAACATCATATTTTGACAAAAAGATATCAGCGCCTCCAAGCGAGGTCAGATTGGCCATGCCGGGGCCAGGGTCAAAATCCACCGTGTTGGTGAAATAACCCATGACGTAAATATTTCCTGATGCATCTCGTTTGATAGTTCTCGATTGATCTATATTATAATTATACGGAAAGGGGCCATACCCTCCCAACATACGGGCAAAAAGGTAATCGCCCGAGGCATTGTATTTGGCAAAAAAGCCATTGTGACCTGTACTTGCCGGCAAAGTGGCCGTGCCGCTTCCGGGGTCAAAGTCGGTCGAGCCCTTATAATTACCCGTCAGATATAAATTACCTGAGCCGTCCAATACTAAAATTTCAGAGCCAGAAACCGAAGTGTTTACTATATTTTTCGCCCACATGTAATTGCCCGAACTGCTATATTTGGCAAAGAAAATACTATATCCTGACGCAGTCAAAGTATCCGTGCCACTGCCCGGATCAAAGTCGACTTTTCCACCAAAGAAACCGGCAAGGTATACATTCCCCGAACCGTCAATGGTCAGTGAATAGCCGTAGTCGCTACTCCAATCGCCAAAGCCATAGGCATACACGTAATTACCCGAGGCGTTATATTTAGCAAAAAATATATCAGTATTATTAGGGTTAAAATTAGGATAACCTGCGGCGGTCAGTATGGCCGTGCCACCGTCCGGGTCAAAGTCAGCAACTCCGGCAAAATGCCCCGTCAGATAAACATTGCCTGTTCCGTCTACTTTCAACGATTTGCTCCGGTCATCTTCACTCCCTCCCAGGCGTTTGGCGTACATATAGTTCCCTGAAACATTGTATTTGGCGAAAAAAATATCGTCGCCCCCTGCTGAAGTCAGATTAGCGGTACCACTACCGGGGTCAAAGTCGGCAGTATTGGCAAAATACCCAGTCAGATACACATTTCCTGTTCCGTCTACCGCCAACGAAGTGCCCTGGTCACGCCCAATCCCACCCAGGCGTTTTGCGTATACATAGTTACCCGAAGCATCGTATTTAGCAAAGAATATATCACCATCTCCAGCCGAAGTAAGATTGGCTGTACCGGGGCCGGGGTCGAAGTCGGCAGTGGAGTAAAAATATCCTGTCAGATATATATTGCCTGAACCATCTAGTATTAGTAAATTGCCTATGCCATTAACCCCTAGAGCCCTGGCATAGACGTAGTTGCCGGTGGCATCATATTTAGCAATAAAAATATCAGAATTTCCAACCGAAACGAGGTTTACGGTACCACTACCCGGATCAAAGTCGCCACTATTAAATCTCCCCATCAGATACACATTACCTGGGCCGTCCACCGCCATCGATAAAGTTGCTCCACTCCCCCCATCTATGTTGAGGTGTTTGACAAATATAAAGTTGCCCGATGCATCGTATTTGGCAAAAAATAGATCATACTCCCGTACAGAAATCTTGGCCACTCCACTACCGGGATCGAAGTCGGCCGTACCGGTAAAATAGCCGGCAACATAAATATTTCCAGCTGCATCCCGGGCGATTGATTGGCTATTCACATTAGATTCTCCCCCAGTCGTTTGATTCCCAATGGAAAATGCTGTTGCAAGGGTTTGAGGAGTGGCGGGATATTCCACCGGGGTGAATACCGTAATTTGGTCAGTAGCATTCGGACAAGCCGACGGGCCTTGTACAGTCCAAGTTAACGTTAGCGGTGTGCCGATTTCACTATTTGAAGGTGTGTAGGTATAGTAAGTCCCCCAATTAGTGAACTGTCCAGTTCCACCGCTCCAACCACCTGTCCCTGAAGCGCTTAAGATCATCGGAACTGTACCGCAGGCGATTACGTCGGAGCCTGCGTCAGCCGTGACCGGCGCGTTCACATTCACGGCCATCTGATCAGTGTTGGCCGGGCAAGGGGTGCTACCAACCGTCCAGGTTAAAATCACCTTCGTACCTATTTCATTTGTCGCCGGCGTGTAGGTGGATATTGGACTGTTTACATTGCTAAAGGTCCCAGCCCCCCCACTCCATACCCCTGTCCCTTTGGCCGCTAAAAGCACAGGGGTTGTTCCGCAAGTATTGACATCGGGACCTGCGTCAGTTAACGGCACGGAAGTCACCGTCATCAGATCACTTACATTCGCACAGGGTGGGCTCCCTACCACTGTCCAACTCAGGGTCACCGTCTTACCGATCTCTGAGACTGCGGGCGTATAAATTGCAGCAGGATTTGTTTTGCTACTATACGTTCCAGCGCCGCCGCTCCACGTGCCGGTACCTGTGGCGGCCAGTGTAACCGGTGTTGTACCGCAAGTGATTTGGTCGGCGCCTGCAAAGGCTGTGGTCGGTGTAACTACGGTCACCGTCATAATATCTGTCGCGTTCGGGCAGGATGCAATACCAAGCACCGTCCAGGTCAGTGTTACGATGGTTCCTGCCTCCACGGAGGCGGGAAAATACAGCGAGGTAGAACTGTTTACATTGCTGAACACACCCGTTCCACCGCTCCACTTGCCGATCCCCGTGGCCGCTAAAGCCACGGCATTAGAGCCGCAGGTAACCTTGTTGACCCCGGCGTAAGCGGTAGCCGGCGTTCGTACGGTCACCACCACCTGGTCACTCGCACCCAAACACGGCAAAACCCCCGCCACCGTCCACGTCAACGTCACCGTCTTACCGACTTCAGAAGCCGCCGGCGTATAGGTAGTCACAGGATCGATCGTACTGCTAAACATCCCCTGGCCGCCACTCCACATACCGGCACCAGTAGCAGTCAGCGCCACGGGGGTTGTCCCGCAGGTCGTTTTGTCCGGCCCGGCGTTGGCGGCAGTGGGCGTATTCACCGTCACCATCATCATATCCGTCGCATTCAGGCAGGGCGCTAGCCCCGTCACCGTCCAGGTCAACGTTACGACTGTACCTACTTCGGCGGCGGCGGGTTTATAAGTCGAGGTTGGGCTGTTCTTATTGCTGTAAACGCCCGTTCCGCCGCTCCATTTACCCGTACCGGTGGCCGCCAGGGCCACGGCGGTGGTCCCGCAGGTGATCTTGTCGGGGCCGGCGAAGGCGGTAGCCGGCGTTCTGACGATCACGAGCATTGGATCGCTTTTAGCCGTGCAGGGTGCAATTCCAGCCACTGTCCAGGTTAATGTCACCGTTATGCCGACTTCGGTCGCGGACGGGGTGTAAGTGGCCGTAGGGCTGCCTGTGCTGCTAAACGTCCCGGAACCGCCGCTCCAGATACCCACGCCGGTTGCGGCCAGGGTAACCGGCGCCGTTCCACAAGTCGATTTATCCGGCCCGGCGTTGGCTGTCGTCGGTGTATTCACCATCACAAACATCATGTCAGTTCCGTTCTGACAGGAACCGCCGGACACTGTCCAGTTCAGCGTCACCACGTTGCCGATTTCGGTCGCGGCGGGCGTATAGCTAGCGGTTGGGTTGGTTTTACTGCTGAACAATCCCGCCCCCCCGCTCCAGATACCGGTACCCATAGCACTGAGGGTCACGGGCGCTGTGCCGCAGGTAATTTTATCCACTCCCGCATCGGCGCTCACCGCCGCATTGGTGGTGATCGTCACGATCATTTGGTCGCTCGCACCCAAACAGGGCGGGATTGCCGCTACCGTCCAAGTCAGGATTACTGCCGTTCCGATTTCCGAAACAACAGGCGTATAAGTAGCCGTGGGACTGTTGACATTGCTGAACGCCCCGGAACCGCCACTCCAGGTACCCGTGCCAGTAGCAGCCAGGGCTACAGGCGAGGTACTGCAGGTGCTTTTATCCGGGCCGGCATACGCGATAACCGCCGCCTTCACCGTCACCACTACCAAAAACGCATCCCCCACACACCCACTCCCCTCCTCCACCGGCGTCACCGTGTATATAACCGTCTGGTCCACCCCCGAAGCGTTTGTCAGCGTCTGGGCAATCACATCGCCAGAGCCGTTTGCTTCGCCCGTCACGTTGGGGTTATCCGCAGCGGTCCAGCTAAAATTGGCGGCCTGACCATTGAGGATATACCCTTGCAGGCTGATATTCAGGGCGATACCGGAGCAGGTAGCTACTGCGGCATTCTGCCCGCGCGGTTCCGATTTTACCACCAGGTCTGCCGCAAAAGGCGCCCCGGTGCAGCCGTTGCCGGCGGTCGGCGTGATGGTGTAAGCTACCGTTTGTTCGCTGCCTGTTTTGTTGTTCGGCGTGCCGGCGGGGTTTCCGCTGCCGCTGTTGGGCAGTACGGTCACATTCGCGGTGTTGTTGCGGGTCCAGGCGTAGCTCGTGCCGGACAGGTTGTTCGTGGTCGTGAGCACGATGGGCGTGATGGATGCGTCGGAACAGAGCGTCTGGGTGGCCGGCGTGGCCGTACCGAGCGGTTCGGGTTTCACCGTCAGTAGCGCGCTGAACGGGGCGCCGGCACAGCCCGCCGCGCTGGTGGGGGTGATGGTGTAATTCACTACCTCGTTCGCAGCGCCCAGGTTGCGCGGCGTGCCGGAGATGGCGCCGTTGCCACTATTGGCCAGGCCCGTCACGTTGAGAGTGTTGTCGCGCGTCCAGCTAAAGGTCGTACCGTACAGGTTGTTATTGGTTGTTAATACAATCGGGTTTATAGCCGCATTAGAACATAGTATTTGTGTAGCCGGCAAAGCATTGCCTGCCGGCGCAGGAAGAATGGTGATCGTCACAGTGAACGGGGCGCCGGCGCAGCCGTCTGCGCTAAGCGGGGTCACCGTGTACACCACGTTTACCGGCGCAGTACCGGTATTCGTCCAGGCATCGTCGGCGATCACGGCGGCATCAAATCCTGTGCCGGTCGCCGGGCTGCCGGCGGAGGTCGTCAGGCCGTTGGGGTTGATGTTCGTGATGTTGTACGTCGCTGCGGCCGGGCCGTCGGGGTCGTTGCCCAGGGTCAGGCCGGCTGTGGCGTTCGAGCAAACCAAAGCGGTTTGGTTGGCTACTGCGGGCTTCGGATTTACCGTGACGGTCGTCGTGACGGGCAGTCCGGGGCAATTGGCTGGGTTCGAACCCACCGGCGTGATGGTGTACGTTGCCGTCAGCGGGCCGTTGGTCGTGTTGATGACCATTTCGTCAATAGCCGCAGGGCCGAAGGCTATGCCGTTAGCAGCGCCGGCACCACCCGTGAGGCCGGGCTGGTACAACGCCGTCCAGTTGAACGCGCCGCCCAGGCCGTTCGGGTTGCTTATAAACAAAGCCGCGGCAGTATTCGAACACAACGTTTTATCCGCCGCCGCCGCGTCCGGCAGCGCGTAAATGGTGGCGTGCAAGGTCAGCGGATCGCCCAGGCAATCCGCACCGGCATCGTATTGGTTGTTGCCGTCGAGGTCCACGTACGGGGTGTACACGCGGGTGAGGGAGCCTGAATTACCGCTCGCCAGGGTATATGGGCCGAACATACCGGCCAGGGCCGCTGTCGCGCTGCCCGGCGGGATATCGGTTTCGGGCTCGTCGGCCGGTACGCCGGACACGTTTCCGCTCGACGTCCGTTTTTCCAGTAAACCGACCGTGCCCAGGTTGCGGTTGAATCCGCTCAGCGTCAGTTGATCGCCGTTGCAGAGCTGGGCATCAAGGCTCGCCGGGCCACCGTAGTTGGTTTTTGTGCCGGCGCCCTGCGGCGTGGTGGCTGTGAAGGCGATGAGGGGTTGTGGCTGTACCGCCACCGTGACCGTGAACGGCCCACCCGCGCAATTGGCGCCTTCGGCCGTGGGGGTCACGGTGTAGGTCAGCGTTTGCACGGTGGTGGCCGTGTTGGCGAGGGTTTGCGCCAGGATATCGCCGCTCCCGCCGGTTTCGCCCGTTATGTTGGCGTTTGGGGCCACCGTCCAGCTAAAGTCGGCGGGCATGCCGTTGGTGATGCGGGTTTGAAGGGGATAGTTCAGCGTCGCGCCGTTGCAGATAGCGATGCTGCCGTTTGAGCCCAGGGGGCCGGGATTGACCGTCAGCGCGATCTGATCGGTAGCGCCCGGGCAGGGCGACGGGGCGGAGACGGTGCGGGTCAGCGTCACGGTCGTGCCGATTTCAGATACGGCCGGCGTGTAGGTGGTCGCGGGATCGGTCGTACTGCCGAACGCGCCCGCGCCGCCGCTCCAGGCGCCCGCGCCCGTGGCGGCGAGGGCCACCGGCGCCGTTCCGCAGGTGCTGAGGACGGTCCCGGCGATAATCGACCGGTTTTCAAGGTCGGCTGCCCGCAGGTCGTTTTGCGGGTGGGCATCGCCCGCCAGGATGGTGTACACCTCGATATGATAGGGCCCGGTAGCGGAGAGGTCAGGGGGAGTCAGGAAGGTGTGGGTGATAACGTCGCCAATGTTGTACAACCCGCTGGTCGTCACCGTTTCCGTCACTGCCGGGCCGCCGTTCAGCGTATAGGCGATGTCGAAACTGGCTTGCGGGATGCCGCCGTAGTTTTGTACCGTCACGGTCACCGCTTGCGCACTTACGAGTTCGCAGCCGCTTACCGGGGAGATGATGCCCGACACCCCGATATCGGCAAAGGGGGCCGTGTACAAGGTACTGTCGGTCAGCGACCAACGTCCCTGACTGTCCTTCGACCGCAGGTAAACAATGTTATCGCCGGGCGGCAGGTCGGCGAAGTCGATGGGAATTAAAAAAGTCTGTTGATCCGGGCCATCGGGCACATCGACCGGGACGCCGTTGCCGAAGCCGGGATCGGTGTTGACGAAGTACTCCAGCGCCACGATGTCGGGGGCGGGCGCGGGCGGTGGGGCCGGCGTGCCGTCTTTGACGAACATTTGCGGCGTTGTTAGCGACCAGTTGTTCGCAGCATCCAGCGTCCGGATATAGAGGATATGAATCCCGGCCGGAAGTCCGTTGATGTCCAGCGGCAGGACGACGTTGGAAAGGTCATTTCCCGAAATCGTTTGTATCGTCCGGGGGGCCAGGGGATCGTCGAAATAATACTCCAACGCGACCAGATCGGGCCGAACGGCCGGCACGGACGCTTGAATTCCTTTCACAAAATAAAACGGCTGACTCAGCGACCAAGCGCCGCCGGTGTCTTTTGAACGAACCTTGAGTTGGTGGAAACCGTCGCCCACGGGCGGTGTAAGGGCGGTCAGGTCGATCAGGTAATTATTCACGTTCGCCGTAGCTCCCGGGGTCATGGGAATGGCCGTGCCTTGTCCGAATTCCGGGTCGGTATCGATAAAATATTCCAGTTGTGTCACATCCGGCACACCGGCCGGTACTGCCGGCATACTGCCTTTCAGGAAATAAAACACCTGACTCAGCGACCAGGCGCCGGCGGCATCTTTAGCGCGGACAAATAACTGGTGGAAGCCGTCGCCCACACCGGTAATATCGATGGTAATATTGGACAAATTCACGGTTGGTCCCGGCGTCAGTGGAATCACTGTTCCCCCGCCGAATCCGGGGTCAGCATCGATAAAATATTCAGCAGCAGCGATATCGGGCATGGCACTACCCGCCGCCGGTATGGCGCCTTTGATCAGCATTTGCAGACTCGTCGGCGACCAGGCGCCGTTCGCATCCCGGGAGCGGACATACAATATATGCAAGCCGTTATCCAGACCGGTCCAATCGATGGTAAACGAGAAATTTTGAATATCCGGCAAGGCAGAAACGGGCACGTCCTGTCCGTTTCCAAACCCCGGATCCGTATCGAAAAAGTATTCCACCCGGGTAATGTTTTGCGCTCCAAGCAGGGTGCAGCCGAAGGACAACAGCCCTGCCAAGAGCCAGTTTTTGATATCAGGGGCGAATAAATGTTTCATAATAGGAAAGGAGGATAACGGGTTAGGAGACGGACGGAAATCTGTAATATCTCTCAATTATTCGACCGCGTACTAATCGTGACATTGAGGGTATTGCCGCCCACCGTCGCATTCAGTTGGTAAATACTCGGCACGTTTGGGATACCGGACAGCTTGTACGGGGCAAGCGCGGCCGTATAGCCGGGTGGCAGGGTTGCAGGTGTGGCGAACATGCCGCAATCCACACCACCCACACCGGCGCCTATCGCCGGCGAACCGGCTTTCAGTTGGTACTTTGCATCCGTACTGGGATTGCTCAGATCAAAGACATTGGTCATGTTTACATTGACCTGGTTGCCGTCTGTTGCGGGAAATTGGACGCCCTCACAAAGGTTGTTCTGAATGAGGCTGGTGGTCGCATTGAAAGCGGAATATCCCCGGATAATATTGTTTTGGAGCAATGCGCTGGAAACAGTAGAAATATAACCCGACCCAAAGAAGACGTTATTGATCACGTACATATTCGTGTCGTCTCCCTGAAATTTCATGGCAACACCTATATAATTATTCAAAATATACACAAAAGAAGCGGCGCCGTTATAGCTGTACACTACCCCATTGATATAATTTTGGATAATATAAATATGATTTACATTCCCATTCACAGATACCTGGTAATTGCTATTATAAGGGGAATAGTCGCTACCCAGCGTAAAATAATTTCGCTCTACGGTAATATTGCTGGCATTGATACCTACGCCGGATTCAATCGTCAGACCCGTGATTTTTGACTGTTCGCTTCCGGGGGCAAAAGTGATAAAACCAAACTTGGAGGTATTGGTGTTGACCTGCAAGCCAGCGTTTTCCGTCAAAAAATACCCGTTTCCGACCAGGGTTAGATTTTTTGTCAGGTTCAGGTTGCCATACGAGGTGACCGAAGGTTCGATATGCAGGGTATCGCCGGTATTGGCATTATCCTGGGCGGTTTGCGCGGAAGCATATTGCGCATTGGAACCGGGGTTGTTGTTTACCCGGATGATGGTAGCATAGGCTGGGTGCATAAAAAATAATGCCAGCGCCAGGGCCGCGAAAAACAGTGTTGAATTTCTTTTCATGAGATATTTTTTTGAATGGTGTTGAAAACAGTGGCTGGATAAAAAAGCAGGGAAAGGGGAATTTTAGTTTCGAAAAAAATTCCGTTAAAAAAGCGGCGTGGAATCGCCCCAGCCGGGCGATTCCCCCTCAAATAATTAGACAGGATTTACAGCCGCTCAAATGTATATCCTAAGAGCCTGTTTGTTGCGGCAAATTTCAGCCGGTCTGTGGCGCCGGAAAACAGCCCAAAAGTATCGACCTTGCCAAGCGCCGCCTATACTCACTTCCGGGTAGTTTTCCGGTTATATCGTCTCCCGGCTCCATTAGTCATGTGGAAACCAGAGCGTCAGGTTTTTTCTGATGGTTTCTTTATCAAATTTTGAGGAAATCTGCATTCCAATTGACAATTTACTCAAAAAGGATTGACCACCGTCACCGTCGTCCCCCGCCCCGGCACACTCTCCACCCGCAACTGCCCGCCCAGCAGCCGCACCCGGGAACGTACTGTTTTAAAGGCCGTTCCCGGCAGGGCCGATGCGTCAAAACCGGCGCCGTCGTCTTCCACCAGCAGGGAAAGTCGGCCGGCTTCGGGGACAATCCGCACCGACACCCAACCGGCCCCGGCATGTTTGGCGGCGTTGGTCATCAGTTCCTGGGCGATGCGGAACAGCGAGACGGCCGTTTCGTCGGGCAGGGCAATATCCGCCTCCGGCAGTTCGAGGCGGACCGGCAGGCCGAAGGTTTGTTCAAATTGACCGCGCCATTCGCGCAGGGCCGCGAACAGGCCCAGGCGGGCCAGGGCGGGCGGGAGCAGGTCCTGGCTGATGCGCCGGTTTTCGGCCATGGCCGTTTCGAGGGTTTGGCGGGCTTTGTCCGCGGACCCGCCCGACAGTTGCAGCCGGATGGCGTACAACAAACCGCCGAGGCTGTCGTGCAGGTCGTTGGCGATGCGCCGGCGTTCCTGTTCCTGACCGGCAAAAAGGGCTTGCAGTGCGGCGAACTCCTTGTCGGCCTGTAGTTTTGCCAGCGCCTGTTCGTGTTCGGTCCGTTCGCGGTCGGCCATGAGCCGGGCTACTTTTTTTTGTTGCCGGAACAGCAGGAGCAACAAGACGGCAAATAACAAGCCGGCCGCCAGCAACGTGATGGCCCAGCGGTGTTGGAGCAGTTGGCGGGCCTTGAGCAGGTTTTCGTTTTCGACCAGCGCCAATTGTTTTTCCGTTTCTGCGGTTTGGTACTGAATTTCCAGTTCGTCGATGCTGCGCAGGCGGTTTTCATCCAGCAGATGCCGCTCCATCAGGTAGGCCCGCTCCCGGTATTCCAGGGCTTTCCCGGTCTTGCCCGTGTACCGGTAACAGTCCGACAAAACCTGATACGCCGTTTTGATGACCGGGTTAAGATCGAGTCGGTGCGCAATCGCGAGGGCCGGTTCTATTTCCGTCACTGCCTCCCGGTACCGGCCTTCTTCTATCAGTATACGCGCCAGGCTACTGTGCGCCGATGCCACTCCGGCGGAGTCGCCAGACCCCGCCATACGCGCTACTTGTTCGCGGATTTGCCGTTCGCCGGGGAAATGGCTTTTTTTTTGTCGCGGTCCCGGTATTCGCGTGATTTGGCAAAGGCCTCTTCCGCCAGTGCGGGCTCGCCCAGGTCGGTGTAATTATTCCCGATGTTGAACCAAATGCCGGAAACTTTTTCCCAATCCAGTGCCTGTTCGGCCAAAACAAGGGCCTTTTTATACGATTCATTCGATTCCCGATATTTTCCGGTGCGGCTTTGCACCTGACCGATTTGCATCAGGCCGATGGCCCGACGCGCGGGAGGTGTTTGCATTTTTTCCAGGGCCGAATACGATTTCCGGTAATACTCGAGGGCTTTCTCATATACGCCTTTCCGGTCGTAAATCAGGCCGATGTTGTTGAAATACGATTGCTGCAGTTGGATATTACCGGTCTTTTCAGCCAACGGGAGGCCTTTGTTCAGGTATTCCAACCCATTGTCATAACGGTTGTTCATCAGGTACATCGTACTCATACTTAAGTAAGCACGGGCGATCGATTCGGTATGTCCGGTTTTTTCCGCCAGGGCTACGGCTTCCAGGCCCAGTTTTATCGCCCCATTGATATTATCCCGGCTGATCAAACTGGCCAGTTGCAATTGGAGGCGCACTTTGGCGGTATCGGACCGGACCGTTTTCAGTTCTTCCTCCATCCCGGTTTTCATTTTTTGCATTTCTTCCGGCGAAGGCGGCTGCCGCCGTTCGGGCGATTGTGCATAGGCGGGCAACAGGGAAAACAGGCAGACGACTGCGAAAAAAAGGCGTTTGAACAGCAAATGAAAAAGCATTGGTCTTCGATTTAATTGAACAATAAAATTCGGCCGGCCCTCAGAGCATGTCATGTGCCAGGGCAAAACGAATCAAATCGGCGGTATTATCCGCCTGTAATTTGCGTTTTAGGTTGCGCCGGTGCGTAGCCACGGTAAATTCGCTGATAAACAATTTGTCACCGATTTCTTTATTCGTATAAGAATTGGCGATCAGCCGCAGTATCTCCTGTTCCCGTTCGGTCAGAGTTGTTTTGGCGTAAAAATGATCCCGGAAAGGCTCGCGTGTTTCGTCGGCATGGGGCTTTACCTGTTCGCTCACAAAATGCCGGCCGGCCAATACTTCCCGGAGGGCAAACATCAGTTCGTCGCGGCCATGATCCTTTAGCAGATACCCCGCGGCGCCCAGCGACAATGCCCGCCGGACGATTTCCGGACTGTTGTACATCGTCAAGACCAGGATTTTTACTGCCGGAAACCGGGTTTTGATCTCTTCCAGCATCTCCAACCCGTCTTTTCCGGGCATGTTCAAATCCAGGAGTATCAGATCGGGCTGCTGTTCGCCAAGCAGCGACAACAACACCCGGCTGTTTTTGGCCTGTCCGGTGACCTGAAACTCCGGTACCGTTTCCAGGATTTCCTGCAATCCATCCAGCACGATCTGATGGTCGTCGGCCAAAATTATTTTCCAAATACGCATGGCGCTTCAAGCAACTTTGCGCGGCTAAAGTATGGTTTAAAAGAATTCGGTGAACAATAACTTGTCACTTTCAACTAATCAGTGATAGAATAACCTAAAAAATAGGAGCCATCCCATAATTCATGGAATGACTCCTACCAAACCTACATTTATGCTTTACGATGTAGTCAAATCGATGATAAGTTTATTATCAATCCAGCCCCATAAACACCAGACGTTTTGCGACCACCTGTTCTCCCATGCGCAGCACAACCGTGTACACGCCGTATTTCAGGCCGGCTTCCTGCAGGTTGATTTGAGCGGTTTGCTCCGTCGCCCCGTCGAAGGTTTGGTGATACGCCAGGCGCCCTGTTTGGTCGTACAACAGCAGGTCAGCCGTTTGAAGTTCGGTACCGGTCATTTCGATATAGACCAGCTCGCTCGCCGGGTTGGGGTACAGGTGCAGTTGAAGACCGGCGGTTTCGTCTGCGATGTTTGTTTCGGGTTCTGCCGATGTTTCGGCTCCGGCCCTTGTTTCCGCCGGGCCTTGCGCCGACACCGACGTCACCGTCAGGATGCCGGTGGCCGGCGCGAAGCTGCAGGCGATGTTGTTCGGCGTTACCACCACTAAGGGAGCAAAGTTTCCGTTTTTAGCGCCTGTCACGTTGGCGATCAGGAAGGTGGCGCCCACGGCGGGCGTGTACCCAAAGTCGGCCTGCAGGGTACCGTTGTACGTGACCGCGCCGCTGACGTTGATCTGGTCGAAATCGGTGCAGGCGGTTGTCGCGCCGTCGAGATCAACGGTGTAGGTGGCGCCCGCCTGGAAACTCAGGTTACCGGTTATGCTCATACAACCCACCGGACTGCCCGGTGCGATGCCGCCGCCGGAGGCTACGGTCACGCTGCCGGTAAACGTTCCGGCGCCCGTGAGTTTACCGGTACCCGATACCGTGAATCCGCCGGTGCTGCTGGTGAAGGTATTGCCCAACAGGTCCCAGTTGCCGGCCGTCGCGGTAGCCGCACCGCTGAAGGTTTTCACCGATGCGGTGCTGAACAGGGCGTTGCCACCAGGTTTGGCAAAATCAAAACGGTGTATTTTCCCCGTACCGCTCAGCGTTTGGTCGGCGCTGCCGCGCAGACTGATATAGGCGTTGTTGGATGTGCCGGTACTCCAATTGGTGGCGGCAGTCGTCACATTGCCGTTCACTTTCAGCACTTTGCCGGCCGGGTTGGCATTGAGCGTAAACGATCCGCTGGGGGTGGCATCGATGGTCAGGCTGTTATTCACCTGCAAATCCTGTTTGAGCGTTACAATCGCGTTGTTAGCTGCCAGGCGCAGGTCTTCTATGCTGCCGCCAAAGTTGAACGTGGCGCCGCTCAGGGTGCGAAATACCCCGCCGGTGTTGTCGAAGAAGCCCGAGCCTGTTAATTCGCCGTTCAGGTACAGCCAGATATCGGCCGGCATCAGTACGTTGCCGCCGGTTTTGTTTACATCGAGTTTGAACAAAGAGCCGCTGCCCACGGTCGTGATGGTTTGGTCGGTACTGCCGGTCAGGCTGATGAAGGCATTGCTGGACGTATTCCAGGAGAACACTTCCGTGCTCACATTGCCGCCAACCTTTAGTTTTTTACCCGCCGGGGAAGATTGTAAATTGAAACCGGCGCCGGCGCCGGCCAGCGTAAGGGTATTGGACACCTGCAAGTCCTGGTTCAGGGTGACGGTTCTGGTTCCGCCGTTGGTAGTCAGTTTCAGGTCTTCGATGGTGCCGCTGAAGTTGAAAGTAGCGTTTCCGCTCGTGTTGAATACGCCGCCGGTATTGGCGAAGAAACCGGCGCCGCTCAGTTTGCCCGCGTTTTGCAGATCGAGGTTATCCGGCATGAGCACGTTGCCGCCGGTTTTGGACACGTCGAGCAGGAATAACTGGCCGGTTCCAGTGACGGACTGGTCGGTGGCGCCCGTCAGCACGATGGTTGCCACACTGCCGCAACTGCCGCCCCCCCAGCCGTTGGCGTCGTTGGTCACCACGTTCCCTTTCACTTTGATGTTGCCGTTGCTACAGTTGCCCATCGCATTCACGCTGGTCAGGATCAGGCTGTCGTTTACATTCAGGTGTTGGCTCAGCGTGATGGTGCCGTTCCCGGTCAATTCCACGTCGTCCACCGTACCGGCGTAGTTGAATATCATGTTGCCGCCGGTGCGCAGGCGGCCGGGGTTGTTCAGCATTACGGCCGTGGCCGTGCCTTTGAGTGTTCCATTGCCTGCGAAACTCACGTTCGAGGTCATCAGCACGTCGCCCGAGGGTTTGCTGACGTCTATGTTAGCCCATTGGCCCGTGCCCGACAACTCCTGGTTGGCGCTGCCCATCAGCACTACGTAGGCCCAACTGCCGCAACTGCCCGAGGTCCAGCCGTTGGCGTCGTTACTGACGGCATGGCCTTTCACGTTGATGTTGCCGTTGCTACAGTTACCCATCGCGTTCACGCTGGTCAGGATCAGGCTGTCGTTTACATTCAGGTGTTGACTCAGCGTGATGGTGCCGTTCCCGGTCAATTCCACGTCGTCTACCGTACCGGCATAGTTAAAGATCATATTGCCTAGAGTATGCAAACGGCCGGGGTTGTTCAGCATTGTGGCCGTGGCCGTGCCTTTGAGTGTTCCATTGCCTGCGAAACTCACGTTCGAGGTCATCAGCACGTTGCCCGAGGGTTTGCTGACGTCTATGTTAGCCCATTGGCCCGTGCCCGACAACTCCTGGTCGGCGCTGCCCGTCAGCACTACGTAAGCCCAGCTGCCGCAACTGCCCGAGGTCCAGCCGTTGGCGTCGTTGCTGACGGCATGGCCTTTCACGTTGATGTTGCCGTTGCTACAATTGCCGATGGCGTTGACGCTGGTGATGATCAGGCTGTCGTTTACATTCAGGTGTTGGCTCAGCGTGATGGTGCCGCCGCCGGTCAATTCCACGTCGTCTACCGTACCGGCGTAATTGAAGGCCATATTGCCCAGTGTGCGCAAGCGGCCGGGGTTGTTCAGCATTGTGGCCGTGGCCGTGCCTTTGAACGTTCCATTGCCTACGAAACTCACGTTCGAGGTCATCAGCACGTCGCCCGAGGGTTTGCTGACGTCTATGTTAGCCCATTGGCCCGTGCCCGACAACTCCTGGTCGGCGCTGCCCGTCAGCACTACGTAAGCCCAGCTGCCGCAACTGCCCGAGGTCCAGCCGTTGGCGTCGTTGCTGACGGCAT
>CAUJEY010000162.1 GCA_963169325.1 Bacteroidota bacterium
AATCGGGCGTCAGTCCGGACGGAACCCCATTGCCCCAAAACCAGGGCGGCGGGTTCTGGGACTGGGTAAACAAAAACCTGCCCGACATCCTGGTCGCCGCCGGCTCGGTGTGGCAATCGAGCCAGCAAAACAATAACCAGCCGCCTACTACCTCCCCCGGCCCGCAACCGCCGCCGCAACCGCAAAACGCCATCCCAATCTGGGTGTGGATTTTGCTGGCGGTGGCCGGGTTGGTTATCCTGTTTCTGTTGCTGCGCAGACAGGGGGCGCCGGCGCCGGTTTAACCTTCAAAATACACCTATATAATATGTGTACCTGTAAAGACCAAAACAACCCATCCTGCCCCTGCTGGAAAAAGTATGCCCTCATCGGGCTTGGCATCATGGCCCTGGCTGCTGCCGGCTGGTGGTACTGGAAACGCAAACGCCAGGCAGGCTGATAAACCCCAAAAAACCAAGTCATGGCCAAGTGCGGACACGACGTATGCCCCGACGACAATTGCGGCTGGAAGTACCTGTTCAGCGGCGAGCGGCGCGACAATTGTCGCCGGGTGCAGCGTTGCTTCGAGGAGAGTTGCAGCAGCCTCAAGGCCCTCGGGCCTTCGGGGTTTTTGCTGTATGATGCCTGCCTGGGTCATTGCCACCGCTTGGAAACCAATCCTAAGTACCCGCTTGCTTACGCCTCCGTCAACGAATACCTGTGCAACAATTTCGACCCCGTCATGCTCGTCGATTATTTCGGCGCCAACGTATGCGGGGTGCCCGGGGAGGAAACGAAAGTCGGGCAAGTGCAGCAGGCTACGGATGCGTCCAACGCGCAGACGCGCCGGGTGCTGTTTTTTATCGCCATTGTCATTCTAATCCTGCTCAGCGCATTGCTATGGAAGAACAAGGACAAGTAACCCAAAGTGAGGCAAGCGTTGATTGGCTGCCGTCGCTGTTTCAGGCTATCGGTAGCGTGTTCGATACGATCTCCACCGCCCTGGAGCCTACGGTACTTTCTGCGCAAGCGTACTTCCAGCAACTTCTCAATGCCGGCGCCGTACTACAAGACCCGTTGGCGCAGGTCAATGAAAACCGCCGGCGCACCGACATGATCTTGATTTACGCGGGTGTGGGCATTATCGCGCTTTTAATTATCGCCATCATCATAAAAAAGAAAGAATGAAAAGTATTTCTCATATTGTCATTGTCGCGGCAGTAGCAATCGGCTTGCTACTGTTGGTGGTCTTTCTTTTTCGACCGGCCAAAGCCGCTCCCGGCACAGGTGGTGAAAACGGTGATGGACCTGGTGATGATCCACCGCCCGGCCCTTTACCTTGCCAGAACATTCCCGACAACTTGCCACCCTTTCAAAATGCCGTGACCCCGCCCGGCGCCAAGGCTTTCCTGGGTGTGCCCGATGCTGATTGGACGCCGGATTTTGAATCCCGATTGCGCGGCTTTTTCCTCGCCGTGGACGTGGACCCCTCCGATTTTACTATGAAGTATTTCGGAGCCAGTGTCATCTGGCAATACCTGAACAGTCCGGAAGGACAGTTGCCCAACCTGGTTGTACTAAAGGCCTCGAAACGCTGCGGAACCATCATTGGAGTGCCTTCGCAGTATATTCCCAAACCGCCGTTTTGCCTGTCCTTTACCTCCGGCAACTGGTTGGAACCTACTTACCAGGACGGTAAAGACGCCGGCATCGATGCGATCCGGGCGGTGTTTGGTATCCCCAAATTCGAATGGACGCCGGCCATGCAATCGCGGGTGAAAGGTTTTTTCAAAGCAGTGAATATTGAGCCCTCGGAATGGAACGCCAAGGGTTTGAACCAGTATTACCAGCGATGGCCGGCCAAGGAGTACCTCGCCAGCGCCTTGGGTGGCTTGCCGGACACTCTGATTACCCAGGGTTGTATGCGCTGCGACGGTAAAAGCGATCAATTCATCAACGACCTCTGAGTATGAAAACCATCGACTTCAACGAAATACTGGGGCTTATTCAGGCCGGCCAGCCGGTGCTTTGCATCGACGTGCGGGAGGCGTATCGCCAGGCTTCGATGGATGCTGGGGGTTGGAAGATTCCGTACAATGAGATTTCGCGCCATGCTGAATTGCTGCTGCCGTTTCGGGATTGTGTGGCGGTGGTTTGTTGTTTGCGGCCTTTGGGGAGTCAGCGGACGGTGATTGCTTTTGGCGCTCTGCGGAAACTGGGGTTTACGGATGTGCGGGAACTGAAAAATGGGATTTATCAGGGGTGGATTCAAAAGGTAGGGCGTATTGTGAAACTGCCGGTGGTGGCGCAAAGCGTAGGGATATGATTCCGTTGTTGTTTTTGAATCCGAGGTGGGTTAGGGAGAACCCGGTGGCCGCTTTTTTGCTTGGAGTGATTTTCCTTGGCTTAGGGATGGCTGTGGTGGATTGGTTGCGCCGGCGACAAGAGGTTTGAACCTTGTGAAATATGCTTTATTTTTGTGAAAAATTCCTTCATACATGTTTTCCCATTGGGCGATTGAATTAAGCGAAGATGATTTATTGATACTCATTCAACGCGACCTTCAGGCGAAGGTGCGGACGGAATACTACCGGCTGGTCAAGCGCCGCAAAGCAGGAACACTGACCGATGCTGAGTACGAAAAACTGATCACACTGACCAACCAGGTTGAAATTGCTCATGCGGAACGGATGAAGTATGTGATTGCCTTGGCTAAGTTGCGGGGTGTTCCGCTGGAGCAAATCATCCTCGATCTTGGTTTCCAGAAGAAAATTGCAGGGTGAAAGCCTGAATTTTTAAAATACCCTGTATTTTTGTAAAAAAACGGCCATGACCGATTTGTCCAACCGCTTCACCAAAGCACAATTAGAGTTGTTAAAGATGTTCTCCCGCGACATACCGGAAGAGCAATGGGTGGAGCTGCGCCGCCTCATCTTTCAATATTTCATGCAAAAAGCAGTGGATGCCGCAGATAAAGCTACCGAAGGCTGGAAGCAGGAAGATTTTGACCGGCTTTTGCATACCCACTACCGCACACCGTACAATCCCGCGAACTGATGGTACGTGTAGTACTCGATACCAACGTCCTGTTGGTTTCCATCTCTCCGAATGCGCCGAATCACTGGATCATCAGGCATTTTCTGAATGAAGATTTTATTCTTTGCGTGACGACTGATATTCTCCTGGAATACGAAGAGGTCATTACCCGGCACATGGGCGCGCTAACGGCGACAAATTTCATGGAAGCGCTGGACAATGCCCCGCATGTTGAACTCATCACCCGGTATTTTAAATGGGGACTCATCGAAGCCGATCCTGACGACAATAAATTCGTGGATTGTGCTATTGCCGCAAATGCCCGGTTTATCGTCAGTGAGGACCGGCATTTTCGGGTCTTGAAACAAGTCAAATATCCCAAGGTAGAAGTTATCGGTATCCAGGAATTTAAGAAAGAACTGGAAGGTTCTTGATCTCTATTTGCCCTCCAATCCTTGCGACAGTGTCGCACCAAATTGCGTTTGTGCCGGAAACCATCCACTTCATTCGCCGGCAGATTCCCTTTCTACCGTGATCGAACAATCTCCAATCAATGCTGCCAATGCCCCAATAGCAGCAAGTACTGGGGCAAATACGGCACCCACCACTCCGATAGTCAGCGGAAAAGACATTAACTCCTTGCCTTCGCTATCGTGAATGCTGATTTTTCTTATGTTCCCTTCCTCAATCAGTTCTTTTACTTTCTTCAACAGGTTTTCCCCATGAATTTTGAACGACTCATTCGTTGTGTTTTCCATCGCTGGTTTATTTTTTAGTGAATACGTTTTATAATTTTTCAGGCGCAAGTTGCAGGGAATAAATGAGAACGGTGATGACGCGCATCACTCGAATCGATATAATTGACTTGATAACACACAGCTCAAGTAGTAGCGTTCCTGCAAAACAATTGTTTTCATCCCATCCACCGCCCTACACACCAATTTTCTTTCCGCCACGTAAAATCGCTTCAAAATCCTTGCGCATTAAAATTATATGCCCCATATTTGCAACAACAATATGAATTTGCAAAACCACCGCCGGCGTAGGGTATCCAAAGGCCACGAGCCCATCAAGCCCCTAACCAGGAAAATTTCAGCCTTCTCCCTGCCCGGCTGTTTTTGCATGACTATCCAACCACAGCCCACACCTATATAAGTTATGCGCATTCTGCTCACTCTTTTTATCCTGCTCCTCTTCGCCGCTTGCAAGCGTGAGAGCATCCCAGGCGAGCCAGCCCAAACCCCAGACAGTACCGAACTGGGCAAACGCACTTACCCGGCTTTGCCGAAATTGTACGTCCCCGGCAACACCAAGCAAGTAGACCCGTAACCAACCTAAAAAGCCGGCCAAACCAGTAACCAGTTAAAACTTCACTGCAAACAAGATTTTTTCAACTGACCTGGTAAAGCCGAAAACTCACACAACATGACTAAACAATACGGTTTTACGCTGATCGCACCGGCCGAGTTTGAAGCCTGGCTTGCCGCACAAAGTGTTGCCCGGACGGTGTTTACCGTACAGTTGCATCACACCTACGCCCCAAACTATGCCGGCTTTAACGGCAAAAACCATTTAGCCCTGCAAAAGGGGATGCAGAATTTTCATACCCTGATGAACGGCTGGCAGGACATCGGCCAGCATTTCAGCATTTTCCCCGATGGTATGATCGTCACCGGCAGGAATCTGGAATCCTCTCCGGCCTGCATCTTCGGATTCAATGCGCATTCTATCTGCATTGAGAACATCGGCAACTTTGATGTTGGTGGCGATGAAATGCGGCCGGAACAGCGCCAGGCCATTTTACAGGTAACCGCAGCGCTGTGCCGACGTTTCCGAATTCCGGTCAGTTCCAACCAAATCGTATATCACCACTGGTTCGACCTGAAGACCGGCCAACGCACCAACGGCGCCGGCATGACCAAATCCTGCCCAGGCTCAAATTTCTTTGGCGGCAACACCGTCGAAGCGGCGGAAACAAACTTTCTCCCGCATGTTCGGGCCATCCTTGACCAGCAGCCCGAACAGCCACCACTATCCGTCGCCTACTATGCAACCGTGACAACCAATAACCTCAACATCCGCGACAAACCGGAGGTGTCTGGTCGCAGGATAAATGTCACGTCCACCGGGGCCGTCCTGCGGGTGTATGAGGAAAAGAATAACTGGTGCAGAATCGCGGCGAACCGGCAGGAATGGGTTTCGGGAAAATACCTCAGAAAACAGGCTTAACGGCAAATACTATTCATTCAAATCAAGGTTACCGAAATGGTCTTCTTCGAAATTTCAATCAACGATTTCCTGTGCGGGAAATTTAGCAATGGAACCTTTGCCGATGAACATGGCGAAGATGTCGGGTACAGCAAAATCCCAAATATCGAAAAGTTGAATGCTGAGATACTGGGGCAGATACAGCACCGGGATCCGAGCCGGCCAATATCCGCCTACCGGCCCGATACGCTTGAAGTCGGAAAAGCAAAAATAGTTAACACCGGCGGCCAATGCGGGGAGGTGTATTTGTCATCTGTGGCGATGGTTATTTATCGGTGCCGGTAGGCATGTGTGGTTTTCTCCCTGAAAACGCTTATTTTTGTCTTTCAAACATTGGAGATGAATGCACCACTAACTGTTCCGGATTTGCTTGATAATGCATCGCGCCTGAATACCAGCGACCTTGAATCGTTTGTCAAGGAAGTACTGACACTGCGCGCAAAACGGGTTGCCCCGGTTTTGTCCCAAAAAGAGGCTGACTTGCTTGACAAAATATACGCTAAACTTCCGTCGGATACGATAGCGCGTTACGATTTACTCACCGAAAGAAGGCGCGCCGGAACTATTTCTCCCGAAGAATACGATGAACTGCTTGGCTTGGTTCAAATCGTAGAACAATACAACGTCGAGCGCCTAAAACACATCGTTGAACTCGCTGCCCTGCGAAAAGTTACAGCACAAAAATTGATGAAACAATTGGGCCTGATGCCGCTGCATAATGGCTGAGTTTATTTCCTCCAAAACAAAATCCGTAGTCGCACAGCGTGCCGGGCATATATGTGAATACTGCCGAACGCCATCGGCATTCTCTTCTTCTAAATTTTCGGTTGAACACATCATTCCGCGCGTAATCGGCGGATCTGACTCCGTTGATAACCTGGCTTATGCTTGTCAGGGATGCAACAACATCAAATTTACCAAAACCGAAGGGCTGGACACGGAAAGTAACACGATGGCGCCGCTGTTCCATCCCCGGAATCACCAATGGGCAGATCATTTCTGTTGGGACAACAGCCTCTTGCGGATAGTTGGGCTCACACCCATTGGCCGGGCAACCATTGATGCACTGAAATTGAACAGGGCGGAAGTCTGCAACCTCCGGGCGGTTTTATTTTTAATTGGCGAGCATCCGCCGAAAAATTGATACTACCTGGTCAGCTGGGCTAAGATCTCCTCCGTAGTTTGTGGAATATCCATCGCAGCCCCGATTTTTTTCACTTTTTCCCAATCGGTCCGCACATACCCGCTTTCCCGGATGAGGTCTTCTGCTGTCACCTTGCCTTTACGGGTGGGTTTAACGACCTGACGCAAAGGGCTGTCTGGAGGTAACCCATCCAAAAATGCTTCAGTGGCCTTACCGGCTTTTGCCTTTTCGTTTCGGTCGCTGGGCTTTTTGGTGACTTTCTCCACCTGCACATAACTCAGTGTTTGCAAGTAAGCCAGGAAAGTCTGCAAGTATTTATCGTCTATGTTGATTTTTATTTTCGACATGATCGTGTACCGATTTAGATTTCACAAAAATAATCCAATATTTCTTTGCCTGGGATTTCAAATGCACCAGCACCCGCCTGATGCCGGCAACCATCAAAGCCCCTGGACGGTTTATCTCGCCAAAATAGTAGAGATGTTTTCGCAGGGGTGTTCAGTTCGACTGCATTGGAAGGATCACCTGGAATTTATCGATCTGCTGCGCACGGATCCGCGATATGTGGCGAATGTGGGATTTCGGTTTTCGGCGACGTATTTGGATGGGGGAAGGTGTGGGCGGTAAGGTAATACGTTTCCGGAGTCCGTTTGGAAGGATGAAACTGTTAATCATATATCCCTTTCACTCAACCTCCAACTGGCCGAATTTTCAGAATCTGTTCAATACTGATTTCCAAATTCCGCTGAATGTTGCGGAATACGACTTCAAGCGGTTCGTCAAAGAACTTGTAGAGTATGATATGACTTCCTGTGATACTATCGTGCCTTAAAAGACCTTGCTTGGGAAGCGCACTTTCCCTGGCAAAAATCCGTATATTTTTAGCATAACCATATGCCATGCCTAGTTCGATCAAAGCGTTACTAACGGCTTTCGTTAGATAGATCAGGCAAAACAACGAGGTTTGACGGATTTCGCCCAACACATTCTGATATTCCAAGCGGTTATAATGCTCCATCCGGAACCCGTAAAAGCGGATATCGATTTTATCAGAATAACGATTTTCCAGATTGGAGATTAGCCTTTTCGTTTTACTGTAGATTTCCTTGTAGTGTTTTTCGTCTTCAACGGAATAGGTGGGTGCAGAAATGAAGAGGATCGGTTTTCTGACTTCAATGAATCGGGTACTTGATGGCGCTGGAGGGCCATGCCTGGCATCTGCTAACTTGTCAAGCAGAAATACTTTATCCGGTACTCGCAGGTAATTCAAACTTTTGGAAGTCAAGTATTGTCGGATATAAAGATGGACTTCTTCCATCTTAGCAGCATCGTAATAGGAAAATGTTGCTGGATACAGTTTTTCATGATTTTCTCGCAGTTCAAAAACGACAGTACCCGAAGATATATAGAACCGGCCATTAGATAAAAATGCCCCAAGGAGCACTTCAGATGGGACCACGCCGGGATTGATATTGGCTTTAATATGCAGGTGGGCGCCACGTTCTTCTTCCGTAAGATCAAAAATAAGCAAGTTTGAACGGGTCACTCGGAACTCTCCAATATAACCTGGACTTACGCCGTCGTGGATATTCTGAAGAGTGATTTCTCCTTTTGAAGAGATATTTATAACTACCCTACCAAACTCTGCCTTCGTCTCATGTGGCGGTTCTGGATAGTAAAAATAGACATACCACTGGGTGTTTAAGAACCGCTCCTCAATGTCATTATATCTCCTCGCCGGCTTGTTAATCCGGAAGACAAGGTAATCTTCAACCGCTTTTTCCAGTCGGCTAATTTTCGTCTCCGTTTGGTCCACCGGCCATTGGGGAAGAGCTTCGATCCACTTGGTGATTGATGAATTTCCAAGGCCTTTGTGCTGGTTAATACGACACCAAGTGATGAATTCCCCGAATCCTCCGTTTAGCGAAATGATCCCTCGAGTTTGTTTTATCCTTTTTTTAAATGCTTCTTCTTCTTGCGCGGTCATAATATGAATTCACGTGAATTCAGATGATATAGGCGGTAAAGTTAATGCTAACTAGGAAAATTTAAAATTTACGATATAATTAAATTAGGAATTTGTCTTTGGTCAGGAACCGACGACCGGACGCTGCGGAGATTTAATAAGGTGAATTCAAGTGAATAAAAGTGAATTCTTTTTGACCGAAAAAAAATAAACCTAATTGCTTGGATGGCATTTAGCGGGTTATAAACTTTATTGACCGAAAAGTCATGTTTAATCCTTGTTACCACTTCGTAAATATGAATGCTTCTTGTCCTAGGGAGTTAAATCCTCCCAAATAACAAGTCGTTCACCAAGTCAAAATTTGCCAGAAATAATTTGCTCACCAACCGATTATGCAATGAAACAGATCAATTTCGACCTGCGCTATGCCACAGGTTTCCGCATTCAACAACCCCAAATCAATAGGAAAGCCAACATAATATTGAGTAATTTGATGCTAATCCTGTTCATGATTCTTGTCAGGACAGACAATTTGCTGACGCAGCAGCAAATTATAAATGTGGAACCAGAAGCTCAAATAAAATTCCTTACTTATGGCGATTACAATATTATCCATTATACCGAGGTAATCAAGGTTTCTCCAGATTATTTGGAAATGACGAACCAACTAAACAGGTTGGATGAAAAAATTTCGGAAAAACGAAACTGGTGTGAAGAGTTAAAAAAGGACAGCGCCAATGAAAAGTACCAGAATTATTGTCGTAAAGAATTGAATATTCTGCATGATGAATATGATGCGCTTGCTTCCAAAATAAGGAAATCCCGGGAAGATTTTGCGGCGATATATGCCTATTTGCTGAGAGCCCCAGCGGCTTCTCCAAAGTTTGAAAGAGCCAGAGCACTGATTTCTCAGGGAAAAATTCGCGAAACGAACGAACTAATCAACTTACAGGAGGTGATCGAAGATGGGGAATATTTATTGCGGGAAAAAAAACTGGGGCTGAAGAACCAATCGAATATAGATACCTCGCTGTTCGTAAAAGCAAGCGAATTACTGATTAAAGCCCGAACGGCATCAGCCTTACACCAATACAACCAAGCTCTGACTGCATATCGTAAATCGGTCGAGTTTTTTGAGTTTAAGGATAATTTATGGGGCTATGCCGAATTCTTGGCTGTTCATGGCGATTTTGGAGAAGCGGTGGCAATCTACCAGAAAACAATCCGCTTAGCCAACCGAAGTGGAGACTTCTATTTTGAAGCCGCGCTGATGAACCGCCTTGGAATGGAGTATTATGAAAAGAAGAATTATGAGAATGCCGAAGTGACTCTATTAGAAGCTCTGAATAAGTATCATTCCCTCAGTCTCCAGAAGCGGGCTGCCTGTTACGATCTACTTGCAATGATAAAAAATAACCTCGGAAATATCTACCGAGATCGCCAGGATTTCGACTCGGCAGAAAAAGCCTATAATAACGCGTTGCTGATTTGGAATAATTTGTCCATGAAGGAGCAGGATGGCTATAAGGTTTTCATTGCTGCTGTAAAAGTAAACTTGGGTTTGTGTTATTTGGCACAGTCAGATACACTTAATGCAAAAGCTGCCTTCGTCATAGCACTGAACCTCTACAAGGAACTGGCAAAAGACAGCACCGATGACCATCTCCACAAATTAGCGATCGTCAATACCGATCTAGCCAATCTTTATCTATTTCAGGGGAATAAAGCCTTGGCAGGAAAAACATATTTAGAAGCCGTCGCGTTATTAACGAGGCTGGCCCAAAACAATCCCCAGAAATTCGAACCAGATATGGCTGCGCTGCTGAATAACTTGGGCATCTTATATTCCCTACATAATCGGAAAGAGGCTGAAACTAACTTTTTGCAATCTCTTGAAATACGGAGAAGACTAGTACGCGATAATCCCCGGGCCTATAAGCAGGCGGTAGCCCAAACCCTGTTTAACCTCGCTAATTTTTACCGAGACAAGGCAGACGAAAGAGGACGAGAGGCAGAAAAAGCGTATTTGGAATGCATTCAAATCTACCGGGAGTATATCTTTAACGGAGAGTTTCATTATAATGTCAAGCTAGCTAATGCACTTACAAATCTAGGAGCTCTATACGAAGAAATGAGTTATTACGATAAAATGGAGGATCTCTTTTTGGAAGCCGTCGAGTTAAAAAGAAACGATTATGACCGCAACTCACGTTCCAAAATATTCACCAAAGAGTATGTAACTGCCCTGTCGAATCTGGTTTGGGCACAACTGATGGTTTGCCATTTTGATGAAGCAGAAACCACCGCCCGCCAATGTATAGAACTTCCTATGTCCGACTACGATAATACATTGAGTCTTATGTATATCCTGTTTCTGCAAGGCAAAACGGCAGAAGCCAGCATTCTTTTTAACTGTCTCAAGAACAAACCGTTTCCCGACGATACCAAGATTTCAGAAATCATACTATCCGATTTCCAGTATTTCAGGGAAAGAGGCTTGAATTATATGACGGCAGATACCATTGAGACTTTATTTAGCCGCTAACCAATATTCGCGGCTTCGCGATGTCCGCCCTTTTGATTTACCATTGAGACTTTTTTACCCACTAATCAATAGTCTCAGGCCAACAGAATTTAGTTTTCACTGTTACCGTTAAATACATTCCAATGAAAAAAGAAACCAAGCTTCAAACAATGAAGAACTGGTTTGAGAATCGCCGCTGGTTTGCGATTTTCGCCATCGTGCTGATTGGTTATCTTGCTATTTCAGAAGCGATCAAAACGACTGACGAAGTCGCAGGAATTTTGATCCCTACCTCCTCTCCTATCGATTCCCTGACTATATCAGGTATGGTATTCGACCTGGATAATTCACCATTGGAGAACGTTAAGATAGAGGTCATCAACTATATGGGCGCATTTGAGTATACGGATTCATATGGCATGTACAGTGTCTCGCTGCTCCGGCCAACCAACTTTGATCTTGTCAAAATTCGCTATTCCCGAACGGGCTACAAAACGATTGTCCGAGGATTGTCTCTTCAACTTCTCCCAGACAGATATTATCTTGGCCAAATCGTCTTGGAAAAGTTGATGCAACCTGGCGAAAAAAGGCAGGTTAAAACTACGAAAGCGCCGACCCTCAAGGTCTCACTTCCTGAACCCGGCACGAAAATCGTTAATAGCGGTACGATCTTAAATCTAACTAGCGGAAACAATAATTTTATCGTGCAAGAGCAGTTCATCCCAATGACAGATAATTCACTACCAAACGACCTAGGAATCAATACTTCATCCGAAAATCAGGTAATGCAGACTCAATTTAACCGGTTGAAGGAATTAAAAGCCGAAGGCGAATCATTGAGAAGGAAATATCCGTTCCCCAATGAAAGTATTCGAATCTGGCAACAGCGGTGTAAGGAGCCGCTCCGTGTTTTTTTTCCGAATATTGATCAGAAATATCAAGAACTGGAGTCAACATATGGGACGCAGGATTTGTATTCCCAGAGCGAGGCAATTTTGTATTTCTTACAGCAAGCCATTGATTAATCCTAAAACATTGGGCAGCCTGAAACACCATATACTTTCTATCGAAAGCGTTGTCCAGGTTCTGGAACACTTTCGTTGAATGTTTGGAATTGAATGCGAGCATAGTGCTGCGCCCCTTCTTGTCGTAGGCATTACCCTCTTCCCGCGCTTTCCGGGCCCGGGCGATGGCCTCTTGTACGACTTGATCCGGAGAAGGGCCCTTGGCGACCACAACTTGGGGATGTACGGCCAATAACTGCTGTTTGTAATCCGGGTCCTCCTTGATGGCCTGGAAATAGTTTTTTTCCGTCTGGCCCTCACACAGGATCAAAACACGCCGCCGGATGGTTTTATGCCCACGTTTAGTTCGCTACATGGCTCGCGTAGTTCAGTTCAAAATCCAGGCTCTGAATTCCGGGAATCCCGCCCAGGCGCCCGGATAAGTACCACTTCTCGTAGGGCGCGCCTTTGAGGATACCCGTGACATCAGACAGTGAATACAACTCCGAAGCGCCCGTTTTATCTTTTTCGACGATCCATATCTGATCCCGCCGGAATTCATTGCTGCTGAGCAGATTCGTATCGTGAGTGGCCAGTACCAATTGGGCGCCCCGGCTGTTGATTTTTGGATCGTGAAACAACTGGATCAGGTAACTACAGATCAGCGGATGCAGGCTCCGTTCAAATTCATCAATCACCATAACCCCACCTTGCATGAGGGCTTGCAACAACAAACCGCCCAGGACAAACAGTTTTTGCGTTCCCTTCGATTCCCATTCCAGAGAGAAAGTGGCGGTTCCCCGTTCCTTGCCGGCATTGTCAAAGTGGGTATGCTCGGTCAGTATGTCGTATTTTGAATTTGGACCGGGGTTTTCCAGTTCTTCTACCCGAAAATCCAGAATGCCGGTATCGAAGCTCTTGAGCAGAGCGGTAAAATTGCGCAGAAACAGATCGTTCTTTTTCGCCTTCAATATTCGCTCCGCAATGAGGTTAAGATAAAAAGCCTCGCTTTTCGCGTCGTCGAAAGGAATTACCAGGAGCGATTCGCTGAAAAACCGGTACACATCAATCAGTTGTGCGATGTTGTTGCCGGCGCCTTTCGACAAAAATAACTGGTTGGCATTGGTCAGTTCAGCCACCACCGAGCGTTGCCCCTTGAGGTAATCTCCAAATTCATACGTTTGGCTTGTGCGGACAAACAGTTTAGCCTCTCTGCCCTGGGGGTAGAAATAAAGGCTTTCTTTCAACACCGCTACGGCAGATATGCTCACCGAATAGGTGTAGCGAATGCCGTCCAGCAGAAAATCGAGAGAGAAAATGGTGGGTGCGTTTTGGGTACGGTCGTTAAATTGGAACGGAGCGTACTGTGCAAACCGCTCCCGTGGCCCCCGGTCCGCCGGCAACAACACCAGGCTGCGTAGGGCCTCCAGCGCCTTGATGAAGTTGCTCTTGCCCGAAGCATTAGCCCCGTATATCACTGCTGCCCGAAGCATTGTGTACTTGTCTCCCACTGAAACCAGGTGGTTCGCCGCTTCACTTTTTCCTTCATCTGGGACTAAGGAGAAGGTTTGTCGTTCGCGGAAAGATTTGTAGTTTTCGATGCTAAACTCGAGTATCATGCCGTTTTATGATTCGTATTTGGAAATAAAATTCAAAAATACAGGCTAAAACGATATTTTACAAGTTTAGGTATCTTTTTCTTCATGTTTCAGACCCAACCATCACATCTCCCGGCTGGGTTATCTCGCCAAAGTAGTCAGAATGTTTTCGCTCGGCTGCTCGGTTCGACTGCATTGGAAGGACCACCTGGAATTTATCGAACTGCTGCGCACGGATCCGCGCTATGTGGCGAATCTGGGGTTTCGGTTTTCAGCGACGTATTTGGATGGGGGAAGGTGTGAGTAGTATAATTTTGTTCAAGACAACAGTAACCTTGCATAGAGTCCATTTTTATCCTATCATTTCAGGCGGCCCTAATTTTATTCTTCTGGCTACCAGAATAAAAAGTACAGTAGTCACAGCACCGATGCCAAAGTAAAGCCAGAAATAGTAAGCGTTATGGGAGTTTGAGAAAATTTCCCATTTGTAAAAAGTGTTATAAATCAACTTGACCAGATAATTGCCAACGGGTATCATAATTAGCCAAAACGCTATCCCAATGGATTTGAATCGTTTTGGCGCAATGGAATAGGTAAACTCCAACCCGGAAATAGCAATCAGGACTTCCCCTATTGTTAAAATGAAATAGGCCAAAATTTGCCACCATACGGACGGGCGGTCGCCCATATCAATTTGGTGCTGAATCGTGGCGATAATCGCAAAAGAAAGCGTCGTGAAAGCAAATCCGGCACCGATTTTTCGCAAGGGCGTTATTGAAGCCACCCGTTTGTTGAAATACGGATAAATGATACTAGTGAACACCGGTATCAGGATCAAAACCATAATAGTATTTGAAGTCTGAACCTGCTCCATAGATAATGAAATGTCTCCAAAAAGTGTTAAATCCAGGTGTTGTGCTTGCAATATCCAATCGCTACTGCTTTGATTCCATAATAACCAAAAAATTGGTATGAAGGTAAGAACGGCAAAGGCTTGCCTGAATACAGGGATCGCTTGGGCTGTTTCGCGACGAATAGTGCCCCAAAGGCTTTTGAAATCAACTAGGGTAATCCAATCTGATCCAATCCGTCGATCCAGGAGAGAAGTTTGTTCCTTACGAATTTTCTTTTTTCCCAACCAAAATACAAGCGTTCCTGTTACCATCGTAAATGCTGGCAGGGCGAACGCTACGGTAATACCATAAATTGTATATAGAAAAGGCGTCAGAAACATTGACAATAATGCGCCCAGATTTACCAAGAAATAAAACGATGAATAAGCCTTAGCCATAGAAGGATAATTCCGGTTGGTGTACTGATCGCCGATTAGTGCGCTGATCGTTGCCTTTATAGACGAGCTTCCGATTGCAATTAATTCCAAACTGATCGTTACCCACCAAAGACTTTCAAATCCTGCTGCCCAGACAAGCATAAGACTGCCAAAACAATAAACGAGGGATAACCACAGCGTAACGCGATATTTACCAAAGAACCAATCAGCGACCATGCCGCCGATCAGGGGCATAATATAGTTATATGTAGTAAAAAAGAGCACATGCTCAAAGGCCATTCTATTCGCTTCGGAGAAGTTATCTCCTGACTCATTAAGGAAAAAGGTACTCGCGAGAAAAGTGACGAGAACTGCCCGCATTCCATAGTAACTGAAGCGCTCGGCAAATTCAAACCCCAGCAAATAAGGCAAACCCGGCGGCATGTCACGGGGAAATAACTTCGGGATATCCAAGTTACGGATGATATCATAGCCCAGCCAGGCGATCAGTCCCAGGAAGCCCAGGCCATAGACCCAACTCACCAGATTGCCCGCATGTATAATTTCTTTCCAGACCAGGACGCTCATCAGCAGTCCGGCAGCCAGTGCGATCAACAGATGCTGCACAATTTTAGGCAGAACTTCATTTTTTAGGATTTCCGGCAGCACTATTTTCTTTAAACCCGGCAGCTTCCACTGCATCGGCGCAGCGCCTGGTATGCGCGGGGCTTTGAAGGCTAGGGCGTCGTTCATAAACCCGGTAAAAATATAGTCTTTGAATATGCTCTTGTCCGGCGTGGCCCGGGCTATTCTGTTGAAAATATGTTGCTTGATATTCCCGGCCGGTGCGGTTTGATTGACGGCAATATCGAGGGTTAAGGCCCCGCCGGCCTCTTTTTCATGGATTACCGAAAAAAACCAGTTGTAAACGAGTTGCCTGGCTTGTCCTGCATCGCCGGGGTACATTTCATGGAGCAATACTTTTCTGAGCCAATCGGGCATATAGGCGTACCTGAACCAAGGCAACTGCATTAGCCGGGACAGCAAGGCTGGGGTAAAAACGGGAGATACCTGGTCGTCCCGCAGCATGTTTTTGCCCAGATAAAGCGTCAGTTCAAGGTGTATTTCCGGGTATATAGCACAAGCACAAAGCCAGGCAAATCCATAGGTGCCGAGGTACTGTTCTTTCAACACCCCAAGCATTTGCTGTATTGACGAATCGGCCGGTTTATTCCGGTCGATCCACCGCATGGGCTGGTCATACAATAGGCTGGGCAGGAAATGGGCAGTTTGTGCCGGCCGTTTTGCCGGCTGCGGTGAAATATCGGTTGCTGCGAAGGTGGCTAGGCCCTTGGCAGACATGGGATAGATTTGAAAGCCGTTTCTCTGAAATACCGCGTATTTGTGCTGGCCAGGTTGAGGGTTTTCCGGGCTAAACAATATTTTATGGTGCCAATCCTGTAAAAAGTCGCTTGCCCATTTTTCCATTTGCCCGCTCAGCGGATGAAGGAGGCCGTTGCCGGTTGAAAAGAGGAGCAAGACGTGGTTGGGGTAGCGTTTGGTCAGTTGGGAAAACTCTGCCGATCCGGAGGCGCTGTTTTTATAACAGTTTCGGATATCGCGGTTAAAGTAAAAAACCTCGTGCCGAACGGCCTGTGCATCACACAATTGGAGGAAATCGTTTAAAGATTCCGCCTGCACATCCCGACCGGAAGCCTTATCAATCAGGAGTAGGTATTCGGGGATAACGAGGTCGGGAACATATTGCAATGTGGTTAATCCGGCGTTGGCAGCAGTTGCCTTGACTGCAGACAGAAAATCAACGACCGGTTGGTCCAGTTCTATCCTGCGGTTAAACCTTGAAATCCATTTTCGCGCCCGCAATATTTCCTCCCGGTCTCCCACCAGCGGTTTGGGTAATTTGAGCAGGGAAAATCCTTCATCCAGGTTGGGGAATCTCCTTTTTAAGATCATATAGGCGGAATAAAAGCCTATGGACCGTATTGTCACCAACGCAAAAACCAGAAGCGCAATAAGGGCCAGCGTCCACACCGGGAATGGTTGGGGGTTATTAGGGCTCGGTCCTGATCCAGTTGGTGGTGGGGGCAATGTATCCTGTGTGGCTCCGGGAAGGCCAAACAGGCCATTCAGTAACGAACTCAGGTTGTTCGATGGGGCGGGATTGGTTGCCCCGTAGATAAAAAGAACCGTCACTGCAGCGACGGTCAGCAAGATCCAGACGATATTTCGCTTTTTTTGCTTTTTTATGTCTGTCTGAAGGTCGGAAGGATTCTCTTCGTCCGGGCGGTCGAATTGTTCCAGCCAGGCAGCGAAAAGTCCCTCGATTTCGGCTTGTTGCGCCTGGTTTTTGCATAGAAGCGGGGTTATATGGGTTAAAACATCGCGGGTAGTTGCCAGGACATTCCCCTTGAGTAAAAGGTTGGATATGAGTTGCCCGGTTTGTATGTGTTCATACACCCCGATAGAAAACCCGTGCGCTTTGAGGAATTCCACAAAACCGTCTATTTCTGGTAGTGCGACTTCGGCAGGCCAGTTTAGTCGTTCGAAATGGGCTCCCATGACGATTGTGTCGCTTTTACTAAATCCAGATCTTCCTTGTTTTTAATCAGGACGCCCAGCGTTTGGGTTGCCAATTCGGGTGACAATCGCTCAGGCGGGTTCTCCCGTGCCACTCCTTTGATCGCCTGTAACCACAGCAACAACTCTCCGATGGTCGGTTTCTTCATCAACCCGTCCGTCGCTCGGAGGTTCAGGAACACGTCGATGGCATCAAGGAACAAGGACTGGGGTAAAATGGTAGCGCCCAGGCGTTTGGCCACAATGGCTGTCAGTTTCTCCCTGTCGTCTGGAAATACGATATGGTGGTAAATGCAACGCCGCAGAAAGGTTTCCGGCAGGTTCCGTTCCGAATTACTGGTGATGACGACGATAGGAGCGAGTGCGGGTTCTGCTGTCACCAATTGGTTTTCGAGTTCAGGTATTCGGAAATACAGGCCTTCCAATTCATTCAATATATCATTCGGGAAGTCTCTGGGCGCCTTGTCAATTTCATCAATCAGCACCACAGACCTGAACTGCTGGCCTCCTTCAAAAATCTGCGGCACCAGGTGTTGGTATTGTTCCGGTGGAAGAGTCCTTAAAATAGCCTGCCCCAATGCATTGTAAGTGATAAATTCTTTGGCAGCGGTGGGTTTTTTCGTTTGGGCCGACTGGAAATACCCGACCATGTTGAAGAAGTAAAACAAGTCGCTGGCTTTGCTGTTGGATTTAGCCTCAAACTTGAACAAAGCCATTTGTCCGAGTTCCCATGCCAGCCGGGCAGCAAATTGGGTTTTACCCGTGCCGGGTTCCCCTGTCAGCAAGAGCGGTTTACCCATCAGGATTGCAATGTTAGCGGCATTGGCTAGGGCCGGATCGGTAGTGTAATTTTGAGGGTCGATTTCTTCTTTAAAACGCGAAGGAGGGATGGACTGGAGCAAGTCGGCAGATGCCGGTTCCTGCCTGTGGCCTGAAAAAAATGGAAAATCCATGGGCTTACTTTACTTGTTTAATTTGACAACGTTATGGGCAATGTCAGCAATGTCCTTCAATGGCACATTGCTTTTGGATTTTAATACCTTCCCAATCTCAAGCATAAGATTTGTCTTGAACTGGTGTATCCGTCGACATTGCTGAAATTCGGGTTCCATAAACCAATTGGCAACATCCGGATCCCGGATAAATTCGAACTCTGGTAACACAACGGCTTGCGGCATAGCGCCGGCAAATGCGGACAGGATTTCTCTCGGTTTGGCCCGTGCCTGCCTGCGGAACAGGGCGCCGAACAAAGAATCTCCGGAAGGATACCCGACATAGGCAATAACCAGCAAGGGCTGTTTGGCACCCAAATTTGTTTGGGTATGCCAAAAATTGGTATGGGTTTTCAATATACTGTCCAAGACACCCAAAGGGAGTCGCGCAGGCAGCGAGGTATAGAATATACTGGCCCCTTTGTTCCGTTTTCTTAATGTTTCGATTATCGTTTCATGGCCCGTCAGTCCGGAAAAATACCTGCGGCTGATATCGGCCACAACCTCCATCCTGTATTTGGACTCATCCAAAAAGGATTCGGGCGTATTGAAAAAGAATATCTCGCAGGGTTTGCTCGGAATACCCAACAGATTCATTATTCTGAATTTGGCCAGGCGTTCCACATACAGATCATGCCGGTGGTGTTCGTAGCCATGAATAAAAATAGTACTAATGCCTTGCCCTTTACATCGCTTACTCATTTCAGAATCCTGCAAGTTCCGGTCAACTAATGAAAGTAGTTCCTCAATATTCCATGTTTCGGCGTCTGCCGCGGGCAGATCTCCGTTTATATTGATGGTAATGTTCTTATCGCCGATTAGTACATCACCCCTGTGGGCGGTAATTGAACTACTATCAACAATGTTTTTTTTCATCATATCAATTAAGCCTTAAAAAAGACAAGTGCCTGTTCTCATAGAAAAGCAAGGTATAAAGTTCTCTGAATAAAAAAGGCTATGGCTAAAGTAGTAGGGATTTGAAATATTGGCTCATGCTCCCATTGCCTGATTGATTTCACAATATCCTGAAAACCAGGATATTTTTAGGATTCAGCCAAACGAGGAATATATTGGCCTACACTTTTTATTTCAACTTCCCCACCACTCCCAACAACGCCGAAACAATTTGATTCCGTTCCACATTAGCATCACCGTTGGAAAGCACACCGGTACGTTCTTTCCGGGCCAAGGTATCCCATCGCCCAGACAAAAGTAATACATCATCCAGAAAATGAGGAGCGTTCACTTCGGTATAATCTATAATTTGTGGGAGAGCCTCTTCGGCTCGATTAGCCGCAATCAAAGTACGCATGGATTTTTTAAAATCGGAAGCCTCGGCTGCACTTGCCGGCTTGCCGGGCACATCACCGTAATAATTCACGTCGCCGATGTGAACATTGCCACCGGCATGAACAATATCGTCGCCTAAACGGAAATCTCCGCCCGTTTTGATCGTACTGCCCTTTACCACATTCTTTTGATCGTAATCGTCTCCAGAAGCGGCGCCCCGATCACCGATATGCATATTCCCTTGTACCTCCACGTTGGAATTATCCACCACGTTTTTCAAACGCTCCCGTTGTACAGTAAAGGCCTGAATTTGCTCATGCAGTTCTTTTATAAACTGCTCGTTTTCCAGTAATTTGGGCAGTTTCTGCTCAACAACAGTCTTTTTAAGTGCATCATTGCCCGGCGTGTTGATGACGGCCTCAGCGATCGGATCGTCAACCAGGAACCAGGAACGCACCCATTTCATGGATGTCGTAATAAAATCCTTAGGAAATTTTTTGACCTCCTCATTTTCGATAACAAGGCCCAAAACGTACTTGAGTGCAGTTTCAAACATGATATTTGGTGTTTTAAATGATTGACTTTTCATCTTATTCTTCCCCTGCCATCAACTCCGCCTGCTTCAGCACCAACCGTACCGCCTGCTCCTGCTTATCCGGCGGATACCCATGTTTCCGCAACACCCGCTTGATGCTCGACCGCAACTTCGCCCGCACCGATTCTTTCACCGACCAGTCAATCGACGCGTTTTCCCGGAAACTTTGGTACAAATCGAGGGCAATTTGTTTCAACACCTCATCCCCCAAAACGGCCACCGCGCTATCGTTCGTTTCGAGGGCATCGTAAAAGGCTACCTCGCCTTCCGTTAGCCCTAATTCCTCACCCCGGTGTTTGGCCTTGTTTATACCCTTGGCCATCTGGATCATCTCTTCGATGAACTCGACGGTGGTGATCATCTGGTTTTGATACCGGCGCACGGCATTTTCGAGCATTTCAGAGAAATTGCGGCTCTGTACCAGGTTGGAGCGAGCAATGAGGCGCAATTCGTCGCCCAGGATTTTCCGCAGCATTTCGGCGGCCAGGTTCTTGCGTTTCAGGTCTTTGACCTCGTGCATAAACTCCGGGGAGAGAATGCCCGAAATATCCGGCTTCGGGATGCCGGCCAGGGCGAATAAATCCACTACGTTTTCACTGATCACCGCTTCGCTCACCAATTGCCGAATAGCGGTATCCACTGCCGAGGGCCCACCGTCCGTTTTGGCGGCGCGGCGGTCGCCGGCGTCCTGCTCCTGCGTTTTGATGATGTAATTGCGCAGCTCCTGAAAGAACTGCACCTCGTCGCGATATTTCAATACCTCGTCGTCGGCGCCGGCAAGGGCAAAAGCTTTGAGTAGGGCGTAAACAAACTCCCGGAATTGTTTTTTACCTTCGGGCAAAGCAGCAAGGTAATCCATCGCGTCGGCAATGTATTCGAGGCGGTCGGCGGCTTTTTCAAGCCGGAAATAAAATTTGTAGTTGAAGCCCGGTCGGTCGGCCGTTTTCGCGAAAAGCGAAGTCACCTTTTCGTATTGCAATTTAAAAGCGAACACCGCCTCTTTTTCATCGTAAGTCGGTTTGCCTTGGCCACCGTTTTCCACGTAGTTTTCGAGGGCCACTTTCAGGTCGTAGGCAATGCCGATGTAATCCACAATCAGGCCGCCGGATTTGTCGCGAAACACCCGGTTGGTGCGGGCAATGGCCTGCATCAGGTTGTGCCCACACATGGGCTTATCCACGTAGAGCGTATTCAGGCAGGGCGCATCGAATCCGGTAAGCCACATATCCCTCACGATGACGAGTTTTAAGGGATCGTCGGGATTTTTCAGGCGGTTACCGATAAGCTCGATGCGTTGTTTGTTCCGGATATGCTCCTGCCAATCCGGGCCATCGGATGCGGCTCCAGTCATGATGATTTTCATCGCGCCTTTTTGGTCGTCGGAGTCGTACCAATCCGGGCGCAGCTTTTTGATTTCGTCGTGCAGGTCCACACAGATGCGACGGCTCATGCAGACGATCATCGCTTTGCTCAAACCGGCGTCGTTCCGGCGCTCGAAGTGCTGGACTATATCGGCGGCTACTTGCACCAGGCGGGGTTGGCTGCCGACCACGGCCTCGATACGCGCCCATTTTGCCTTGCGCCGCTGGCGCTCGGTAGGTTCGTCGGCTTCCGTGACATCTTCGAGCAGTTCATTAACTTTTTCGTCGAGCACCTTCGCGGCTTCTTCGTCGAGTTTGATTTTCACCAGGCGGCTTTCGTAGTAGATCGGCACCGTCGCGCCGTCATCCACCGCCCGTTTGATGTCGTACACATCCACGTATTCACCAAAGACGGCACGGGTGCTGGCATCGGCTTTTTCGATGGGCGTACCGGTGAAGCCTAAAAAAGTGGCATACGGCAGGGCATCGCGCAAATGCCGGGCGAAACCATCGATCATATCGTATTGACTGCGGTGCGCCTCGTCGGCAATGACGACGATATTCCGGCGTTCGGAAAGCATGGGGTATTTCGCGGCCACCATTTTGCGTTTGCCAGCTTCGTCGAAACCCGCCTCTTCCAGGATCAAAAACTTTTGGAGCGTGGTAAATACAATGCCCCCGGACGCCACTCCAAGCAAATCTTTCAGCGAATCGCGGCCTTCGGCATGTTTGGGCGTCTGCCGTAACAAACCCCGGCAGGCGGAAAAGGTGCCGAACAACTGCTGGTCCAGGTCGTTCCGGTCGGTGAGCACGACGAGCGTGGGGTTTTCCATTTCCGGCGCCAATACCAATTTGCCGGCAAAAAATACCATACTCAAACTCTTCCCGGAACCTTGCGTATGCCATACCACACCACCCCGGCGGTCGCCCTCCGGAGAGGTGGCTGTGATAGTAGTTTGAATGGCCTTATTGACGGCATAGTATTGGTGATACTGCGCAATTTTTTTGATCGTCTTTTCCCGCGTTTCCTCGAACAGGATAAAATGCCGCAGCAGGTCGAGCAGCGTTTTTTTGTTCAGCATGCCCCGGAGCAGGGTTTCCTGGTCGGGGCGGCCCGGCTCGATGACGTGTACGCCATCGGTACTTTTCCAGGGCATGAAGCGGCTGTAATCGCTCGAAATGGTGCCAGCTCGGGCGTGGATCCCGTCGCCGATGATGCAAAAAGCATTGTATCGGAAGAGTACCGTTATTTCCTTTTTATAGGTTTGGATTTGGTTCCAGGCATTCTCCAGCGTAGCGTTGACGTCGTTGGGGTTTTTAAATTCGAGCAACACCAGGGGCAAACCATTGACGTAAATGACCGTATCGGCCCGGCGGTTTTTGTGATTTTCGATGACGGTCAGTTGCCGCACTGCCACAAACTCATTGCGCTCCGGATATTCGAAGTCCAACAGCCAGGCTTTGTCGGTGCGCACTTCGCCTTGTTTGTTCCGGAAAGTCACGTCTACTCCTTCGGTGACTAGGCGGTGAAAAGCGTGGTTATTGGCCAATACGTCGACTGCTTCGGCTCGCATGACTTTGCGCACTACGTCTTCCCGCGCTTCTGTGGGTAACGTCGGGTTAAGCCGGCCAATGGCCTGTGCCAACCGGTCCCGCAACACGACCTCTTGAAACTCACGTTCCTGCGGGCGCGCACCCTCCGGAGCGATGTCGGGACCCCAGATGATTTCGGTGTAGCCGAGTTCGTCGCGGAACAGGCGGCCAGAGTCGTATTCGATGGCGTCTTCGTTTAGGGTGCGCATTACGATTTGTAAAAATTAAGGCACAAAGAATATTTGAAATAAAAAGAAAAAATCTTTGAAAATCAGCGTCTTAGATCAAATGAGGCTTTTTTAGTTCTATATTTTGCCAATCAAATATTTACGATACATCCGTTCGTATTCAAAAAATCACTGCGCCTGACTGAACTCCTGCTGCTTAAGCGCTATAAGCAAGTCTTCCACAGAGATGGTGAATACGCCACCTTGCTGTTTATTAACCGTTACCCTCCAATCGACATATCCTTCTTCAAAAGCCGGCAATTTACTGATATTACCCACCAATTCTATTTGGCTGTTATCGATTGCTTCTTTTGCAAAGGGCATATAGCCAACCTCTTCGAATGGAGCGTCCGCTTCACCAAAGTCAATGTTACTCAACGATACGTGGATAATGACGCCATATCCTTGGATCGAATCCGTTCTGAGTATCGTCAAAGTATAAGAAGGCATTCCGGCTTTATTGTTACTTTTCCAGGTTTGCCCCATTTTGTATTTTTTATCCACGTACCGAAATCTGTTCAACCCATTGTCTTCCATAAGTTTTTTGACCGTGACATTATGCGGGTTCATCATGCTTGCCAGGTCTATGTCCTCAAAGGCTTTTGTCATATTATTGTCTTCGCAATAGAGTGCACCCCTGCCCGCGTAGGCTTCCATAAAATAAGGATCAAGGCTGATGGCCTTACTTATATCTTTCAAAGCAGCTGCCCTGTCATTTTGTTTGTAATGGGTCACTCCTCGGTTGAAGTATGCTAATTCGTGGTTGTTATTGATCCGTATAGCCGCATCAAAATCCTTCCTCGCTTCATCAAATTTATTGCCCAAGCTACTAATGATCCCTCTGTTTACATATGCTTCCGCGTATTCCGGGTTAATACGAATAGCGGTTGAAAAGTCCCTGAAAGCCTCGCCGTATTTTTCCATTTCTGCTAATACAATACCTCTACTGTAATAGGCGGAAGCCATTTTCGGCTTCCTTTCAATGGCTTTAGAGAAATAATCAGCCGCCTTTTGATTGTCATTCAGCAATTCGGTATAAAGGATGCCACTCAAACGATATATCTCCTCACGTGCCTCATTATGCAATGCCAATGTATCGCCAAAATAGGATTCTATCAACTTGATGGCTTTAGCCAATTCGTTGTCTTTCAATGCAATATAGGGTTCGATCCATGCTTCGAAACTCTGGTCATCGACCTTCAGGTCGCCAGTCAGAATACTTTCAAAGGAGTTGACCTTAAACAGGTTCATCTTTCTATCCGTCCTAACCGTACTGTCGGGTATCAATACATTGGCTATTGTATCCGATAAACTGTATCTAAAGCACATTTCCGCATCGGTACAACTTCCTGTTACGTTCGCGAACCCGTAGATTAACAAATCCGCCTGGTATTCAATTTGAAGGTCTCTGGCCTGTTTTTTATCTTCAGGGGATTCGATGTCACTGGCATATTTTACGTTTATACGCAACCCTTTCGTACTCTGGATATACTTCAGGCGTTCTGCAATCAAACGACCCAGGCATTTCGCGTTGTTGTTTTCCGAAATATCTTCAAATTTCAGTACCAGAACATTGAACAACGTGTCATGCTCGGAGAATGGCATAGTAGGTTCTTCTATATCCAAAGAATCGTCACATGAAGTATATGATTTAGTATAATAAATTGGTTTTTCCAGACCGATGGATTCGAATAACTCCGTTACCCAGATAATAGCGGTACCCATACCGATTAACAGAAGTATAGGCTGAAAAAAATGAAGCCTGCAAAATAAAAGCTTGCAGCCATTATGACACCTTTTTCGCTTTTTAGTTATGCCGAAACATCGCATCATGTTGCTATTTGGTAAAAGTTTTGTAAATTTTGAGTATCCAAGAAGCGTTGGGCAAGGAAATCGAGCAAATAATGTCGTAGGCCCCAGATGATTTCGGTGTAGCCGAGTTCGTCGCGAAACAGGCGGCCAGAGTCATATTCGATGGCGTCTTCGTTTAGGGTGCGCATTATTCTCTAAATTTATCAACTCGTTTTCTGATTTCTTCAGAAGAAATTCTGTGCTTACTGTCCTGATATTTAAAGTTAACATTCCCTTTGTCCCAAGAGATAACATCCTGAAAAGGATTAACAAGGAAGTACTTCCCCTTTCCATGAGTAGTTACAGTATAAGCACCTTTAAATTCTAAAAAATTATCAACTGCACTTGGTTTTAAGGCAATATTGAGACCACGACAATCAGTAGCAACGCTTGGAAATATTATGCCAGCTACTCCGGATACATAAAATACTAATTCTGAAACAGCAGCTGAAATTTTATAATTAAACTCATCACCCCTCTGAATCATTTTTGCAAATTCTTCGCTATAGAATTTTGTCAAATTCAGATTAAACGTTTTATCGGGATAGACAACTAATTCTTTAAGTCGGTCTCGATAAGACCGGCTTACATAACTATTTTCTAATATGGCTTTCTGAGCAAAAATAATTTCGGCACATACAAAATCTCTGTTTGTGATCCACCTACCAACCGTAAACGTATCTCCTTCATAACTTTCATTTTCAATATTGGTATAAAAGGCTCTTGCCTCGCTTAATGCAGTAGCTCTTGGTTGCGGAATTTCAAAAGATTCGATCGAGCCATAAAAACATGGAGTAAATGGTTTATTACATCGACCAAAATTTATTAGACATTGCTTGATTGTATCTGGATCACGGATATAGGAAATATCAGCTTCCTTTGTAAAAAAAGGCTTGCCAGGTTCATTATAACGCACTCGTTCGATTATTGCCCCTTTATGGATGATTGCAGTTGAAAAAGGGAATAGGCGGATTTGATTACTCATCAAATCCGTTATGTCATCAAAAGAAACATTTACTAAATCTTTTTGCCATTCCAACAGAGTACTTAAGGCTTTTTCTTTCATGGTGCCAGGTTTTTAAATTTTGGTGTAGACTTGAAGTTTGAATTATTGACTTGCCTTTCCAACATTCAAAACATTGTCTTTTACCGACCTCACTCATTACCGAGATGACCATTGAAATTCAAATAGGATTCCAACATATTAAATAGTACCTCAGCACATCCCTGATTTGATGCATCAAATTTTGATGGATCGGGCTCCCATTCCTTTCGAATAAACTCCTTCTCATATCCAGATACTTCATTGATTGCCGCTACTGTTCCCGGCGTTTTCTTGTCGTAGGACCGGCACGTACAAAGTATAATGACGCAATGATGATTTTGAATAAGCGAATTCAATTGCTGTTTTACAATCTTGTACAAATCACCGGCACTCACTACGCCGATAAGTATTCCATCCTTTTCGAAAATCTGCCAAAAATCACCTCGCCTTGAATGACGCGCCAACCGTTCCAGTAGGTTACCTTCCAGTATAATGTACCCAAAATTCTGCATGAATTGACCCAGCAAGTAGAAAGTCGCTGTTTTACCGGAGTTAGCTTTGCCTTGTAAGGCGAAAATCTTTTTCATTGGAAATGGCTTTTAGATGTTCATCTCCCCCCGCATCAATCGCGGCAACAACGCATCGCGCAGGGCAGTGAGGGTATGGGATTGGAGAGTGTTTTGATGAATAGTTTCAAAGATTGGTTGAGCAAATTTATGAAACCGTGCCATGTCCGCAGAATTGGGCTTTGCAATTTCAAATGAAGGCAAGACCTCTGTTTGAACCCTTTGTCGCCCGGAACTACCAACCATGCTATTAATCGCAAACTGCCTGAAATTTTCTTCGCGAGCAATTAAATAAACGAAATACGGGCTAACTTCCTCTTTTGCTCGCATCACGATAAATTCTGTTGATCCAAAGGCTTTTTCACTGGGCTTCAAAAAATTGACATAAGCTGTTTTCCCATTTTCCAAACAAGGCGTAATCCGCGCTAAAAGCGTATCATTTGATTGAAACTTAGAGCCACTGGTAAATGGCTTATGAACAAAGCCGGATATGCACATGCCATTCTGTGGCAAGTCTTTCATTTCGACATAAACAACCTCTTCACCTTGTGCAATGGAAACGCGTGGATTGAATTCTACAACCTCACCCAATTCAGTCAATTCACTACTAGCATATTTCCCAAACCACTCCCCCCACACCGCCTGCGCTATCCCTTCCAGCGTCTCGTTCATTCGGCGGTTCAGTTCGATTTTGTCGTCCAAGGCAGTAAGGATGGCGGCGATGCGGCGTTGGGAGGGGAGAGGTGGGAGGGAGAATTTCAATGATTCAATCAGCGGAATCCGCAAATTGCTTACTGTTGAACCAGTCCCTTCGCTTGCTAAGATTTGATTTTGAACAAAAGGAGCCTGAAAAGAAAAAAGAAGATAATGGGGGTCAACTTTCTCTTTATCTAGCTTAATCAAAACTACTCTTTGCCCCAGGCAACATTTTATGTTTTCGGGAATCATGCAAACTTCACCCATAGGTGCCTCTCTTGTCAAAACTAAGTCGCCAAATTTCGGAGTTGCTCTTCGGATTCTTTCTTGAAATGTATTCTCGTCCGTAAAACTACTTTTATCAAAGTTTAACCGCCCATTTCGAACATTCCAACTTCGTATAACAAAAACTCCATTTTCTGTCCAATTCGGTGTTGAATGTGGACAGTCAAAAACTTTTGCAATTTGATTTAGTTCAATGGTTTTTACGCTTTCAGAGCTCATACCCCACCTCCTTCAATTTTTCCCGGATCAACATTTCCAGCCGAGCACTTTCCGCAAATTGCTCTGCCAAACGTCCAGTCAGCACGTTCATTTTTTCCTCAAAGGGCACACCGTCGTCTTCTACGTCTTCAGCCCCCACAAAACGGCCCGGCGTGAGCACGTAGTTGTTTGCGCGTACCTCATCGAGCGTGGCGGCATAACAAAAGCCTTTTACCGCCTCGAAGGCGTCGCCGGGGTTGCGCCATTGGTGGTAGGTGGCAGCTATTTTTTCAATGTCTGCCGTAGCCAGTTCCCGGTGCCGTCGGCTGAGCATTTGTCCCATTTTTCGGGCATCTATAAAAAGGATTTCGTTTCGCCGGTCCCGGAATTTATGATTGCTCCGGTCGCGAGCCAGAAACCACAGACAGGCGGGAATCATCGTGTTGTAAAACAGTTGGGAAGGCAGGGCCACCATACAATCCACCACTCTGGCTTCGATCAGGTTGCGGCGGATGTCGCCTTCTCCGCCGCTGTTGGAGGTCATCGAGCCGTTGGCCAGCACGATGCCGGCGGTTCCTGTGGGCGCCAGGCGCCAGATAAAATGTTGCAGCCAGGCATAGTTGGCATTTCCAGTGGGCGGTGCGCCGTATTGCCAGCGGTCGTCGTTGCGCAGGTGTTCGCCGCCCCAATCGCTGATATTGAACGGCGGATTGGCTAAGATGTAATCGGCTTTCAGCGTGGGGTGTTTGTCCTGGTGGAAGGTGTCGCCCAACTGAATATTGGCTTCGATGCCCCGGATGGCCAGGTTCATTTTGCACAGGCGCAAGGTAGTGGGGTTGCTCTCCTGTCCGTACACGCTGATGTCGTCGAGCCGGCCCCCGTGCGCCTCAATGAATTTTTCCGACTGCACGAACATGCCGCCCGAGCCGCAGCAACCGTCGTAGATGCGGCCTTTGTAAGGCTCCAACATTTCCACCAGGAGGCGTACAATACTTTCCGGGGTGTAGAATTGTCCGCCTTTTTTACCTTCCGCATCGGCAAACTGGCCGAGGAAATATTCGTACACCCGGCCGAGCAGGTCTTTGGCGGTATGGCCCGGCTGATTGAAACCGATGTTGGAGATCAGGTCCACGAGTTCGCCGAGGCGGGTTTTGTCGAGGTCGGGGCGGGCATAGTCTTTGGGCAATATGCCTTTCAGGGGGGCATTGTCCCGTTCGATAGCGTCCATCGCTGCGTCGATCATTTTACCGATTTCCGGTTGTTTCGCGTTGCGCTGGATGTTGGGCCAGCGGGCATCTGCCGGCACCCAAAACACCTTATCGCCGAGATACTCGTCGCGGTCTTCCGGATCGTACCCATCGGCGGCATGGTCGGCCAACCATTGGCGCTTGGCCTCGAACGTATCGGAAATGTATTTCAGGAAGATGAGCCCCAACACCACGTGCTTGTATTCGGCGGCGTCCATGTTGGAGCGGAGTTTATCGGCGGCGGCCCAAAGGGTGCGTTCGAGGTCGTGTTCGGCCATGTGGAGATGCTGGTTTTGTAAATGTCCAGGTGCAAATAACTTAATATTTAGGCAAAATTTATGCCGAGGTAGGAGAAATATTAAAGAGAATAGAGTAATTACTCCGTCCTATCCCCAACCTCAACACTACCACCTGCTTGTATATTACTACCCAAGATTACACTATCTGCACTTATGTCATAAATATTCGTAGTAGGCTGGTTCGCAGTTTCATTTTGAGATTGCTTTATGCGTTTATCTGGTTCGTTAAACAACATCGCAATAGGTACCATCTCATAGCATTTTGTACATTGTATTAGAGTCTTCTCTTTTTTGCGCATATCATCAATTACTCCTCGATGGTACGTAGCAGGGTTTGATCTATTGCGAAGGCAAAAAGGACAATTACAGTAGATTAGTTCAGATTCAATTTGGGCGTTTTCATTAAGTGCCTTAAATTTACTGTTAATAATATTCAACAATGTGGAAGATGATTTGCCTTTTACATGAATATTAATACGATCTCTTCGAAGAATTTCAGAAAAGACGACGGCTTCAGCATCTTCAGTTTGGAGGATTATTGCGTTGTTCCAATATTGTTGATTTTTCACTAGTCGTTCGCGATAGCATTGAGCGATAAATCTGTTTAATAACCCTTTAGGTTGAAAGATATAATTATATTCATATCTTATTTGAAATTGATTAATCTTCAGATTTTGCAATTCGTCTTCATCCATATCTCTTAGCAGTTGTGGGACAATAAATTCATCTTGCTCCTCATACAATTTTACGCATAGGTAAAAATGCACCATCAAATTAAGGACGATATCTGCCTCATTACTTTTATCCAATCCGCTTAATTTTTTAAACTCTCTACGTGAGAACTGGCCATTATTTGCTCGAATAAACCCTTCCTCATCAAGAAGGACTTTATAAACCGGCTTTGTTATCCACTCTGGCTTTAAAAAAAGAAATTGATTTAATGGATATCTCTTGTAGTGAAGGATCACGCCAATATTTTTTAACCAATTGATTATGTTTTGGAATTCATCCTCTCCCTGCAATCCTAAATCAGGATTTTGCAATGCCTCATCCTGAAAATTTTCCAAATCAATAAAGGGATGTTCTTTGCTAATGAGTTCTAAATTTTCCTTTACCTTAAACCAGGATTCAGGAAGTTCCTCACCCACTTTTTCCAGGGACCTAAGATGTACTCGAATTTTTTCTCGCAATCCATTTTCTCCTTCAATGCCTATATCATGTTTAGCACTTATTTCATCAAAATCCACTACATTAGGGTACAATTTTTTTATAGCCTCTTGATTTAGATATTCCCTTTCAAGGTTTTTAACATCTCCTTTTTCATCAAATGCCTTATTCAATATAATAATAATTTTTGCATTGGGGCTATATGAATAAATAGTGTTAAGCCAATATTTTATGTTTTCATATTTATCTTCACCACCTGCTCTAACAGTCCACAATAGTAAATAAAGAGCATTATCAGTAAGAAAAAAACTATGTATATTTCTCTGAATCTCTTGCCCCCCGAAGTCCCAAACCTTGGCATTATATTTAATTGTGTTTTTTTCATCCCGAAAACGTAGTACTTCATGTTCTCGAATTAACAGACGAATTGGTGAGCGAAAATCCATCGCTTCAATTTCAATGCCTAAGGTAGTGCTTGTTTTAGAGGGTGGTGTATCAGGAAAGCAAAGTCGTGCCCTAAGAGTAGTTTTACCTTCATTACCATTACCAACCAGTACGATTTTTGCCTCATAATTAGTAATTGTCCCTTTATAAGCTGCTTCGAGATAGGTTCGTATACTTTTTAGGCAATTACCCTTCCAAGTATAAATGGGAACCTTCTTCATGGGATTGCCTTTCAAGTAAATCGCGTGAAGAAAGCCATGAGATTTTATATGATCGTATATTTCTTTGCCTAGTTCATTAATCTCATTGTTACACAACCAAACCCCTGTTAATTTTGGTGAATGAAAAACCTGGAGCGGGAATTCTCCCAATTGATTATCTGAAAGATTTATCCAACGTAAGGAAGAAGGAAAAGACGCAATCCTAACTTCCTTAATCAAATTACGTGCAATAATTATTTTTTCCAGTTGCTCCAGTTTTGACAATACAGGCGGTAACTCAGATAATTTATTAATTGATAAAACAAGGGTTTTCAGTTTATCTAGCTCCGATATTTGGTCAGGGATTGAAGTAAGTTGATTGTCACTTAAATCAAGGATTTCTAATTGTTTTAGCCAGAATACCTTATCAGGTATTTCTGTTAATGCTAAACCATTTAGTTTAAGACGTTTCTTTTCTTCGAAGCGACATTTTTCAACACGGAAATATGCTATCGCCCTTTTTGTCTCTATATCTAACCTATTCTTGTAAGGATCACCCAGGGTTGCTAATACATCTATTATAAATTTTTTGTATGCGCTGGCAACAAGCAGCCCTTCTTCCGCTTTCGGAACAAGCGACATCACCTTCCTTAGGATTGGTTCCTTAAGATTTGCGTCTTTTAATAAGTCTGAAATGCTCCCCATTGATTTGATTATTTGAATTTATCCTCGTATTTTTGCAGTACCTGTGAGTGGCTCGGCAAGTACCACTGGAGTAGCAGGTGTAAAAATAGGAAAACTCCGTTAGTGTTTTCGACTTGCGCTCAAGTACTAATTTTATAAAGATAGTAGTAAAATCCTCGGGGGAGGGCAAAGATTTAAACATCTTAATCCCGCACACAAACGCAGTTTTCCGTTCGCGGGGAACTGCGTTTTTTTCACCCACCTCATACATCCCTCTGCGGTCCCTCAAACTATTCTGGCCCACTGTTAAGGGATCGTTTTGATCCGCGAATTTATAATCGGTTGGTGGATCATTCCGTGTAAATCTGCTGATACGCCTTAAAAACATAAAAAAACGCCCCCGGATTCGTCTTCCTCAACCGGTTGAACCGGTTATAATCCGCCGTCGGAATTTCCCAATTCGCTACGGCCTGCGCATTTTCAAATCGCTCCGGCGGCCCGGCGTGGCCTTTGCCCAACAACCTGGTCAGATACATCACTTTCGCAGCGGCGACGATGGCATCTTCGATCATAAACCGGTGAAAAATATGTGGCTTAATGTTGGTCATACCGGTTTTAAACTGCTGAAAATGCGGATTATTTTCATCTCGGCTGCAAAGGATAAGCGATGCCTGGAAAGCGTCGTCAAGCACCGCCGCCGAGTCAATGGAAATCTTCCGGAACGCGATTTCATGGGCGGCTACTTGTTCAAAAACGGTTTTAACCCGTGCCAAATCATCCACCTGATCAAAAAGCACGTCGATGTCGTATAGTTGTTTGATGATTTCGAGGGGCCGATTTTTGGTGTAAAGAATTCCGGTAGTGGTCGGCGCGAAAGCTGTCAGCTTATCGCCCAACAAACCTGCTTTTGTGGAGAGGTTTAATAAAATCGGCTCGCCGTCAGGTTTAAGCCAATCGTGTACAAGGGGTTTTTCTTCCGTCCAGGAGGGTAATTTTTCCTGGTAGATGACATCGAGCAGGATGTAATTCTCCGGGGTGAGTCCGGGAAAGTTGCTGATGTAGAAAAGTTTGAAATGCTCGACCGGTAAATCCTGCTGCTGCTGCACGCGGATATCTTGTTCCCAGCGGTGAAAAAATCCGCCCTGGACGATAGCATCCAGAACACCAGCTACCTGCGCGTGATTGCCGGTTGTCACAATATCCACGTCGATGGAAAAACGCTGCGGCGACGGAAGTTGGATCAGCAGGGAAGTACCGCCCTTAAATAGGAAATTCAGGCCGTGAACCTTGAGTTGTTCAGCCAGGAACAAGGCTCGAATGGCTTTTTCGAGCAAGGCCTTGTCTACTTTTCCAAGCCGTTCACCAACGGCCTGAATCCAATCCCGTGATAAAGAGTCGGTATGGATCATCGGTGGCTTTTAGCGGTTTGGGGTAAGCGGTACTCCACCGGGATCAGATCAAACACGACCTCGTCTTTACGCCTTCTGCGCGCATACCGGAGCATTTTGGTCTGGTTGATCGGAATTTCCCGAAAGGCATTGGCATAAATTCGGTCGAGCTCGCCTTGCTGCGCCCGGAACAAATTGGGTTCAGCGACGATGTCCACCAGTATTTTTTCCGGCGCCGCGGCTGTAATTTCTCCGACAGCGATGGTTGGCGCCTCGGAGAGCAAAGGCTTGACGATAACCGCTTCGTTGAGCGGCAGGATGTACAAGTCCACCACCTTCCGGTCCGGGTCGAGAAAAACTTTATCAGTAATCCCGGTTAGGATATTGAAAACGTATTCAAGCACTTCTTTTTCTACTTCCACGATGGTCCAGTTGGAAGGCGACTGCAATTCCATCCAGCCACTTATCCACCGGGTTTCCCAAATGCAGGTCTTAACTAATGGCAATTCATGGGAAAGTTCGGCGGCAATACGCCGGGCGATGTCGCCAAACACCGGTTGAATTGTTTTCGTTTTCCCCAAGCGGTACATCCCGCGCCCAGGGCTTTCTAAAACTCCCCGGTTTTTAAGGTCATGGATCCGCCAAATGAGTGTTTCTTCGGCTACGTCGGGGTAAAAATCCTCTAACCAATGCAGCAACTCGCCCTTGGAGAGGAGGGCCTTTTTGGCAAAAGCGGCTGAAATGGAGGTGGTTAGATCAATTTTTGTGGCGTGAGTTGTCATGGGTTCAAAGATAGGGGTAATTAATTAAAATATCAAATTTTAGGCACTAATTAAAACTATTGCCAAAAATGTCATCTATCGACCGCTTTTGATCTGGTTCAAGAAAAGCATTTTTTTAAATATCCGTGATGCAGCAAAAACGGGTTAGAGGAAATCCTTTTCGGCTTCTACAATGATCGATTTGACGAGATTCATCCTGCTACTGAATTAACGAGTTATCCGATGCAGGTCTTTATGCGGAGAGGCATTAGGTAAGAGGGTGACAAGACAATTGGTTAAGTTATCCATAGTTGGATCTGCAAGGGATGGCTACTTTGTAAAATGAAAATATCTCTACTACTGCTTAAATAAAAACAAACTCCCAAGTAGATGCGCATCTACTTGGGAGTTTGTTTTTATTTGAAAGTAAATTGTTAGGAATGATATCCTTTGGGTAATGGAGATATGTTATTTAATAACTCCATTATCCGAAAGGTTAGATTATTGCCTTCTTCTGTTGCTGTTTTATAGTCTAAGAGGGCAATTTGATCCTTTTGAAGTTTTCTTACACCTCGTGCAATTACAATTGCCTCGTTAAGTGATGCTTTATCAAACACTTCGGTTACTTCAATTAGAAGATCAGACGCATTGATTAGCTGATCCTGTTTGAGCAGGTGCTTAATTTTCTCTTCCGCGAGAATCCAGAGATGTTCAAGGCTTCGTCCCATAGATAAAGACAATTTAGAATAAGAAACTTGCTCTTGCTCAAAAACAGAGGAAACCCGCTCAGCTTATCGCAGTGTAAGTTTTTCTTATAAAAACCATAAAAGTGATGGGAAGTGTAGCCAGCAGATGCCGTCTCTTTTGAAGGGAGCCTTTTACACCTTCATCTTTTGATTTGCAATGATTATCTCAAATGTGCCCTGTTTGTTCCAGCAAACAGCCATGACACGATCGTGCCACACGGCTAATAAACCCCAAAAAACCAAATGAAAACAATTCTTAAAATAAGAATTTCAGCCTATCCGGATATATTTTCGGCCAAATCTTGTTACAAAGATAACAACTTTTTTGAAATTAGCAAACAATGTTGCGGCAATTTTACCTCCCTGGCCGATTTGGTACTTGTTCATCTAGTCCAGTCACAATCTCAGTTGCAGGAAACCCCTAACTTCAGTCTTTTGAACAGGTCACTTAATTCCAGCAGCATGCTGTAGTGTATAATCTCTATAATCTCTTAAAAGCACATCATCAACGGGAGTATATGATTAGTAGGCAGATATTTGTAATAAAACTTGCTCTTTTATAAGCAAATACTTAACTTTGTGATAATTAGAGGCCAATTAGGTGTATCTGAGTGGTTCTCACGAAGCAATTACATTTTTATCTTTTTAGATTTGCAATTCTCAATTGTGCCCTGCTTGTTCCAGCAAACAGGGCTTTTTTGTTTTAACATTTCCCATTTTCAACATGGTCCGTAAACCCTTTTATCTTTAAAAATACATAAGACAAGCATATATTCCTTTAAGTCCTAATCTCACCCCAAAAAAATATTCCCCAGCCCTTCCCTTGCAAATCTTCTCCAACAAGCCCTATATTTGCAACATGAAACCCCGCACCTCCAAACAACCCCATCGCCCACCCACCGTCCCACCCACCTACCGCGACCTAAAATCCCTCCGCCGCCAAACCGGCCTCTACGACCCTTTCGATTTCAGGGACTACCTCCAAGCCCGGCTCCGCAGGCTAAAACCGGAAACAGTGAAAGCCATCGCCAAATACCACCATATGAAACGCCCGGTAGCCGATCCGGAAATGGTCGCCCTGTGGCTGGCCGAAACCATTTTTGAAAAAAACGCCTGGCCATGAACCCCATTCCCTTCCTCCCCGGCAAAAAAACGGTCATCTACCTGCCCAATGGAGAACAACACCAGGGGCAGTTTGCCGTCGTGGACCTGGCCCACATCAAAGCCAGCCACGACGAACTGACCTTTGCCGATACGCCGGGCTACCCTCGTAACCCTGCCGGTGGTAACGTCAACGACCGCAACTACGCGGGCGATCCGGGCGCCCAGGCACTGGTGGACGAATACGCCCGCAACCTGGAGCCGGGCCTGCTCGTCAGCACCGGCCGCACCCCGGAGGGCACACCTATTATATATAAGGAGGGTTTTGTGGTCAGCGGAAATAACCGGACTATGTCCACCAAACTGGCTCGCACGAAATACCCGACTCGTTACCAGGCTTACCGGGATTTCCTGCAAGAAGAACTTTCGGCCTTCGGCATCCCGGAAAAGGATTTTGCCGACCGCACCGTATTTGCCGGCCGGGATGGACAGATCGAAGCGCCGTTTCTGGTCCGCATCGACTACGACATTCCGGCGCTCACCACCGAGGAATTGACCAAGTACAACCAGGCCAGCACCAAATCTGAGCGGCCGGTGGACAAGACCGTCAAACTGTCGAACATCCTGCGCGAAAACACGGCCTGCGGCAAACAAATTCCCAAACTGTTCGAGGACGACGACACCATGAGCGAGTTCTACGCCGACGCCGGCGCGCAAAAACAACTGCTCGACATGCTGCTCTCCTGCAACCTGCTCACCCGCCAGCAGGTGCCGGAATACTATACCGACGGGCATTTTACGGAGACGGGAAAGTATTTTGTGGAAATGACCCTGGCTGCCATCGTGCTGCGCCCGCCCGCTTTACAGGCCGCCGAAACCGACGGCGTGGCCAGCCTGCGCAAGGCTATCGTCAATGCCCTGCCCGTCCTTATGGACAATATCGCCCTGCCAACACCCGGCGCCCGGCTGGGCGACGCGATCAACGCCGCCGTGGTGTTCCAGCAAAAAATGAAGGCGTCCAAACTGTCCTTCGCGGATTTTATCGGCCAGCAAAACTTGCTGGACACTGAACCGCACTCCCGCGAAATGCTGGTGCTGAACCGCCTGATGAATACCGGGCAGCGAGCGTTCAAATCTGCCATCGCCCGGTACAACGAAACCCTAAAGGCCAACCAGGGCGAGTCCCTGTTCGGCGAGGAACACAAGGTAAGTCCGGCGGAAGCCTTCGAGCGGATCATCGTCGAATCCCTGGATGCCGGGGAGCAAAAGGTGATCGGGCAGTACCTCAACCAGGTGGAAAGCCCAAACACTCCCATTGAAACAGACCCCGCCCAAAGCATCGAAGCCTACACCGGCGGTGTTCAACAGGCGTTCCGGGAAGGCAAAAAACTGACCGTCACCGGGCTGCGCAAAATCGCCGCTGCCGCCGGCATCGACACCGGAAACGAAAAATACCTCTGGGAACTGACGGAACTCTGTTGGGTAAACTGGTACCGGAAATTAGTGAACGCCCACATTTTCGAGGACGACAAAACCGCCGCCTTCGATGCCATGGTGGATTTCTACCGGCGCGTTCAACCCACCTACACCGGCCTCGACAGCCACAAAAAGGTGTTCCAGCAATACAGCACCAGTGCGCCGATTGCCTGGCTGGCCGGCTGGTTTACCTACGACCGCGACACGAAAAGCGTGTTCGAGCCGTCTGCCGGAAATGGCCTACTGACCATCTTCTACCCGGAGGAAATAACCGTGGTCAACGAAATCGACCCGGTGCGGTATACCCACCTGAAAACCCAACCTTTCCGGGAGATTCACCACCTGGATGCGTCCGTACCATTTCCGGAGCGGTTCCACCGCGCCTTCGATGCGGTGCTCACCAATCCGCCATTCGGTCGGCTGGCCGAGGTCAACCGCGATTTCGGGTATCCGTTCAAAGCGCTCGATCACGTCATGGTCGCTCACGCGCTGGCGTGCATGCGCGATACCGGCCGCGCCGCCATCATCATCGGCGGCCACACGGAAATCAACGCCGGGGGACAAATCGCCAGCCACCGGCAGTTTTTCAACTGGCTGTACCGGCATTACCGGGATTTTCAAAAAATCGAATCCTTATGATATTCCAACACGCCAAAATTCACCGCGACGAGTCCCTCAAATGCCTGTGCGTCGCTTGCTACGAAGGGGAAATTCTCAACTACGAGGATCACGTCTTCGCCATTTCCTGCTGTATCGCCTCCCTGATCCAGGACGCCCGCGACCGGGGCGTGGCCGTGGAGCCGCTCCTCCGGGAATACCTGGGCGCCGAGCCGGAACCGGGCCTTACACCCGCACAACTTTTCGACACCGCTATTGCCGGCAGCGATGCCTGGTCGCACGTGGCCGCCCGCCTGCGCGAGGCCTGGCAGGAGGTCACGCCAGCGGAAATGCAGGAGCATTACCGGCGCAGTATGGCCGAAGGTATTTCCAACCTGCCCGAGGCGGAGGGGTTGCCGTTCGGGGATGAGGAGTTTGATTGTATGACGTTGGAGGAGTGGGTGGAAAGGTTGAGTGAGGTGGTGGAGATGGGGTGAGGCGATTCTTCAGCCAGTGGCTGAAGATTAAAACATGCCGGTCAGTCTTCCGCTTCCATAATGAGCCGCACCTGTGTCTCCAATAATTCCCTGTCGGGCAGATAGAGTTGGTATTTAGAGACAAAAATCTGGTTGCTCAGCCCCCCGAGCGCATATTCCACCAGCACGTCGTTTTTGTGGGCGGTGAGAATGATGCCGATGGGGGCATTATCATCGGGCAGGTTTTCTTCCTTTTGAAAATAGTTGAGGTAGAGGTTCATTTGGCCGATATCACCATGCTCGACCTCATCTATTTTTAGGTCAATCAGCACAAAGCACCGCAGTATGCGGTGGTAAAACACCAAATCAACCCGATAATGCCGGCCACCAAAAGAGATGCGGTACTGCCGTCCCACGAAAGTGAATCCTTTGCCGAGTTCGAGTAAAAAATGTTGCAGATGTTCGATTATGCGGGCCTCGATCTCGGCCTCCGAGTAGCGGTGCTGCTCCGGAATTTGAAGAAAGTCCAATATGTACGGGTCGCGCAGTATCTCATCGGGGGTTTCGGGAATTTGACCTTGCGCGGCCAATTTCAGGATGCCTGCCTTGTCGCGGCTTTTTGCCAAACGAAGAAAAAGCGCGGATTTCTTCTGCCGTTTCAATTCGCTTACGGACCACCGCTCCCTGATGGATTGTTGCTCGTAAAATCCACGCTCCAGATTATCGTCAAGGGTCAACAACTCGCAGTAATGCGACCATGTCAATTGGTCAGACACCGTCTGACCAATTGGGTATAAGAGGAACAACTTTCTGATATACACCACATTGGTTCGGGTAAAGCCCTTGCCATAAGCCAAAGTAAGGTCTTTTGCCAGGCGGTCGAGAAGATAGGAGCCATACTCGGCTTTCTCGCTGCCCTTTTGTTCATACTCGACGATGTGCCGTCCGATCTCCCAGCGGGTCTGCACAGCAATCTGCTGCGCCATGCGGTAGGCACGGATACGGCCCGCTTGCAGGGTCTGTCCAATGGTCTGGATGAGTTGATCGTAGTCGGTATTGTTGGATAAAGAATTCATAGTGCGTGCGCTTAACGCCTTTGAGTGGGGCAGAACAGCGCACAAAGATAAATTTTTTGGGCAGCATTTATCGAAAGGGCGAGTTCCAACGACGCTCACGGATTCGAAGGTTCCTGCTCCATTTTCAGTCCGGCCCGCCGTTCCAACACCTCGTAAAATTCGAAAGATACCCGCTCCTTGGTGAACGACACCAGCGGGATGCGCTCGTCTTCGACTTCTACCCAATACATGTAGTGGTTCGTGAAAATCGGCGATGCACCCTGATAAATACCCTTCTCGATCCGGGAAAAAGGCAGCACCCGCGCCTTGCCCCGGGAGATGATGGTCAAGCTTTTTTCTTCAAAATCCACAACAGCCTCCGTCATCCATTGGCGGGGGAAATAGCGTTCGTAAATGCCGTATAATAAATAACCGAACAACAGAGCATATAGGGCGACCAGCACGTACAACCATACGTTCCGCTCCTCGAAATCTTCGGGGAAACGCAGATAGCGATGTAACAAAAAAAGGAAACCAACGCTGCAAACCAACAAAATGACCCAACCGACAAAGCCGGCACACATAGGCAGCCAGTTGGAGCGGACGTGGATGAGGGGGGCGGTGTGGAAGTGTTGGATGGGGGTGGGGATGTTTTTCATGCAGCGTAAATGTTTATAATGGCCGGTAGTGGCTACTTACTTCTCTCCTTGCGCGTTCTCATTAAAGATGGTATTACATCCCGGTAGCCAACTCCTGATTTTTTCTTTTTCGGATTCGGAAATGGAGTTGCCGCGTAGATCTAACTGGGTCAGGTTTTTCAATTCCCCGATTTGGGGCGGCAGGCTGGTCAATTGGTTGTCGTTCAAATCCAGGCTCGTCAAGTTTTTCAATTCCCCGATTTGGGCAGGTAGGCTGCTGAGCTGGTTGCTTCTCAAATCCAGACTCGTCAAGTTTTTCAATTCCCCGATTTGGGCAGGCAGACTATCTAATCGGTTATTATGTAAATTCAGACAAGTCAGGTTTTTCAAGTTCCCGATTTGGTTAGGCAGGCTTTTCAATCGATTATTGTTAATTAGCAAAATTTCAATCTGTGAAGAACTAAAGATAAGGTTTAACCATTTTTGACGCTCATTTTGTTCTCTTAGCGAATCAATAATTTCTTGTTGTTGTTGTTGTTGCTGCTGCTGTAGCTGCTGTTGTTGCTGCTGCTGCTGCTGCTGCTGCTGCTGCTGCTGCTGTTGAAATTCTTTAAACATCTCCCTCCTATCCTGTTTACTGATTTTCCATATTCCGGTTCTGAACGCATCTGTAATATCGGTTAAATTTTGTTCTGAGAAATCCAATGCTGTTATTTCCTTCTTATTGAAGTTTTCTAAGCTATAAACTACCCGGTAACTATTCCCAGTAGTATCGAGGAGGTAGTCTATGTACTTAACTGGTTCGAAATTCTCAGCATCTTTTGCCTTTTTAACCTTGGCAAAACCTCGCCAATCGAATTGTTCCGCCTTCTCCCATCGGCCGAGATGTTCTACCTCATTACCGAGAGGGTCAATAAAATAGAACACGTTCCTGCTATCTCTTTGTCCAAAGGCTAACGCATATTTGCCGTCGTAGAAATAAAAGGCTTGGATGAGTTTATTCGCTTTTTTTAGTGCTTCTTGGGCCCTGTTATCACTTTCCAACGCAGTTACTTCGGCCTTTTTGGCTTTTTTTAATTGTTCATCTGCTTGCTGTTTTTCAGACATAGCTCCATCAAGAGCTCTAAATGCCAGAGTTTTTTTCTTCTCAGCCTCCTTGTGCAGTCTTTCAATCGCCTCAAAAACTTCGAGTATTTTTTTTCGCGCCACCTCCGCTGAATCCGGGCAGTGCAGCATGGCTACATTATAGGCATCAATAGCAGCTTTATAATTGCCCTTTTGGAGTGATTTCAGTCCTTTGTATATGTAATTACGGAAAAAAGGACACTTATCCTTGTCCCCAGACTGCGCCGCTGCGCCCGGCCCTATCAATAGCAAGAAAAATAGCAGCAATCGTCTCATTTTTTTATTGATTGTAAGCGTTTTTCCAAGGAATCTTGCAAGCGGGACAGGCTGTCCTTTTTGCTGTTTTCATAAAGGATTACATCGTCGCCGGCCTCGTATTCCCGAAAAGAGGCTATATTCCGGTTTGTGATTTCAATTTCCAGTTCTAATCGCTGTATGTCGGATTGGTAGGACTTTTCTATGTTGATTTTAGCTTTGGCAGTAGCCGTTTCAGCTTTTTGTTTCAACCAAAATGCCCAAAATGCCGCCGCTACCGCCAGCATTGACAATATTACTGCTAAACGTGTCAGCTGCCGTGCTTGCTTAGTTTTCTGCTCTGCTCTGCTGCGCTGTTCATCTGCCTCGGAGCGCTGCTTTTCTGCCTCAAAACGCGCCTCTTCTGCCTTCCTCCTAAGTGATCTTTCGACTTCTGCTTGTGCCACCTTCTCGCGTAACCTACGCTCTTCAGCCGCTTTTTCCAGTTTCTCCCTATCCCGCCGCGCCCGTTCCTCCTTTTCCGCCTGCATATTCGCCCGGCTCTGCTCAATCCAGGCTTGTTCTTCCGCATCGGGCCTGAACTTGCTCAGGTACCGCTCCATAAACCCCAGCTGCTTCTCCGAAAAATACTCCCGGTTCTCTGCTTTCATAGCCACTTGGCTTTTTATCAGCCGCTGCACCTCCAGCAGCGCAATCTCCTCATCGCTGCGCTTGGCGGCCACCTGTTTGGCCAAAGCATCATGGGCGATCTCGTAGCGCTCGTCGTGCTCGGTATAGCGCAGGATGCGGCCTTTCACCAGGGCTTGCAGGACGGCGGTGAGCAGTACTTGGGAGGTATCGGGGCGGCGGTCTTGCAATTCGGCTTCGGACAGGGGCTCCTTGGTGCCGTCGAGGGTGACGAAAGGCGACAGAATTTTCCATACAGTATTGGGCAGTTCTTCGAGTGCGCGGGCGATGGCGATCACCTGCTCGTCCAGGAAATCGCGCAGCACGTCGCCGATATCGCCCATTTCTTGCAGGGCAGTCAGGTTAACAACGGCTCCTGCACGGCGGGTTTCGTCGCCGGTGAGGTGCAGGTAGAGCTTGTCGAGAAACACCTGCAGGTAGGGCAACTCGATGGTCAGGCTGTTTTTGCCGCGTATTTTTTCAAAAATAGCCTCGGCTACTTCCGGCTCTTCGCCCGCCTGGAGCGACACGTTGCTCTCCGCCTGCCGGCCCACGTTCCGGATGACGCTCTCCACTTTGTCGAGGTGCATCGGCTCCACGCGTAGTTTTTTGCGCATGAGCCCGGGCACGGCGCGCTCGAATGTGTACAGGTGGCCGAGGTATTCTTCGCGGATGCTGATGATGATTTTTACGGGTTGTTCCACCTCCAGTATTTTCTGTACCGTCTGCACGAACTGCTGTTGTTCGCGTGCGTCGCCCAGCACATACAGTTCTTCGAACTGGTCGAAAATCAGGTAAACCGGTTTGAAGGAGGCGCGGTACACGGCCTCGATTTTTTGGGGCAGGTCGCGTGCGTCCGGCTCGAGTCGCTCGGCGAATTCAAAGACCCCGTCGCTTGCATCGCAGAGCGCTTTGTCGAGCGAGGCGATCAGGTTCGAACCTCGGCGGACGTAGAGCGCCAGCCAGTCGTAGCTCTTGAACTTGCTCGCCAGGCCGCACTGGATCAGGCTGGTTTTGCCTGTGCCCGAAGTGCCGTACACCACCAATATCTTGGTTTGAAACACCATTCGGTACAGCGCCTCGATCTCTTCTTCCCGGCCGAAAAAAAACGCGAAATCCTCCTTCCGGTAGGCATCGAGAAACTTGAACGGATAGCGCTTTTCCATGGTGGCGGGCGTTAAAAATTGTAATTGACGGACGGGGCGGCTCCAGCGGCTTCGAAACGCTCGTCGGTATCGAGCAGGGTATTCATAGCGTCTTCGAACTGTTTGATCACCAGGTCGAGTCGGACACTTTTCTGTTCCTCGTTTTTTTGCTCTTCCGTGGCGATCTCGCGCTGGCCGGCCTGAACGCCCCGGTAATAAATGGCGTCCGTATTTTCACTTTTCAGGGAAAGGAAGCGCAGGCCGCTACCGCCTTCCCGGCATTCGTAGGCATATATTTGAAAATCTTGTTCGTTGGTCAGGGTATTGAAATCGAGGAAAAAGGGGAACAGGTTGACGACTGTGCGTTCCCGCGCAAAAAACAAAGCGTAGGTCAGCGAAGCATTTTCATCGTATTTGAGAATACGTTGCAGGGATTTGGACTCTTTTTTTTCCAAAATGCTGAAATCCTTGATATAGCGCGCTTTGGTATTGCGGATTTCCTCATATTCCACTTTTTTCATCGAAACCAACTGATAACTGGTAAAAAAAGAGAAATGCCGCAGGATGGCGGCCAGGGCAATTTCGGCACTGTGGCAATCGGCCAGGTCGTAGCGTTCGTTTTGCTGGTCGAAGTTTTCCAATTTCCCGATGCGCGCGCAGGCCTCGCCGAAAGGGCTACCGGGGTCTAAGAAAGCCGGCAGGTTTTCTTTCGTCATTTCCTGAATTGGGAACTCTAAGTCGTGGTCGCGGAAGATTTCGATCAGGGCCCGGAAAACTGCTGTTAGTTCGGTCAGCGTGAGGGGGCGGGCGGTGTGAAAAAAGAGCCGCACCGAGGGGTGGGCGATAGAAAGATCGCGCCCCGTTTTTTTAATGTCCCAGAGTTTGGACAGTAAAAGGCTGTTGGTGAGTTGAAGCGCGAGACGGGCCAGGTTGAAACAATGCAGGATGTATTCTCCGATTTTGATTTCCATGCCTTTTTCGCGGTCATTACCGATGGAGAACAAGCGGCGCACCTCCCAGCCGATGATCCATACTAAGCTTTCTTCCACCAGCCCCAGCGCTTCCCTTAGATGGGTGCGGTTGCATTCCCAGTTGGCCTTGTCTTCTTTGGAGATGCTGCCCAGGAAGCGGGTGACTTTGGGCCGGTCGCGGAGCAGTTCGATCAGTTCGCGGGTGAGCACCGCGTTGAACACCCGGTTGCTGGTAACGATGCCGAAGTTGGCCTCGTCAATATGCTCAATGTTGTAAATCTTATCGGCATACTGAATGTTTTGCACCTTGAGGTTATGGAGCAGGGTTTTCAGCTCGCCTAATTGGTTGCGGATTTCCTGTACTTCGCCGTTGACGTTCAAGGTCAACGTGTCGGCGCTGCTTGCCTGGATGACCACGCGCGGGTCGCCGGTGGAAGGGTTGGCGTTCATGTGCGGGTTATGAAAAATTGGCGTTGTCTATCTTTTCAATATTGTAAATTTTTTCGGCCTGCTGGACGATTGTCTTGCCGGCGACAAAGCGCTCCAACTCGCCCCGAACTTCAGGCACAATATTTTCCTGCGTTTCGATTTCAGCGAGCAACTCAAGCAGGCCGGCGCGGATTTGGCTTTTTGTGAGACTGGCTTGATTAAAGTCAACCAGCCCCAGGCGAATTTGTCGGCTGATGTCGCTCCACCGGGCAGACTGGAGCAGGACTTCATTGAGTTTAGGACTGTTTTTCAGCAGCTCCTGCAGGAGGCGGAGCGCTTCGAGAAGATCATCCGTGCGAATGAGTTCCCGTACTTGTGCGGGGAAGGAAAGGGCGGTGTTCATACCAAGGCAAAATTATCTTTAATCCGGCAAAAAACGTTCCCAATATTTTTAGAATTTGTATAAACTACCAAACCTAATTTTTTTGGCATGTACGATACCGATATTTTGTTTTAAAAAGCGATAACGCTCAGGCGGTTTATTGTTTGACAAACGGCTTATACGGTGTTCATTTTTAATCCAAATGGTTTTCGATTTGTAAATCCCCCAAATTAATTCCCCGCATTTCCTTGCAAATCCCCCTCCGCAAACCCCATATTTGCAACGAAAACCAAAATCACCCCATGACCGAACCCCAAGCCCTCGACCTCTCCCCCGGCCTCTCTGCCTACCGCCCCATCTCCCGCGCCAACTCGCTCGAAGTCTCCCTGCCCGGCAGCATGGCCTACCAAACCCGGCAAGCCCTCCTGCGCCTGCGGCAGGAAATCGGCAGTCCCGACCTGTATGTGGCCCAAAAACTCCACTACCCGTTCAAGTCCAACGTGTTTGAGTTCTTTTCCGCCGAGCAGGTGGACGCCATCGCCCTGGCCATCTGGAACATCGAGCGCGGCGACGGCATGATCATCGGCGACCAAACCGGCATCGGCAAGGGCCGGATCGCGGCGGCTATCATCCGTTACGGGGCCAAAAACGGGCTGCCGACCATCTTCATCACCGAAAAAGCCACCCTCTTTTCCGACATCTACCGCGACCTGTACGACATCGGCAGCGTGGACCTGGTGCCGCTCATCCTCAACAGCGACAGCAACGCCATGTTGCAAATCTCGCTGGACAGCGAGACCATCGTCAAGGTCCACGAGTGGCGGCGCGACCGGAAATTCCTGCCCAAAAGCATGGGCGAACTGCGCGACCTGGTCTCCGACAAAGACGCCCTGCCGCCCGGTTACGACTTCGCCATGCTGACGTATTCGCAACTGTCCTCTGACTGGGAAAGCCAAAAGCAACTGGGCAAAAAGACCAAGTCCGAACCCTCGGCCTCCAATTTCAAAACCGAATACATTGCCGCCCTCTCGCAGGGCGCCGTGGTGATCCTGGACGAAGCGCACAACGCCTCGGGCGGCGAAAGCACCACCGGCTATTTCATCCGGGAGCGACTTTTGGCCAATGCCCAGGGCTGCTGCTACCTGTCGGCCACCTTCGCCAAGCGGCCCGACAACATGCCCGTGTACGCTAAAAAGACGGCCATTAGCCACGCCAATATCAAGGCGACTGAACTGGAAGAAGTGTTCGCGCGCGGCGGTGTGGCTTTGCAGGAGATCGTGGCCGGCGAGCTGGTCGCCTCGGGACAAATGCTGCGCCGCCAGCGCAGTTTCGAGGGTATCCGGGTGGAGTATAACTTTTTGCCCGACGATTACGAGGAGCACCGGGTGATTTACAACACCGTTATCGGCCTGGTGAACGACATCATTGCCTTCGAGCAGGAGGTCATCGAGCCGTATCTGGAGACCATGAGCAAGGCCCTGTCCAGTGGCGGCGAAAAGGCCGAAAAGCGCAAGGGCACCGAAAAAGGCGGCGTGTCCAACTCGCCGTTTTTCAACAAAACCCACAACGTCATCCGCCAACTGCTGTTCAGCATCAAGGCCCGGCAGGTGGCGCGGGAGGCCATTCGGCTGCTGGGCAAAAACAAAAAAGTCGTCATCGCTTTTGCCAACACAATGGCCTCGTTCATGGACGAGTTCGGCTACACCAACGGCGATGAGGTGGACAACCTGGATTTCGCGATGGTGCTCAACCGCTCGCTGGAAAACGCCCTGAAATACACCGTAGCTACCGAAACCGGCGAGATCAAACACTACACCCTGTCGCCTGCCGATCTCGACCCGCTGAGCGCCTCGATGCTGGAAAACCTGCGCGACAAAATCAAAAGCGCCTCGGCCGGCATCAGCCTGTCGCCCATCGACACGCTCATCAATACCATTGAAAAGACCCAAAAACCGGCGGGAGTGGGCGGCGCCAGCAATGAATTTTACTTGGTGCGCGAATGTACCGGCCGGCCCTTCCAGATCAAAGATGAAGGCGGCACGCTGGTGTACCGCTCGTTCAAGGCCAACGTGAAGCAGTTTTTTGCCGATTTCAACTCCGGCGACGCGGACGTGCTGCTCATCAACCAGAGCGCCAGCACCGGTGTATCGGCCCATGCCAGCGGTAAATTCCGCGACCAGCGCCAGCGCGCCATGATCATTCACCAGCCGGAATTAGACATCAACACCGAGGTGCAAAAACGCGGGCGCATCAACCGCACCGGCCAGGTGAACCTGCCGGAGTACCTGTACGTGTCCTCGTCCATCCCGGCGGAAAAGCGCATTTTGATGGTGCTCAAACGCAAATTGAAAAGCCTCGATGCGAACACGACGGGCAGCCAGAAATCCAGCGACGCCCAACTGGAATCGCCGGACTTTTTCAACAAATACGGCGACCGGGTGGTGCAGGGTTTCCTGGGTGAAAACTACATGATCGCTGCCGCACTCCGGTTAGACAGCGGAGAAGACGACAGCAACTCCTCCTACGCCCGCTCGGATCTCGCCGAAATGTTCAGCCGCCGCATCGCCTTGCTAACTGTGGAGGAACAGGAGCGGGCTTATGCCGAAGTGTTGGCCCGTTACAACGAATACGTCGAAGACCTGAAACAGCGCGGCGAATACGACCTGGAAGTGGAATACCTTCCCCTGGAGGCGGAAACCGAGGAGCAATTTCTGTTGGAAGAAGGCAGCGGGCGGCCCACGCCGTTTGGTCAGCCGGCCGTTTTGGAACAGGTGCAAGCCTGGATATTGAAACGCCCGATGAAATGGAGCGAGGTACAAGCGATCATGGAAAAAACGCTGCAAGGCGCTTCGCCGGAGGAGTTTCAAAAACGATTCCGCAAAGAATATGAAGCCGGGCGGCAGGAATTACGAACCGCCAAATCCGCCGAGCGCAACGCCAAACTGCGCAAAATCGAAGATGAAATCCGCGAACTGGAAATATTGCGCGACTCGGGCAAGTCCAAAGACCTGGAAAAACTCGAAAAAGGGCTGGAGAAGGCAAATAAACAACTCGCCGAACTCAAGGAAAAAATGGCCGTCGAGGAAACCCAACTCACGGCTGAAACCAACAACGGCCTGCGCATCATCGACTTTTTCAAAGTGGGCCGTCCCTTCCAGTTCCGCATCGAGCAGGCCGGCACGGCGCGGGAATTGAACGGCGTGGTGACGGGTTTGTATTTCCTCAAACCCGCCGGCGATCCTACTCGCTTCAACCCGGCCAATGTCCGCATCACGGCTGCGATCTACGGTCCGGAGCGCAGCTGGACGCTGAAGTTCAACAGCTCGGAGGTGTTCACAGCGATGGGCCTGAGTACCCACAGCCACGAGGTGTTTTTGCAGGATTTGCTGTACAACTGGAACCGCCACGACAGCGCGGGCAACAAACGGGAGGAGCAGTTTATCGCCACGGGCAACATGCTGCTGTCGGCCAAAAACGTGTTTTTGCAGGGCGCCGGCGGCAAACTAATTAAATACAGCACCTTGGACGGCGGTATCCGTTCGGGCATCCTGGTGCAAAAGGAAGTGGATCACAAGGGCCGCGAGCAGAAATCGGAACCCAAAACCCGTCGCTCGGTACGCGCCCTGGCAGATGAACTGGCGCAAACCCGCCCGGGCTACCAGCAATACCGCTACGTGGAGGGCACGGCGCTGAACAACGCCATTGCCTTCGTGCGTACCCGCGAGGAAATGTACCGGGTGACCATGCCGAAAACCACGGCTTTCAAACCCTACTACGGCGACAAAGACTTAGTCAACTTGCTGTTTCAGGATACCTACGACCGCAGTCGCGGCCTGCCCAAGGCCTTCGTCAGTTACCCGCCCAACCTGCTGGCGGGCTACGTCCACCGCGATGATCTGCAAACCTTCCTGGACATCCTGGCCGACAAATACCAGATGACCTACTTAGCCGAAGCCCAGCAGTTCGCGGGCCTCCTCAACCTCGATCAGCCCATCCCCGACCGCGAGCCCTCCGAGATGGAACAAATGCTCGTCGTTCTCGAACAACTCAACCTCGAAACCGCCCCATAACCGCCATGACCTACCAACTCCAAAGCCTGACTCCGCCGCAAATCGCCCGACTGGACGAGGTGCCCATCGCCCGGCAGGAGCAGATCATCGACCAGACCGGCGAGCCGTTGCGTTTGGTGACTTCCTATTATTTGGTCAAAAATGCCTCGGCCAACTTCACCGTGCCGCATGAAACCGCTGAAAATCTGGATGCAGCTATTTATGCCCTGCTGAACCGCAAAGGTTTTTTGAACGGGGCCATGCAAGTGGTAAAACCGGAGCCGGTCAAACAAGAGCCGGCACAGGCCAAAATGGATTTAACCGAGCCTGCCCGACCGGTGGCTGCTAAACCTGCAACGCCTAAACCGGCTGAGCGGCCAAAGTCTTTTACCTTCAACAACTACCCCCTGGCTAAAAAATTCATGCCGCTGCATCAGCAACGGGTCGTCAGTGGATTCAACGAGGAACGCGAGGCCATCGTAAGCGAGGTGGAAAAGATGCTTTCCGCCATCCCGAAGTTCCGCTCGCAATCGAAAAAGCCCTTGATGGAGCAAACCGTGTACGCCCACTATTTCTATGGCCAAAGCGACTGGTTTATCCTGGAATACGACGGCAGCGAGGATATGTTTTTCGGCTATGCGATACTGAACGGCGATAGCCAAATGTCCGAATCAGGCTTCATTGGCCGGCAGGAAATCACCGAAACCGGCCGGGTGGAACTGGATTTTCATTGGAAACCGGTTGTGTTGGGTGAGGCGCTGCACCAAGTTGATTCGGACTTCTTCAAGGCGCCCAAGAAAAAGGAGGCGCAGGAACCGACTACCGAACAACTGATCGGCGTCGGTTTCGACCAAAAAAGCCAGTACACCCTCGCGGCCTGGAACAAGGCGCTACCGGTCATGGAATGGCTGGTGCGCAATACACCTTTCGTGGTCCCGCACGACTTTGGTCCCGGCAAGGGCAAATACAAAACCACCCGGAGCGTCACCAATACCTATCTGGCGGATTTATACGACCGGAAAATCGCCCTGCCCACGCCAAAATTTAAAAAGGGCGACATGGCACAGTACAAATATACACCCGTTCAAATCCTGGACGACGGCATTTTCGATCCCACGGCGGGGCGCTGGATTTACCTGGTTCAGGCCTACCAATGGGCTGATCCGGACAACGTGAGCGAAAAGAGTCTGACCCCCATCGAGCACACGGATTGGAACGGCTTTGTCGAAGGGCAATCCTACCGGCACAGCAACGACAAGACCTACCAATTCGACGGCCTGATCGAACTGGGTGAGGGACAAAAATTAGCCACCTGGAAATTAGACGGCAAACGCGTCGGCACACCGATACCGAACCTGCCGGGGTATTTCAAAATGGAAAGTAGCGCCGTCGAAGCGCCACCAGGGGTGGATAACTCGAAGCGCCTGCGACTCGCACAAGCCAAAGCCAAGGCACAAGCCGCCCGTATCCGAATCCTCAAACTCAAATCCCAAAAAGCAGCCTAACCATGTATAAAATAGCCCAACTGACCGATGCGCAAATTGCCAAACTCCAGCCCGACCTGCGCCGGGAAATCGAATCCCTGAAAACCGACAGCGACAACTTCGATCCGGAACTGTACGAGGTGTTCGCCGAAAATGACAAAGACCTATACGAACTGGCCAAAGGCGAATTGGCCGGCGAGCAGCCTGTTGTCACATCTGCCGCCGAGCCGGTAGCACCCTTGAAACGCGGCCCGAAGACAAAAGAAAAACGCGCTAAAAAACAAGCCGACGCCTACTTTGAAACTGTCAGCATAGACGGCACACAGTACCTGGTCGGCGCCGGCCCGGATGGAAACGTGCAATACGGTCTGGATAAAAACGGCCACTTACTCCAGATCGGCGACGCCGTGGAAGCCACCATCAAAGGCCATACTATTATAGGTGTAATCGCCAGCCTCAAAGCCCGCAAAGGCGGCGGCCACCTGGTGCGCTACACCGACGCTGCCGGCAATAAGAAAACCGCAATGTTGCAGCCCTCGGCCATTGCCAAAACGACCGCGGCTCCGCCAGACACCAGCAAAGAAGCCCCGGTAGCGCCCTATAAAATGCGGCTGCCCAAGAACCTGGTCAAAAAAGCCGAAATCGCCCGCCGCACCGATTGCGATGAAAACGAAGCCATCCTGGTGACGCCCACCGAAAAAGTGGAAATCGCCGCGCCCACCGTCGCCGATCCGGCCAAAGGCGATAAAATCCTGGCTCATCCCGACGGCACCCCAATGACCGTCATCGAGGGCAAAGCCGTGGACCAGCATTTTGAAGTGGAAGGCAAAGCCGGCGTTGAAACCCGGAAGGACGGCACCGTAACCTTCGATGTCGCCGGCGACGAAACGCCCGAAACCGCCGCGCAGCCCCAGCCGGCAGATGACGAGACGAAATACCGAGCAGTCAAGGCGAAGAAACCCACTTCCAAATGCGAGTTCTCCCGCGAGAAGGCCAAGTCGCCGGCCCTGATGACCTTCCTGGAGGGGATGCGCCTACGCTGGCACGACGGCGAATCAAAGGACAAAATCATCGGGGTGTACTACCTGAAAAACGAAAACAAAGTCCTGCTCAAAGTGAAAGTGTACGACTGGATGGACCTGTTTGCCGACATCCGCTTCTATACCGTCTGTCCCGAAAGTGGGCGACTGACCAAGGCTGAAAAACCGGGTAAAGGAGCAGCCTCAATGTTGTTGAGCAAGGTTGCCATGACCGAGTTTTACCGCCATCCTTTCGGGCAATCCTGCAAACGCGTGAGCAAGGCGCTTTACGTCGAGTGTTACCGCAATGGCGCCTGCTCCACCGAAAAGCAAAAACGGCTGTACCAGATTTTTGCCACCAAGTGTATCCGGCAGGAAAAAGCGCACAGCCGGGAGTACCTGAAATGGGCGCACCAGCAGACGGCCAAGCGTTGGGAGGGGTATGAGGGAACTAAAACGTATGCGCAGGTTTTTAAGGAAACGCTGGCGATGATTCGCGGTGGGAAACGGTAAAGGTTTTGAAAATGAAGCGGCGGGCAAGGATTTTAGATCGAATGCCCGCCCACCTTTTAATCCATCATAAAGCGGGGTAGCGCAGTTGGTCAGCGTGTCCCGACCTTCGTCGGGAAGGTCGGAGGTTCGAGTCCTTCCCCCGCAACTTTTCCCCAAAAACCGCCCCATGTCGAAACTTACCCAAGCCTTTTTCGAGAAAATCCTTGCTGCGGAGGGCGGATACCAAAACCAATCCGCCGACAGTGGTAATTTCAACCGTTGCGGCATCAACGCCGGCACCAAGTACGGCATCACGCCTAATGCCTGGCAGGAGTATTCCGGCCAGCAGTGTCCGGGCCATGAAACCATGAAAAACCTTACCCAAACCCAAGCCTGGGATTTCATGGACTGGTGGGGCAATCGCTGGCGGATATGGGAAATCTACGACCAGAACTTTGCCGAACTGGTGTTCAATGCCTTTTACGGGAATCCTTCCGCCGCTGCCAAAACCCTGCAACTTACCCTAAACCAGCGCGGTTACACCCTGGCGCCAGACGGCATTATGGGAAGCAAAACGCTTGCTGCCATGAACGTGGAAACCTCCAAAGACAAAACCGGGTTCTACAACGCCTACCGTGAAGCCTGGCTATCCTACCTCCAATCGCTGGGCAACATCCAGTACACGGCCGGTTGGACCAATCGGATGAATACTTTTTTCCCGCCCTTGCCGGCCGGTGAAACACCCGTCACACCCACTGCCCAGCCCAACTACCAGGTCGAACTCTGGCAGCGCCGGTTTTCCGGGATGTTCAAAAGCACTGATGATGCAATTTGGGTATGGACGGCCTTGGCTCTGCTTTTTGGCCTGATCGCTATCCTGTACTACCGCTTAAAAACTATTGATTTATGATGCCCAAAACCAAATACGCGCTCCTGGCCGTATCGCTTTTTCTCGGCTTGTCCGGCTTGACTTGGTGGCTCTACCGCCGTTTTTTCCGCGACGGCATTGGCCCTACCGGACAGTGGGACGACGAAGGCGGCACCACGGAGCAACCGCATACCGTGGCCGGGTCGGAACTCAATTATGAGCAATCGCCGATCATTATGAGCCATTTTGACATCCGGGAGTTCGACTCGCCGGACCAGCCGGGCAGTGGCGTTTACATGAAAATCAAATTCCTCGAAATGCTTGATGCCGCCCGGGAGCAGGCCGGCATTCCGTTCCGGGTCAATTCCGGCTATCGAACTCCTGAACATAATGTCGCCGTGGGTGGTGTGCCGGATTCCGCACACACGCGGGGTTGGGCGGCGGATATCGCGGCGGGTACGCTGGAACAGAAGATCAGGATTGTACGGGCAGCCCGGAGTGTTGGGTTTAACCGGTTTGGGATTTATGATACGTTTGTTCATTTGGATTGCGATCCGGGGAAGCGGGGGGATGTGGCTTGGAATGGGAAAGGGTATGCGATCGAAAAAGGTGGAAACTTCTCAGGGTTTCCATTCGATCCGTTTACGGTGTGAGGATGCTACAGAGTTTCCTAAAACCCTCCATTTTTTCCGCCCAGCAGGTGTTCCATTTCTTTCATCTCAAACCCTAACCTAACACCTCAGCAGCGTCTTCTGAGGCGTTAGGTTAGGAAGGTGTTGAATGGACACCTGCATCGAAGCTTTAAAATGTTAGAATTATCGTTTATTCCGGCGTGTCTGACTTGCAAGACCTGAAGCGGAATTAATTATAGTTGATCATATTGTTTTGTTTGATTTTCATAATTGGCTCGCCGTTTTCGAACTCAATGGTACCGGTTAAATAAATGGTTTTATCTATTGGATTGTTAACTTCCGGGTGAAAATCGGACACAGATCCGAAATAAATTTTGACCTCTACTAAAGCGTTATGACAATTTTCCAGCATTAAAAAGCCAATTAACTCACCACTTCGGTCCGTAACTGTATTATAACACTTCACTTTCCCTTTCAAGACGACTTTTTTATCGATGTAATCCAGTGCCTGCAAAACGGTGATTGTATCAGTTTTTACAAATCCCTGAGCCCTTTGCTCTGCGTCCGTTATCGCGTCGGCAGGCATACGCATTCTATTGATTTTACCGGAATTCAAAGAAATAAGAATTTCTTCCCCTTCACCTGGAATATCTTCAAAATTTAGTATTTTTTTGGTAATCTTTCCTTTTTCTTCAAGGAGAATCGTATCGCCGATTTTCAGGCTGCTAATGCCCTCTGCCATCTTATTGGCAATGGTAATCTCGCCTGTTGAGTTTGAAAGAAAATCTATCCTGTCAAAATCAGAAATAGTGTCATTGAGTGTATTTGGGCTCATAGAGATCACGTTACCTTCTCTGTTTATTTTATAGTTACTCTGGTACAATTTTTTACGTTTAACCCGGTATAAATGGCCAATCTTCAACTGGTCGTTGGGAAAACTATTTGAGTAAAGGGCCTGAGCGCCTCTGAATGCTTCAAAATCAATTTTACCTTCTACAATAGCAAAGGTTTCCAAAGTAGTATCGGTAAGGTATGGGTCGGATAAAAATATCGGGTTAAAATTTAATTTCATAGTTCCATAGGGCAGATCGATCGTTGAATTCTGGATCGCCTTGTTGGCGGACCTCATATTATCGTCAATAGAAAAATTTGCTTCATTCTGTATTAATTTGGCTACGATATCGGTAACGAAAGGGTTCAGGATCGAAGTAAGTAAGGCGCTTTGAGTTTCTACGGTAAACCTGACGTCATCAAGAGTAAATACGCCATGTAAATTATTGTATTTCAATGAAGCGGTCAAGTAAGCATTCGCAAAAAAGGTATAGCTCTTGAAAAGCCGTTTTCTGGTAATCCTTACCTGAATGGCCAGTTTATTTCCGGTAGTATTATAGATTTCCACTTTGTCTATCCGAACATTCTTTTTCAGGGCGTTTACGGTGCCGACGTATCGATGCAGCAAGACTTTCAGCGAATCTTCAATAACATTTAATTTTACTTTGCCTTTTAACTTGATTTGGGAAACATCGTCCATATTAATAACTCTGAAAGGTATCGCGCTCGGTTTAATTGCCGGCGGCTTCGCTGAAAATTCAACTTCAGGGATAAATTCCAGGCCCGCTGAATAATATAATTTCTTGTTTTTTCCATTTAATTGCCCAGACAAGATCGCAATCGGTTTAATATTCAGCCAGATGTTTTCTGCTAAAGGTTTAGGTTCTCCGATATACATGACAATTTGATTGATCTTCTCCCGAAAATTAAGCTTATCTTGGTTATTTTCTATGGCTTCGAGGATCGCTTTGTTTATAGTTTTTTCCGCCAGAGTTTCAAGAAGGATCTTAAGCGGCGATTCAAACCGAAATCTTAACAAGCTTTCTAAATTGCCCCCGTCGAGGCCCGGAAACAAGGGAGGTAGTGTGCCGAGATTGAATTTTGTCGCTCCTTTATCGATTGTAACGATCAACTTGCCAGGACTTGCGACGGTTATAGCGCCCCGGACCGTGATTGCCGAATAGATTTCTTTCTCCAAAACGCTTTTCATCTTCACAGAAGGGCCAAATGGAATTAAATTCTCCTGATAATCGAATTTGATATCGGTCCTAATTTTTACTGTCAGTTCGAATTCATTCTTATTGAAAGTCAGAGCAAGATCGTCCAAATAGGTAGGATAATGTATCTTGCACTCCGTTTTGTAAATTTTATCGAACCATTTCAGCGCTTTAACAGTGATCCATTTGGATTCCTTTAGCTGAGGTTCTACCCAGACTTTTGTAGTTACCCAAACTGCTTCTACCACATCTTTCCAGCAGGTGCCCCACTTCCAGGGTGAAAGTGCGCATGAAAATGATTTGCGAACAGTTCTATAAGCCTTGGTTGAAACTTCCTTGTAATATCCCGGTCGATACGGCTTAATAATTTCTTCTAGCAGCTCTTCCGTTGTTATGGAATGCTCCGTAAGTATATTCGCATTGATTACGATCGGGTCATTATCCGGAACGACCGGGTTTTTGATATTTTCTTTCATCAATCTGACGATATCAGATTCTGCCACAGAAGCATTTATTTTTATGACGGAATTTTGGATCGGCATCTGCGGCAGATGTGGTGGTACTTTGGGAGGTGAGGATACCCGGATAGTTTTGCAGGAAGGAAGTAAAAAGTGTAAGGACAAAAAGGCTAGATAGAGGATTTCTTTTTTCATAAGATTTGGTTCAATGTTTTGCTGAAATATTCATTGGGTAAGTATAGTCAACGTAATAATAATACTTTTCGCCCTAGCAGGGCCTACAAAATCCCTCAAAAAATATGAGTATTTCCACAATACTAAAGAGTTTAACGACAATATTTTGCTTCCGAAAAATCTCCGTTTTTTTACTCTATACGTTTTGCTCATTTTGATTCCCAGGCAAATGTAAAGAAATTTTGATATTCAAGGCTCCACAATTTTTTAGCAGTATAAAAAACTCGTTTACAAAATCAAAGTATACTTTATTTGTAAAAATACCGTTTTTATGCCACTCAGAAAATTCCTCAACCTATGAAAATTGGATACGCCCGTGTCTCAACAAGAGACCAAAACCTAAACCTTCAAATTGATGCCTTGAAAATAGCAGGATGTACCGACACCTATATTTATAAGGAAGAGATTTCAGGAGTAGCCAAAGAACGCCCACAATTAAGAAAACTCCTGGAGCAAATTCGTGAAGGTGATGTGGTAGTCATCTGGAAAGTTGATAGGCTTGGCCGTTCTCTTACAGACCTTGTACACCTGGTGAATGAAATTCAGGGTAAAGGCGCCGGTTTACTGTCATTGAATGATAACATTGACACCACCACTCCTCAAGGCAAACTTACCTTTCACATATTTGCTGCGATTGCTGAGTTTGAACGGGAGATTATTAGGGAACGTACAAATGCAGGTCTTGCCGCAGCACGTGCCAGAGGTCGAAAAGGTGGCAGACCTAAAGGATTAACCAAAGAATCAAAGGTAAAGGCCGCTGCGGCAAATACCCTTTATCGTCAAAATATGTCAGTTTCTGAAATTTGTAACACCTTGAGTATTTCAAAAAAGACTTTTACAAGTACCTTCGTCTTACGAATACTGGATGAGTAGTTCTTAGAAGACTTGAAAACAAAGGTTTTAGGAAGACAAGAATGTTAATTTATTAATTCAAAAGCTAGCAGACAATAGCCAATAAAAACCCACAACAAAAGTTATTTTTAGCATATTATAGTATAAAAAATTATAACAACATGCATAAAAAATGGATCAAAACATCAATATGCTTAAAGTCACAATAAAATGCCATAATTTAGTTAAAGAAATATTTTTATCAAATCTTTACAAAGATATCTTGACCTCTGAAAAAAATAAATTCCGGCGCAGGTCTCATTTGTTCATGCCATTAACTAAATTAGAAGAGTATAGGAAAAATATTACATGCGGGGCGGATACTATAATTTTTGACCTTGAGGACAGCATCCCTAGTGAGTTTAAAGTATTAGCAAGGCAAAATCTTGGTTTATTACCTGCAAAAACAGAGTCTATTGAGTATGTGATTCGAATAAATGAATACCTTACGAAAGATTTTGACCTTGATATTGAAACTCTATCAAAAATACAAAATGCATTTGATACCGTTTCGCTTTCTAAAGTTGAGTGCGCAGATAATATTGAAATAGTTAAGAAGATCTTACCTAATCATAAAATAATTGCATTTATGGAGACTCCTATCGGTATTAGGAATGCATTTTCAATCGCAAAGATATTGGGAAAAGGTGACGGGATTGGGCTTGGAGCTGGTGATTATGCAATGAGAATGGGAATTTCAAGAAAGCCAATTTATGAATGTGATGCCTTGAAATTTGCTGCAATGCAGGTTGCTAGTGCTGCGCATCAGTATGGCGTTGATTTCATTGATACTATAAGTAGGCCGTTTGGCACCCAAATTTCTGAGATAATATTAAGGGAGGAATCTATTTGGTCTAAGAATAATACTGGTGCTGTAGGCAAAAGAGCTATCCATCCTTCTCAAATTCTAATTATCAATGAGGTTTTCTCTCCAAATATTGAAGATATTCAATCTGAAATTAGTATATTAAATTTATTTGCAGAATCAAAGCATACAAATGCTATTAAGAAGCCAGAAAACACTTATTCTGGAACACCTGAATATAAAACTGCCTTGAACCGTCTTACAGATTGGTTCTCTAAAGGATATATTAATATATCTAATGATATTTAAAAATTGTAATAGATAATGAGGCATTTTTTTCAATTAAAGGTTATTTTACAGAATTTAGAAATGGTAGTCGCAGTTGCGATGGGTATAATCTCCCTTGTTGTGGACTTAATCGATGACAATGATAAAACAAATGAGGTTGTTACTAATTTAACTACATTAATACTGGTGTCGTTAGCAATTGGAATTATTAGAGATAGATTTATTAGAGAGCAACTAAGAAAAAAAATTGAGAAACTTGTTCCAGAATTTTTAGATTTAGAAATACGACACAAATTTATTGAAGAAATCCGCGATTTAGTTAATGGATCAAAAGAATGTATAGTGTGCCAAATGAGGACAGGTGAAGTGGTTGATGATTTATTTGACGAGTTTAAATTAGCTCTGTTAAGAGGTTGCAAAATAAAATTAATTATTTGCAAGCGATCTGAAAATATTGTTAAGACATTATCTCTCTATTCTTATCGTAATCATGGAACTGAAGGTATAATGCAAAAACAAGCAGCATGCAGATCTGCAATTTTTGAGCTCTGGGAACTAAATGTTGGAATTTTGGAAGTCAATGAAAGTGAATACCTTCCTTCTACATTAAAATATATTTCAGACCCTGATTCAATGCATGGGAAAGCTTTTATTGTCCCCGTTACTTTTCAAGAAAACTCAAGAGAAGCTCCTAGCATAAAATTAAATAGAAAAAATAAAAAAGATGAATTTGATCACTATGTATCCGAATTCAACCGTTTTTGGAAGCATTCTGTTTCACTAAAAAATACAAAAGATTAGTACCTAATTAGAATGCCGCTGAGTATCGCAACCTACAAGTAGTATCAAAACCAACGTTTTTGAAAAGTTTTGTTGTTATGTCTATTGACCTTGAGGTCGACATTCCAAGGATATTTGACATCTGTGGCCAACCAAGATTGATCTGAGAAGAAGTAATTCTGGTCTTAGTTCTCTTGCTTTAGTCGAGTATAAATTGCCGTGTAAATGATCTTCTTTTAGTTCTTCTGAACGGATTGAAAAGAAAGGGGAAGTGCGTATAGGTCGGCTGCTTACAGAAGTTGAGGGATTACGGTCTTCAGGCACTATTTGCGATTTGGCAATTGACCTTTGAAAACCTGCCTTCGCCCTAGAACGTAAACTCGAAAGAGTAACTTCCATCGAGAACGCTGAGTCTGGGTCTCTTTTTTTTTTCTTACATTTGTAAAGCCTGATCTCATTCAGAATTAATTCCAATGAAATTATTTTACAAGATTTGCTTTTTGATGATGGGATTGTCGCCCCTTTCTTCTTGTGCAGAGGATAAAAAGTCTTCTACTACTAACACATCAATCACTAAACCTCCAATTGTCACAAATGTCAAGTTATTTGGTGTGCCTATAACTTCAAACGCCCTCTCTTTATTAAAAGAGGTTGAGGCTGCTTATGATAAAAAAATTAAGGAAGAGATGGCTGATATGGATCTAAGTTATAGGGCAGAATCGGAGGTTACAAAAGATGGCACTCCGGTTATTCGTTTAAATAAAAATAGGTCCAAGAATGAAACTGATATAGTGCATGAACTGTGGCACCTGAAATTAAATGCTGAAGGGTCTCCAGAAGTAGGTTGGCACCCTTTAACAGGGGCAAGCCCAATTATTAATCAAGCATTTACAAAAAATATGAATGAGCTTGTATATGATCCTATTCTCCACGCAAAATTTTATCCAGAAATGAGGAAATGGGGATATATACCTGATTTCAGTGAAAAAGAAAATATAGCTATTTTTATCCAGAACATCCCCTCAGGTGAAAAGGAGAATGAAATAAATGGATCTGTAGCATATTTCCAAGCATGTTTAGAAATCGATGATCCTTCTCTTATTGCGCAATTTGAAGAATGGTATAAACAACATAACCTCCATCATCCTTTAGCGGTGGGGAAAAGCATGGTAGAAATTTTCAAAACTTCAAAATCTGACACTCCAGAGCAGCAGATTGATATCTATATAAAATGCTTAAACCTTCTGTTAGAAAACACAGCGCAATTTAAAGTAGGTAGGTATGGTACTAAGATGCTTGGTACTTTCTCTCGTCGCGAGGTTGTCATTGTTATAATGCCTCCTAATAAGAAGAAATCTTAGAAAGAAAAGTCCCTTTGAAGAAGCATATTTTGCTTGCAGTAACTTTCATCTGGATAGAGGACCCATAACTTCTTCTAAGTAATAAAACCAGCGTATTTTTACCACTGGAAAGTAGATAGGTTTAGAATAAGCCGGCCCAAAAGGTTAATCTTTCCATTGCCCAAAAAAAAACATTTTAAATTTCCTACGTAATCCGCAAACTTGCCTTGCCTTGCCGCACCTCATGCTCCCCCTGCCTCAACTACCCTACCACCAAATACACCAGCGTCTGCAACAAAAACCACGACTTCCGGGCGCTCTTACTTGAATCGAACCCAACATGTGCTCCGCCATCCGCTCCCAGGAGAGCCCGTCCGGCAAACGGTAGCGCTCGGTGGTACCTTCCTTGAAAACTGATACCCGCAAAGCATCCATCAGCGCATCTGCCTGGGCCATCGTGCTAGCCTTTACTTCGATTTTAAACCGGAACGGCTTGGTAAGCGAGATGACCGGCGTCTTGCAGAGGATCATCAATTTTATAGTATACTTGAAACTCATCCGGTTTTTTACCCCTTGACTTTAATCCATTAATTATCTACAACCAACATTTTCCGTACCAATTTCCCAAATGGCGTTGTCAACTCGTAGTAAAGCATCCCCGGGCTCGCCACTTCACCCAGGCGAATAGATTCTTCGTGGTAGCCAACAGCATACGTTTTATCCAGGCGCATTACCTCCCGTCCATCGACATCAACCACCCGCAATTGGGCATCGCAGGCAGCCGGCAGGATAAAACCGATAATCGTTTGATCGGTAAATGGGTTCGGGCGGTTCTGCAGCAATTGTACACCGGTCGTAACCGCCGGATTAAGTGTCCCCGTACTTTGCGCCTCGATAAAAACAAGTTGTATCAACGCCGAAACTTCGTCGACCGTTACGGCTTCAGGAGGTAGCGATTTTGGGTTTAACCGCAACACTTCGCTCAAGAGCGCGCCGGATTGCAACGCCTTAAACCGGAATGAGAAAATGGCCGTGCCTTCAGATAGACTTACACCATACGGAGCCTCCCAAACACTGAGAATTTCTCCGGAAGTCGTGTTATATAGACCGAAATGATCGGTTACCTGAAGATGGATATCCGTTTGTGCCGGATTTACCGCTATCAATTGAATCTGTAAGGGATCAAATTGAAAAGCCATCTGGTATGCTCCCAGGCGGTCGAAATGTGAAACCCGGAATACGGCCGTCAGTTCCTGTCCGGCTTGCAACGCATGGTCCTGTACCAACAATACAAGAGGCGAGGCTGTCAAGGGGTGAAGCAGATATGGCTTGGCCGTGCCGTTAACATCGCCTTTTTTGATGCCGTAAAAATCTTGGCCGCTTCCCATGCCCCCTGTGGAAATTACACTGCGTTGTTCCGGAATGGGTGCGGCAAAAGGGTTCGGGCCCGGCACATAAACCGGTGGCGTTGGAACAAAACGCCAGGTGGAATCCCGCATAACGGCTATGGCCGAAGGACTTTTAAGCAAGGCCCGCCGGATAACCACAGCATCATTGCCTGTGATAAGATTGTTCAAATCGACGTCGGCGGCAATGAGTTTATAGGGGTCGGTAATCGGCATTATCCCTGCGACATGCCGTTGTATAGCCAACGCATCACCGGCGTTCACCCCATTGTCCCAGCGGGCTGGGGGGGATGGTTTGGCCGGTACGAGCACAAACGAATCGCCGGCCACTGGATGCCAGGCAAAAAAACCACCCGGAATGGTGGGTATGACCGTTGAAAAGTTACCACTGAAGCGAATAGAAGCGCTGTCCACACCCGTTGAATCGTCCCCTTCCCAAATCAACCGGCCCGAAATATCGGAACAGCCCAACACCTGTATGCTAAAAGAGCAGGTACCTGTGCGGCCGCAGTTATCCGAGGCCGTCCAGGTGACGACGGTGATGCCAGAATTCAACATTGCCCCTTCGATTGTAGAGGCACCTGCATTGGTTGTAGCGCCCGACAATATATACCCAGTGGTCGATACATTACACGAATCGAACACCGCAACCGGATCAAAGGCAAGGCCCGGAACAGTGTACGCACAGGCTGTTAAGTTGGGTGATACCGTAACGGGGGCCGGACAACCGATTACCGGCGGCGTAAGGTCTTCCACTGTGATCACCTGGACGCATTGTGCGCTGTTACCCGCCTGGTCTATTGTGCTCCAGGTCCTCTCAACCACCGCCAATACAGGGCACTGTCCTGTTGTGCTTTGATCGGTATACGAAACCACCGGGGCCGGGTCGCAGGCATCCATCGCCGTGGCCTTGCCGGGTGCGAGGTTTTGCTGGGGGTTCAGGTTGCTTCCGCAAGCTACCGACAAGGACACTGGGCAAGTCAGTACTGGCTGCGTCAGGTCGGTAAATGTGATGGGGAAGAAAAAAGTATCGCGATGCAACTCATCATCCTGCGCGATGTATGCCACCAATACCGTCGTGTTGACCGGGACAGTGTCACCAAACGCATAACCGGTGAGTACGGAATCGAGTGCGAAAACCGTCACAGTATTTCCGGTCGCCGAATGTACCACTGGCCCGTTGGGCCCCCAATCCAAAATACCGGTACAGCCGGCGCCCACGCCCAGCGTGTCGGGGCCTGGATAGTGGAACAGAAATGCCGGTCCGCCGCCGCCACAGGCCGGAGGCAGGTTGTTGTCCGCCACGGTTACCGTCGAAACGCATGTAGCAGAATTGCCGTTTACATCGGTAAGTGTCAGCAGCACCGGGTTCTGGCCGAGGTCGGCGCAAGTGAACAGGGTGCGGCTCAAACTCAGTGTGGCTATACCACAGTTGTCGGTGCTGCCATTGTCCGCCGATTCGGGGCTCAGCGTAGCTTGGCCCGTCTCGTCCAGTGCCAGCGTCAGCGCCTTGCAGGCAGCCTGGGGCGGGATAGTATCCAAAATTACACCCGTTATGACTACGCTGTCGCAGCCGAAACGGTTGGTGAGGGTATCATAGTGGACGCCGGCTTCGGAGGCATCGCAGGTCATGGATACCAGGGAGGTTATATCCGCCGGCAAAACCTGTATGTTTATCGAGTCCGTGTCCGAACAGCGGGCGGCGTTGCGCACCTGCACTATATATGTCAGCATTTGAGTTGCCGTAAGCGTCGGATTGGCTACCGAAGGATCATCCAATCCCGTATCGGGCGACCAGGCATATTGGTCGCCGCCGGTAGCCTGCAACGAAATACTTTTCCCAGCGCACACGCTGATATCAGGCCCGGCGTCGGCCGTAATGGCAGGGTGAATCTGGATGACGAAGGAGGTGTCCGACAACGGGCTGCCCGCCACGGTATCCGCCACAATGAGGCGGCAATCGTTGCAGCCGGCGAAACCAGTGGGGATATGCCAGGTAAACAGCCCCGGCGTCGCCGGCAGGTTATCCTGCAACAGGGTATAGTTGCCACCGGATGACAACAGTACCTTTACCCGCCCCACGCCGGAAGCTTCCCATTGCAGGGTGAGACTGTCGCCAGCGCAAAGCGCGTCGTCGCTGAGGGCGAACAACACCAGTTTATTTTCATCGCTGATGCTCACCTGGATGTCGCCGGCTGTTTTATCCGGCTCGGTGTTGCCCACGTTGTCGGTGGCCAGGGTGTAAAACGAATAGGTGTTGCCGGGCAGCCCGGTGAAGCTGACGCAGGTATCTTCGATGCCGCTTTGATACGATAAAAACGGGCCGTCGTTGGTGGAATAATACAACGCATAGTCGCGGATGCCGCAGCCGCCGGGGTCGTCGTGCCCATTCCAGCAGATATGGAAAGCAGGCGTAGCGCTGGTGGCAGGCAGGTTTGGGATGATGGCGCTGGCTGGCGGGAGCGCGTCGATGATATTGAATATTTCGGGGGTAAAAATCGTCTCATTATCATCGAACACGATGCTCGCTTTGGCCAGAACGGAATCGCCCGTGACCGCCGCTGATTTCGGCCTGACGGTGAAATCCACAAAGCCCTCGCCGTTTTGCAGCAAAGTGTCGTTGACGGGCAACAGGCCGACAGTCGGATCACCGGGCGGCAGGCCCGTGGCCGGGTCGATGGACTGGAAAATCCAGAATACTTTATTGTCGGTCACGTCGATGCCCGCCGTCACGTCCACGAAAATGCCGAGCGAATCCCGCAGGTCGAGGCGTTTGCTGTAAAAGGTGCTGTTGTCCGGCACGGAAAAAAACTGGTTGGCGAAACCGAAATCGCCCAGCCGCACGGAGAACAGGTTCAAATCTTCGTCCGGGTGATGCTCGATAGCCACCCGCTGGGCCGGCGCCGTGGCGAAATCCGGGTCGTTCTCGAAGCGGATTTTGTAAGGCAGTTTGTCGTTGATACTCACCCAGCGGGATTCGCCATAGCCGGTGGGGCCGATGATGTCGTTGGGGTCGCGGGAGCAGAGGACGGGGATGAAGATTACCGTGGCGGCGCCTTCGGCTTTGCAACCATTGGCGTCGGTGATTTGAACCGGGTATTTCACGCCGTTTGATCCTGAAATAATACCCAAAGCAGCATTAAATGGATTGAAGGAGACTTGTTTTTGGCAATTGTCCCAGGAACAGGTGTAGGGGGGAGTGCCGCCAGAAGCGGTGGCATTTAAAATGATGGAGTTGTTATCATTATTAATGCACAAATTTGGAAATGCGCCCTGGCCATTGATGCTTAGGTTTAAATCAACAGGTTGCCAATTCACCTCAAGTTTATAGGGCGTAGTACTATTGGAGCCATTTGTTCCAACAATTTTTGCAATAACAGTTTTGCTTGTATTAGAGAGACAGGAATGTTCAAAAGTTACAGTTTCCTCCCCACTTCCCGGACTGATACTTTGAGATAGTAGCTGCCCGGTTTGATCGTAAAGAAACAGGTCATAATTACCCGTAATATTTTTTAAAGTAAGCGTAAGGGCGCCGGGATTGGACAGGTCGAATTCAAAATGGTCTGCATCTCCTACCGGATATATGAATGATCTTAAAAAACCTTGAAAGGGTTCTTCGTCCAAAGTTTGAAAAACGCTTTCGGCGGAATGAAGATCATTGTTGTCTTCATAACTGATTTTAGCTGAAAGTTCAGGGCTTCTTGGGTCGTAGCTATCAATCTTCAGTACGCCGCTACGAATACCAGCTTCTTTAGGATCCAAATAATCTCCGATTCCATTCCAGTATGATATTAATTTTTGAAAAGTTGAGTTTGATTCATCTAAGTTGCAATTATAACTCAAGCCAGATGATAACGTGCCAATATACCTTTGCTTGGCATCAAAAAAGGGTGCTCCAGAAGAAATTGCTTCAGTTAGCCCCATTTTCCATTTTATATCCCACGACGAATTAGGGGGTAAATAATGACTTTCAACACAATCGTTGAGCGCCCCGACCGTTATTTTAAATAAACTATATGATTTTACTGAATTTGAAATAGATATTTTCTTTTTTCCTCCTTGAGGGTGATGAATTGTAGTTCCAATAATTGGAGTTAGTCCTGTTCTATCCCATCCTGCAAATAATAAAGGCGCATTATCAGGAAATTGGCTCAATTCAATCAGGGTTATATCATCTTTTGGTAATCCCAACATTGTCCCCGTTCCAGTGTATAATAAGGTACCTTTTGCCTTAAACATAATTTCATTGATAACAGATAGGTCACACTCTTCTTCTCGATTTATAAAAAAAGTTAAATTTTCAATCTCAGACTGAGAGTTTACACAATGGCCAGCAGTTAAAAACAATAATCTTCCATTTAATGCACTTGAGTTAATTAGTGCACCAGTGCAGCCACAACTAGACCCCTCATCGCTATTAAATGAATATAAAAAAACAGAATTCTTTATGTTCTTCCACTCTGGATGACAATTTATATTTTCATGACAGGGCAAGGGCATCTGTTGAGAAAACCCGAAATTAACCATTAATACATAGATAAAAAATATCAAGATATTTTTCATTTATAAGAGTTTTTATTTTTCTCCCGTGCAAATTAATTTTTCTATTCCGGCAATACCACCGTAAACCCCAACACCCCCGTCACCTTCACATACACCGTCACCACGCCTCCTGCTCCCGGCCGCAAAATCCCCGCCGGCCCGTTCAGTTCTTCCAGGTCAATATCCAACTCCGTCGTCCCGGCGCTCAACCCGGCCACCTCCAGCGCCACCGGGGCGTTGTCCAGGCTTTTGAGGGTGGCCACGGGGTTCAGCAGGTCGGTTGTGCCGTTGTTGGCGTATTCTATTTTGATGGTGATGATCTGGTTGGGCCGGGCGTTGGCGGGTTGCTGGATATTTATTGCCAGGTCGGGTGGGCCGCCGGCAACGATTTCAAAGCCGTTTGAAAGGGTGGCGGTTTCGCCGCCGGTTTTTTCGGCAGTTACATGATAAAGGCCGGTCGTTTTGCCGTCCAAATCGAAAGTGGCGAACACCTTGGTCGGGTCCACGTGCTGTACGTCCGAAGCAAAAACAGCATTACCATCCTTTTCCAACTGGAGCCCCATATCCGCTTCGAACTTGGAGCCCTTTATTTCCAAAGTCACCGGACCGTTGTTGCCGCCTTTTGGTGCGTGCACGCTCCGGATTTCAAAGTTGAGTATTTTCGCGTACAGCGTTATATCCTGCACACTCCCGCCCGTTGTGCTGCCGTACGCCAGCAGGTAATACGTCCCGCCCTGCAAGACCGGTACAAGCACCTCCTGGTTGCCGGAGAACGCCAGGCCGTGCGCGAAATCGTGATCCGAGCGGGTAGGCGTCTGATTGAAGCGCAGGTACAGTTCGTTGGCGCCGCCGGTGGAGTCGCCTTTCAGGGTGACGAGCAGGGTTTCGCCGGCCAGCGAATCCGGTATTTCGATGCGATAGTACAGGGCTTTGTTGTTGTCCAGTACGTCGGGCGTCAGCACGTTCAGGGGCAGTTCCGGTACGGTTACGGTGACGGTCAGGGCCGAGGCGGTCAGGTTGTTATTGTCGTCGCTTTCCAGGATGTTATTCAGAATGTCCGTCCGCACGATGGCGTAGTAATTACCCACCTCCACGCCGGCCAGGTTGGCCATCAGGTCGCGGCTTTGGGTGGCCATCGGCGCCAAGTTGATGCTCGCATCGGTAGTACCAAGCAGGGGATCGGCGGCGTCCCAGGTGGCGTCTTTGGAGAAAAAGACGGCCTCTTTCATCGCGCCCACGGCGGGGTTCAGGCCATGGTTTTTCAGCGTCCAACTGATTTGCACCTCCTCGCCGGCAACGGCATTAATCGGCACAACTACTTGTGAAACAATAAGATCAGAAGGCGGCGGCTGCACCAACAGAATGGCAGATGTGGCCGTGTTGTTGTTCTCGGCGCCGTACTCATACACGGCGTCGTTATTGTCCGTTTTTACGATGAGAATATGATTACCCGACAGGGAAATAGGTGTGAAAAACTGTACGGAATCGGTATACGACTGGCCAGGCGCGAGATTACTGGTGCGGCCGACAGTTCCCAACAGGTAGTCAGTCGGGTCCGGTGTAAAATCGGTGGACAGATAAAACCGGTCGGTCCAGCTGCCGGCTGTGGTAGCGCCGGTTCCGTTGTTTTTCACAGTCCAAACCAGTTCGACGGGTTGTCCGGAAAAGCCCTGCGTGGGTGCAGAGAAGTTGTCTACAATCAGGTCTGACGGTGGCGTCAGGGTAATGACAATAACTTGTGGGTTGCCGCCGGCGTCCGACACTACTTTGACGTTATTTGCCAGGTTGCTGTCGTTGTTCTGCCCGGTATGATCCGTTTTAACAATAAGGTAAAACGAACCGGAAATGCCGTTGGGGATGGTCACTGTTTTGCTAACGGCATATGAAGCGCCGGCAGGCAGGGGGCCGGTTTGCGTCCGAGTACCCAGCAAAATATCGGATACAGTATTGAGCGTCAGGTCCGCGGAAAGGTACAGGGCATCCTGCCAGTTGGCGGCAATGGTGGGCACGGCCGCCAGGTTTTGCGTCGTCCATTCCACCGTGACAGGCTGGCCGGAAGCGGCGGAAGCCGGCGCCTCAGCCTGCGTGACGGCCAGATCCACTGGCGGATATCCTGTAATATTGATTCCTGCGCTGGCCAGGCGATTGTTCCCTTCGGTTGTGTGTTCGTAAACCGTGTTTTCCTGATCTGCTTCCACGAAGAAATAGTAGGTGCCAGTAGCCACATTGGCAGGAATAGTCACCGTAGGACTTAGGCTGTAGCTCGCATTTACCGCCAAGGTCTGCGATATGGGCTCCGTGCGCAGGAGCACAGCGGCAGATGGGTTCCAGGTGGCGCTGTTCAGGAGGTAAATCTTGTCCTTCCAGTTCAGGACTTGCGCAGTGGCGGCGCCCATGTTTTTTACGGTGTAGCTCAGCGGGACGGCGGCCCCCGCGTTGGCGGAGGCAGGCCCGCTCAAAGCAGTAGGCGTCAGGTCCACCCAGGGCGCGAGCGTTACCGGCAGGGAATAGCCAGGAGCGTTTACGTTGTTCGACTCAAAGCCGTTTTCATACACGGCCCCGTCTGTATCGGCAAATACATAGAGGTAATACGGCCCGGAAATCCCATTGGGCAGAATCACCTGCTTCGAACGGTTCAGGCTGTCGCCTGGCATGAGGGTCGCATTCCCGATCAGCGAATCCAGTTTGGTGGCAGTGGCTGTGCTAAAAGTGGCATTCGGTGAAATATAAACCCGTTCGATCCAGTGGCCATCGATGAGCTTGCCTGGGCCGTTGTTTTTCACCGTCCAGTCAACCGAAACAGGATTACCCGACAAGGCCGGGCCGGCAGCGACGAGGTGGACCAGACCGAGATCGGGGCTGTTGACGGTTGTTGGCGCAGGAGATCGCAGTGCGTTATTGTTATCGTACGTGTATTCGTACACCTGCTCGCCGGCATCGGTGTGGACATACAGGTAATAGTTGCCGCTGATGGCGTCGGGAATAGTGGCGGAAGCGTTGGCGGTGTAGGACTCGCCGGGGGCCAGTTCAGCCGGCCGGGGAAATGCACCGAGCAGCGCAGCGCCGGTGAAATCGGTCAGTGCCGGGTTTGTGCTGAGGTAAATCTTGTCAATCCAGCCGCCGGTAGCCGGGGAGCTGCCGGGGTTGCTCACCGTCCAGGAAATACTCCCGTTTTCTTTGTTGCTGACACTCGCTGGCGCAACCACGTCCGTGACTTGCAAATCGGGCGGCGGCGTCAGGAATACTTGGAGGGAGCCGCTTTGACCGGTATTGTTGCCCTCGTTGGCATGTTCGTATTCCTGGTTGGACACATCCGTGATGACGTAGATATAATAGGTGCCGCTGATAACAGGCGGCAACGTGGCGTTCAGAGTCTGTGTATAACTGGAATCCACCTTCAGTATGCCGCTGTAATAGTGGCCACCGAGGTACGTGGCATTACTCAAATTCAGCACGACATCGGGAGAAATAAAAACTTGGTCACTCCAGCCCGTCGAGCGCGTTTCACCCGATCCGGCGTTTTTTACTGTCCAATTCAGAGTAATGGAAGTCCCGGAGAAGGCGTTGCCTGGTGTAATGGTGCCGGCGACCTGCAAATCGGGCGGCGGCGTCAGTGTAACGGTAACAGGGGTGCTGACAGCGCTATTATTCTGGTTATCCGCTTCGGCAAGGTAGTGGAATGCATCGGTCACTACAAACAGGTAATAAATTCCGCTGATGCCGTTGGGCAGAAGGAATGCCGAGGTGTTGGAGTAGCCCTGTCCTGGAGGCAGCGCGCTGAAATTGGGCACGCCGCCGAGGTAAGTGTCCACGCCATAGTCCAGCACGTTGTCGGAGGAGAGGTAAACAGCATCCGACCATTGCCCCATGCCCGTGGAATTGGTACCCACGTTTTGCACCGTCCAGGTAACGGACAGCGATTGGCCGGAGAAAGCATTGGCGGGGGCGGTGATGTTGCTGATCACCAATTCGGGGAGTGTTTGAACGGTAAAACTTTGAACGGGCCCCGGCGTCTGGCAGTAATCGTTTTTAGCGACCACTTGCCAGTTGTAGGTCGTTCCATAGATCAGGCTCCCGTATAAGTAATTGATCTGGTTGAGGTTCGAAGCAATTGGCGTTGTCGGAGCAGGATCGCCTGCAGGCCATAAATACAGGTCATATACGTTGGCGCCTACGGCAGGAAGCCAGGAAAACGTGACGATGTCCGGCAGGCCATTAACACCGTTGTCAGGAGTCATATTCGTGACAGATGCCGGCAATTGGGCATGGTGGATCGTAACAAGCGTCGTATCATTGACGAAGTTAGAATCCGGCACATGAATGGTATAAACGGCGAGGCTGTAGTCGCCAGGCAGAGCCAGGTTGGCGCCTGCAGCAAACGAATACTCCATTGAATTGCCCGGAGGTAGCGTAAGACTTGGATATTCCACTACTGGAGTGCCGCCATTCAGCGTATATGCCACTCCGAAGCCGGATACCGGCGCTGAACTGTAATTCTGAATGCGTATTTGTACGCTTTCGCTTACTCCTAATGTGCATCCATTTAGCGGACTGATCAATGCAGAGACGCCGATGTCATCCGCCAAAAAACTGATTTCATCCGCCCCGATATCCGGATGCGCGGCGTCCCTGGCTTGGCCGTCAATGTCGTCGGGTACTGCGGATACCGGCGTGCCGGCGCCATCGAGCTGCGCTTGAGCCGTATGCTGGTCGGTATTCGACAGGAACAACGGGTCAACGGAAATCGAATTGGCCTCTTTTCCGCTGGATACCTGATAAGCGACGAGATTGGCCGCATTGCTGCCGTTCCAATAGCCGAGGTTTGGGCCGGTAGCGAATAGGTCGTTGTAATTGGCGTTGGCGAGGCCAGAGGCGCCGTTCAGATAGATGGCATAGCCGCCGCCAGTGTTGGCGAAGACGTTGTTTAGGAGGTTGTTGTTAGAGCCAAAATTCAGATAAAACGCACCACTAGCTGGATGGGCATTAGTAACGTTAACACTATTATTGAATATATTGGTAAATGATGCACCGTTCAGATAAATTCCCTGGTAATTGGTCGAACCACTCACGTGGATGAAATTATTAGCCAATAAGCCACGAGCAGCATTTGTTGCATTGCAATCCGTCAAGAATATGCCATAACCATCATCGGTGGTGATCTTATTTTTCATCACATGAAATGCGTTGCTACAGCCGTTTAAATATATGCCGATATCGCGGGCACCTATCTGGTTTTCTTTCACCACCGGAGCATATTGATTGTTCAAGTAAATAGCCCTAGTAATGTTTTCGAATACATTGTTTTCGATCACCGTTCCGAATTGTGGTGTCGAGTTCCCAAGGCCATAGAGCAAGACGCCATAATATGCATTTTCAAAGCGGTTGAAGCTGATAAACATATTATTGCCTGCTGTAAAATCACCATATATCAGAAAGCCCCCTGAACCATTGCCCAGCATATGGTTATATACAAAACTATTATTTCCTGCCCCATTGCTCAGGCGGAAAACAGACCCATCATAAGTGGCTTTTTGAAATGTCATTTTCTGGAGAGTAACGTAATTTGCACCGTTCAAATAAATTATGGGACTGTCATTGCTACCATTCATTAAAGTCACCGCCGAACTATCGCCGGATTCCGACTGAAACAACACCGTATTCGAGGCACTGCTGCCCTTCATTTGCCGGATTTCAATATGTTCGTCATAGGTTCCATTGCGTACGTTGAATGTAACAGCGCCGAGCAGGCCGCCTTCGTTCAGGGAAGTCGCTGCCGAGGAAAAGTCGGGGAAATTAGGCAACACTCCACCGATGGTATAGGGGCCGCTCAAACCGGGGTACAGACCTGCAACCTTCGCTGTATCGTTATAGTTGGAGGTGTCGGGCAGGCCGTTTGGGTTTTCGGTCCAGGCGGTGAGATCGTGGGGAAAACCCAGCGCAAAATCGTATGTATCGATCGAAACCGTGTCCCGTTCACCGGGATACAATGTTCCGCTCCACGCGTAGGGCATTTGCAGGGCGTTATTTACTTTCCATAATACCGTGGCAGCATGGATGGTATCGGCGCTGAAGTTTTTAATCACAACATCCACCATGTTGCTGCCTGCCGGGAAGGGTTCTGTTTTATTCGGGTGCAGGATTTCCGTCACACCGGCATCGTTGAACGCAGTAGGGGCAAATTCATCCGCTCCGATGTCGGGCGTGGCCGGGTTGCGCGGCTCACCGTCGATGTCCACATCGACTTCCGCCAAGTGGGTACCGGCATTATTCAGGTCCGTTTCCTGGACGTGCAAGTTGGTGTTGGAAAGGAAGGTAGGGTCAATGGAATGGGAATGCGCGTCCTGCGCAGCCAGAGCCTGCCAGGCACCGAGGTTGGCCGCGTATGCCCCGTTCCAATAGCCCAGGTTGGGCCCCGTAGTGTGGTAGTCATTGTAGTCCAGGTTTGGGCCAATACCCGAGTTCCAATAAACCGGGAGCCCGCCGTTGGGGCAGCTGACAATATTGTTGAGAATTTTAAGATTGTTGCCCTCATAATAAGAAATGCCTTTCGAATCAGTGTTGGAGGGCCCCGTATTATTGACCGAATTGTGGTAAATGTGCTGAAAATCAGAATATTCCAGACTTATGCCGTTTGAATAATAATCCGATACCCGGATAAAGTTATTGGCGATCAAACCGCTTGCGCCGGAATATCCGTCGCAGTCATATAAATAAATGCCCCTGTATCCGGTTGCAGCTCCGGTCAAATCGTTCCCGACAATTTTTAAAGCGCCTTTGCAGTAGTGGCATTCCACGCCGCGGAAACTATATCCGACCTTGGAGGAAATGAGGGTGTTTGTTTCAATGCCGGGGGCATTCTGGTTGACGAGATAAATGGCATATTCATGTTGGTTTTCAAACTTATTGCCTTCTACCAAGGTCCCATTCTCCCGGTCGCTGGAATTAAGCCCATATAAATGCACCCCAACGCGACCGCCCAAAATTCTGTTGTGCCGGATAGTGATGAAATCGTCATTCGAATCGTAGGAATTGAGCACATAATTGGCATCGCCTTCATTCGGCCCTTTAATTTCATTGTTTTCAAAAGTGTTATGGGTTGCCCCTGCTGTAAAATCTACAGCATTGCCAAATGTACCGTTGGTTGCTTCTATGGTTAGTTTTCGGAAAGTGATCCAATCCGTACCGTTCAGCCTCAACGTATAATTTTTTGCCGGGTCGGCAGATGCATAAAATAGTCTTACCATTGTGCTATCTCCATTTTCCGATTGGAATACAACCGGATTGTCCTGGTTCACCCCAATGATTTCGTTCAGGGTAACCTGCTCATCGTATATTCCGTTCCGCACCAAAAACGTAACGGCGCCCACTACCCCGCCCTTGTTGAGCGCTGTCGCTGCTTCATTGAAATGGTCGAAATCGGGATCGACGCCGCCGATGGTATACACGCCCGCAAGTGCCGCCTGAAGGTCAGCGACTTCGGTGGTATCATTGTGGTTGACGTTGTCTGCCTGGCCGTTTGGCAGGGTCGTCCAGGCACGGATGTGGTATGTCGTGTCTGTTCTAAAAATGAATGAACCGATTTGTATGGAATCAGCCAATTGACCGGTCAACAAGTTACCTGACCAGGCGTAAGGTGCTTGCAACACGCCGTTTACTTCCCATTGAATAGAAACGCTATGCAGGGTATCCAAACCATTATTGCCAATGCTTACATGAACAGGCCGGATGCCAGATGCGAAAGGCGTAACCGGATAATCAATAGACAGGGCGCTCGCATCATCGGCGGAAGTGAAAAATTCATCGGCGCCGATATCCGGTTTGATGGGGTCTCGAACTTCGCCATCAATATCTTTTGTGACCCCGGTAACCGGGGAAGCCTGTTGATCCAGCAAAATATTGGAAATATGCGGGTCGCCGGGACTGATAAAAAGCGGGTCGACAGACAGGGAATGGGCGTCGAAGCCGGTGGCCGATTGCCAATCGACCAGAGTTGGCATGTTGCCGTTCCAGGGTGTATAAGCCAGCAAAGGGCCGGTACCATACAGGTTGTTGTAGTCGGCTGCGCTTATTCCAAGACTATAATAGTAATAATAATTACCGGCGGTAAAAACATAACCGCCACCAGTATTCGCAAAAATGTTGTTTTGTACAACCTTATTGTTGCCGCCATTGCTGAAAAATGCCGCGCTGGTCTGAGATGTATTGGTCTGATGTACGGTGTTGTAAAAAACATCGATGTATTGGACGTCGTAAAGGGCAATACCGTAGACATTATCATTGCTTCCGCCTAATTCCACAAAATTGTTCGCCACTAAAAACGGACTGGCGGGGCTGCCGTTCACACTTGCTAGAATAATACCTGCTCCATCATTGGCATCTGAAATTTTGTTACTGGCGATCTCGCCGCCGTTTTGACAACTGCCCAGCGATATTCCTGTATAACCGTATCCCGTAATGCCTGTGAAAGTATTATTGCGGACAAGGGGCCTGCTGAGCGTTGCTAAATTTATTCCGCCGTAACGTTGATCCTTAAAAACGTTGCCTTCTACGAATATGCCCGCCGTATAGTTGCCATTGCTATTATAACCGTTAAAGGTAATACCGTAATAACCACCTGAAAAATGGTTGTTCAAAAAATAGTGATGGCCATTGGCGAAACCGGGTTGGAGGTAGATCAACTCGTTATAGCCGTTTGGGTTTAATGATCCTTTTATTCCGTTATTTGCCCAAAGTACATGTTCAGAACCGCCGGTAATTTCCACAACCCGGCCGTAATAGCTGTTGGTTGCCTCTATAGTTAATTGCCGGAATATCAACCACTCTGCGCTGTCCAACCGCAAGGTGTAGGTGCTTTCATAACTATTGGCATCGAATGTCAGCGAAACCTGTGAGCTATCGCCCGATTCCGATTGAAAAGTCACCGTTTGCATCGAATCCACGCCTGTAATAGGCCCAAGCCGTAGCTGCTCGTTGTAGATACCGTTTCGAACGTTGAAGGTGACGGTACCCACTACGCCCCCATCTCGAAGGGCAATCGCCGCCTCATTGAACGTGACAAAGTCGGGGCTAACGCCGCCGATGGTATATACCCCCGATAATCCAGCGCGCAGTTTGTACAACGATGCCGTATCATTCAACGGCGTGGGATCGGCGCCGCCGTTCGGGTTGAACGACCAGGCCCGCAGAGTGTACACTGTTCCGGCGCTTACCGTCATCGTGCCGAGCTGCACCCGGGCGGTGTCGCTGCTCGCCAGGTTGCCGGTCCAGTTGACGGCAGGCTGTGCCGTACCGTTTATTTCCCAGCCGATGGTTGTGTTTTGAAGCGCATCATTGCCGTTGTTTCGCAATACCACCACCACCGGTTGTACGCCTGCTGCAAAGGGCCTGTGGGGACTGAAGACCGTGTCCAGCGCCGCATCGTCGCCGGGCGGGACAAATTCGTCGGCGCCAAGGTCCGGCGTGAGGCTCCGCGGCTCCCCCTCGATATCGGTGTCGACCAAAGGCGCGGGCTGACCCGCGTTATTCAGCAAACTGTTGGCAATTTTATAGTCGTTTTCAGTAATAAACTGGGGGTCGGCCGAAATGGATTGGGCATCGAAGCCGGTGGCTGTCCGCCATTCAGCCATTGTGGTGCGGTCGCCATTCCAATGCCCTAGGAAAGTGCCGGTGGTGTATAGGTCGTTGTAGTTGGAGCCGCTGATGCCGCTTACCGCGTAAATAGCATATCCGCCGCCTGAATTGGCAAAAATGTTGTTTTGCAAAACTTTGTTACTACCCCACTGATTGTAAAAGGCCTGATTGGTGGGGTTCAATCCCGTCAGGTGTATGGTATTGTAAAAGAAATGCTGGTAATTGCCGTCATATGAATTAATACCGCGTGTATTCCCGCTTGAGCCGCCTATTTGCACAAAATTGTTCGCAACCAGGAAAGGTTTGTCGACTGTGCCGCTCACAGAATACAACTCGATACCCCTGCCGCCGGCGAGGATATCCGAAATCTGGTTGCCGGTCAGCGTTCCGCCTTGTAAACAACTGCCCAACGTTATTCCACTGTAATAGGGGTACATAGAAGTCGTTGTCAGGATGTTGTTGCGCACTACCGGTGCTTGCATAGTGCTTAGAGCAAATCCTTGGTAGTTTTGGTTTTCAAAAACATTACCATCTAAGATCATCCCTGCCGCATAGTTGCCGTTGTAATAATACCCATCGAACTGCAACCCATAGCCGCCGCCTTCGAAACGGTTATTCAAGAAACGGTGCTGCGCGTTCGGATAGGCGGAATGAGCATACACTATAAAATCGGTAGATGAAGCACTTTTCAGCCGGTTGTTCGCCCAAAGCACGTGTTCCGCCCCCCCGGTAACCTCCACTACCCGACCATAAGAGCCGTTGATTGCTTCGATGGTCAACCGACGGAATACCAGCCAGTCGGCGCTGTCCAGCAGCAACGTGTAGTTGTTTTCATAATTCGTGGCATCGAAAGTCAACACAGCCTGCGAGCTGTCGCTGAACTCCGATTGAAAGGTCACCGTATGAATCGAATCCACACCCGTGATGGGGCCAAGCCGCAGTTGCTCGTTATATATACCATCGCGAATATTGAACGTGACAGGGCCCAATACGCCGCCATCATGAAGGGCAATCCCGGCTTCGTTGAAAGTGATAAAGTCCGGACTAACACCGCCGATGGTGTAAACGCCCGACAACCCGGCCCGCAGCTTGTACAACGACGCCGTATCGTTCAACGGCGTGGGATCGGCGCCACCGTTCGGGTTGAACGACCAGGCCCGCAGGGTGTACACTGTTCCCGCGCTTACCGTCATCGTGCCGAGTTGCACACGGGCGGTGTCGCTGCTCGCCAGGTTGCCGGTCCAGTTGACGACAGGCTGTGCCGTACCGTTTATTTCCCAGCCGATGGTCGTGTTTTGCAGCGCATCGTTGCCATTGTTTCGCAATACGACCACCACTGACTGCACGCCTGCTACAATGGGCCGGTGAGGACTGAAGACCGTATCCAGCGCCGCATCGTCGCCGGGCGGGACAAATTCATCGGCCCCAAGGTCCGGAGTCGCAGCACGTGGCTCCCCCTCGATATCAATGACGACCCAGGGCGTGGGCAACCCCGCATTGTTCAGCAGGCCGTTGGCTATTTTATAGTCGTTTCCGGCAATAAATTGCGGATCGACCGACAAGGAATGGGTGTCGAAACCGGTAGCCGTCTGCCAATCGGCCAGTGTCGTATGGTCGCCGTTCCAATAGCCAAGGAAATTGCCGGTGGTGTACAGGTCGTTATAGTCGGAAGCGCTGATACCACCGTGACTAAAAAGCGCATATCCACCGCCCCTATTGACAAAAATATTGTTTTGCAAAACTTTGGCGCTTCCAGACTGATTGTAGAAGGCCGGATTGGTGGTGTTTTGCCCCGTCAAATGCACCGTATTGTAAAAGAAATTCTGGTAATTGCCATCATGCGTTGCAATGCCGCGCGTATTCCCGCTAGGGCCTCCAACCTGTACAAAATTGTTCGCCACCAGAAAGGGTTCGGCCGCGTTGCCGTTTACGGAGTACAACTCGATGCCCCTGCCGCCGGCCGTGATACCGGTTATTCGGTTGCCGGTGAGGTCTCCCCCATTGGTACAATTGCTTAACGTTATCCCCACGAAGTATGGGTAATTTGAAAGGGTCGTCAGAATGTTGTTTCGGATTGCTGGATTGTTCAAGTAAGTCAGCATTAGCCCGTGGTAGTTTTGGTCTTTGAAAATATTATCTTCCAGCGTTATACGGCTTACATAGTTGCCGTTGTTGTAATGCCCATCATACTGCAATCCGTAGCCGCCGCCCTCGAAGCGATTATTCAGAAAATGATGGTGCGCATTGGAGTAGTTGGATGTTGCATATACTACATAATCAGACGAAGAAGCACTTTTAAGCCAGTTGTTTACCCATAGTACGTGCTCGGCACCGCCGATTATATCTACCGCCTTGCCGTAGTTGGTATTTGTTGCCTCGATGGTAATCTGTCGGAATACTAGCCAATCAGCGCTGTCCAACCGAAGGGTGTAGTTGCCGTCGAAATTGATGGCGCTGAATGTCAGAATTACCTGCGAACTGTCACCGGATTCCGATTGAAACGTCACCGTTTTCAGGGAATCTACTCCCGATATCGGCCCAATGCGTAATTGCTCATTATAGGTTCCAGTTCGAATGTTAAACAAAACCGGCCCACACACACCATAGGTATTCAGGGCACTAATTGCGTCGGAAAAAGTGGCAAAATCAGGATTAGCACCACCTAAAGTAAAGGTTCCTGATATACCCGGGAGGATACTGATGAATGCAGTATCGTTGTAATTTACTGTATCAGGAATCCCATTGGGTTCAGTTGTCCATACCTTTACAGTATGTGTTGAACCAGATTCAATGGATTTTTCACCCAGATATACAATTGCAAAACTCGGGTTAGAGCCGTTGCAGGTGTCTAAGGTGTAAGTGCTCCAAAGCAAGGGAGATTGCGTAACTCCGTCAAACTCCCAATTTACTGTGACATTACTAATCGGCAAAGTGCCAGAATTCTGAATGGTAGCAAATACAGACTGTATACCAGGACAAGGACGAACAACTGAATCTATCGAAGCAATGCCTGCATTGTTTATACCGTATGTGTTACACACATTTGTTACTAAAGCAGACCAGCCAAAACTTGCCACTATCCCGTCGGAAATAAAGGCAAGCGTTAGAGCTCCTGATGGGTTCGTTGCCCGGATAATCTTAGTACCAATATTTTCCGGTGCTGTAGTTCCCCACCATCCTCCATCCCCAAATGGGCTTACTCCTTTTGGCGGCCCATTTGGGGATGAAATTTTTGGCGCGGAGGTATTTAATCCATCAAAAACATATAGCACATCATAATTCGCTTCGGTAGAGAAAGATGTAAACTCTATTTGAATTTTAGCAGAAGGGTCTGCTGGTATGAAAGTTACAATACTTGAATTTCCGGAAGAATTACCGTAGACAGAAGATGACCCGCCAGAGTCATAATAGTTGAAAAATTCAGTTTCAGCACCAGAGTTGATTTTGAAAATTTTAGGGCCGTCATTGTACGAATGATTCACCACCATCTGAGCAGTCAGAAAACTAACAGCAAGGCAATAAACAAGAAAAAACGTAACAAATGACTTCTTCATAAGAGATTGGGGAAATGAATGGAATGAAAGAATTCAGATTAAACCTGCCGGGAAGATGGGAACTATGCCGTTACCCCCTTCTTTGCAGATGGAAACGATTGAAGAACCAACATAGGCCCGAGGAAGTTTTTTGATAAAAAGGGCAATGCGCTTCTTCCTTTATGACAGGTTGAGTTTTGAAATTCAAAGATAAGTTAATTGTGAGTTCATGCAAGAATTTTTACTCTTGCAGGGAGGGAGTGTTCAAAACTTCATCAAACATCCTGCGTAATCCGCAACCTCGCACTCCCCTCCCTCACCTCATGCTCCTCCTTCCCCAACAACCGCAGCAACCCCACCACCAAATAAACCGGCGTCTGCAACAAAAACCACGATTTCCGGGCGCTCTTGCCCGAATCGAATCCGGCATGCTCTGCTACCCGCTCCCAAGAGAGCCCGTCCGGTAAGCGGTAGCGCTCGGTGGTACCTTCTTTGAAAACAGAAGTGCGTAAGGCATCCATTAGCGCATCGGCTTGGGCCATGGTACTGGCTTTTATTTCGATCCTGAAATGAAATGGCTTAGTGAAGGAGATGGCCGGCGTTTTGCAGAGGATCATCAGTTTTATGGTGTCCTCGAAGCTCATCCGGTCTTTTACCAGCAGGCGGGCGATGCTGGATTTGTTGGCGTAGTTTAAAGGACCGGCTGCGTCTTCGTAGGAGACGCCGGCGCGGGACATTTCGGCGCGGAGTTGGGTTTGGAGGGCGGAGACTAAGGAGGTAAATTTTTCCATGCGTATGTATGTCAGAACTTGGAATATTATGTTTGTTGCAGTAAAGTTATGCGATATTTAGCGACCAATATGCAACAATAGCCACGGATTTTCATGGCGCCAATTTTTAACTTATTGAAAGTCTTGACATTATCCAGATGCCACATCCAAACATTTACCGAATTGAATCCGGAACCGAATTCTACACGCCGGAACGCTGCCACATCACGGAGATATTCAACCGGCATCCGAATCCGGAAGTCTCCATTGCTCAGGCAAGGGTGAAAGCGGGCGTTACCACGGCCAATCACCTGTTGCGCGGCACGGCAGAGTGGTATTACATTCTGAGCGGTCACGGAGAAATGTTTCTCAGCGGTGTCTCGGCAGGCTATGTGTCACCCGGAACCGTTGTACATATCCCGGCAGATACGCCGCAGTACATCCGCAATTCGGGTCAGGAGGATTTGGTGTTTTTATGCATTTGTGTGCCCCGGTTTCAAGCAGATGTGTATGAGGAGATGCAGTGATTTCAAGACAGTGAAGGTCACTCCCCCTCCATCCCCTCCACCGCCTTAAAAAACTTCCGTAACAACGACTTGATATCCCGCTGCGCATAAATCTCCGCAATCCGCCCGCTCGTCACCCCAAGAATTTTCTTGACATCTTCCGCATCCATTAGCCCACTATTCAGGATCAAATCCCCGGTAAAGTGGCGGCCATAATGGGTGGTGATTTCCCGGCCGAGCAGTTTTTGCGACACCTTTTTCAGCCGCGCCACATAGGTCTTGTAGTCCGTGGGTTCAAAAAGTGAACCGTCCGGCTGCCAATGCAGGAGCAATTGGGAATCGGTTTCGGAAATGGGCACAATCTCCTGGGTGCCGGTCTTCCGGGCAGATTTTAGCAGGTAGCGCAGCGTCACATCGCCGTCGGGCATTTCAAAATAGTGGGCCTGGCGTTTGATCTGCTCGGTGTCGGAATAGCGGAGGCCGCGGCACATGATGAGGAAGCGGCGCAGTGTCTCGCGGTCTTTATTGCCTTCCGGGAAGGTGCTGAGGGCCTTGCGGAGGGTCATGTACTCCTCCACAGTGAGCCGTTTTTTGTCGGAGATGCGCTCCACTTTCATCTCCAAGTCTTCAAAGGGGCTGTGCAGGTCTTTCAGGCGGTGGAATTTGAGCACCTTGTTGTACACCACCTTGAGGTTACGCAGATACTGGGCGGCCATGTTCTCCTTACCCGTGGCGATCATCTTGGTTTTGAACAGGAGGATTTTGTCGCGGGTGAGTTGTTGGATAGACAGGTCGCCGTCGATTTCGATAAACTTGTGGATGGCGGCCCGGTAGGCTTTGAAGGTGGAGTGGGTCACTTCCTTGGCGGCCAATTCCTTTTTCAGGATTTCCAGGGCCGTGGCGCTGAAGGATTCGAACTGTTTTCGGTCGCCGGCGAAGCGCGTGCGGAAAACTTCGAAGCTGGGCGCCGTACCGGCCGCCATCAATTCGGTAATAATGAGGAAAGCCTTGTTCAACTTGTTTCTTAAATCTGTGTTAACGGCTATTGCGCCTTCGCCGCCGAGTGTTGCCTTGGGTTTCACGGTTTGCGCCTTCGGGTCCCAGTCCTTCGGGAGCAGTTTCCAGGTTAAGGCGATGTAGTTGGTTTGGTAGTTCCAGGCATACCGGAGATACAGTTTTTGCAGGCCAAAGCGGTCTGGGCGGCCTCTTACTACCAAAGTAATGCTGGGTTGTCGCATAAAGGGTACGGAAATTGGTACAGACTAAAGGTGAAATCAAGGGCTTGCAAAGGTGCGCTAAAGTGGGCATTTTGGCAAAAAGTGCAGCAGGGATATGCTAAGGGCTACTAACGTCCGCTCCATAACATTTTGGGTTAAAGTTCTTTTAAACCCGTTTTCACTGTTAAAGCCCCGTGAAAATGCCGTTACTTTGCAGCCGAATTTTTGAAAATCCGAAGCATGTATATTCGCTCGCTCATCTCTACGCTTCTTTACCTGTTGTCTGTAACAGCAGTGGTCACCCAAAATCCCGTCAAATGGTCATTCGCCAGCAAGGACGCCGGAAACGGGCAAATCGACCTGATCTTTACCGCCACTATCGATGAGGGCTGGAACACCTACTCCCAGTTTCTGGAGAGTGAGGACGGCCCCGTACCCACGTCGTTTGCCTTTGAAGAAGGCGCCCATTTTAAACTGGTGGGCAAAGCCAAGGAAAGCGGCGAAAAATTTACCAAATACGACAACGTGTTTGGCATGAACCTCACCAAATTCAAGCACAAGGCCATTTTCACGCAGCGCGTACAGGTCAGCGATTATACCAAACCGATCGGCGGTTACCTGACCTATATGGTATGCAACGACGAGATGTGCCTGCCGCCTAAGGATGTGGATTTTAAATTCGAAATCGCAGCACCCGGCGGAACCGCACCCAAGTCCGACGCACCCAAAACGGATGAAAAAACGAATGTGGCGCCGCCGGATAAAGGTGATGATTCCGGCGTAGTACCCGGTATTCCGGGCGCCACACCGACTGATCCGGGAAACACGGCCGTCGCCCCCCCCGCTGAGGGCAAGGCAGAAGCACCAGCCGACCCTAACTTCCAGGGCTTTTTCGACAGCAAACGCGAGATAAACTCCGCCAAGTTTGTCAATTCCTGCACCACCACCGTCAAGGAGGGTAGTTCCTTGTGGTGGGTGTTTATCGCCGGCTTCCTCGGTGGGCTCATCGCCCTGCTTACTCCTTGTGTGTTCCCAATGATCCCGCTGACGGTGAGTTTTTTTACCAAACGTTCGAAAGACCGTAAAACCGGCCTGCGCAACGCTATTTGGTACAGTTCCAGCATCGTGATTATCTATGTGAGTATCGGCATTTTACTCACTTCTCTCTTCGGGCCCACTGTTTTGAATGAGATGAGTACGGATATGTACTTCAACCTGCTCTTTTTTGTGGTGTTTGTGATATTCGCCCTCTCGTTTTTTGGTTTGTTTGAAATTACACTACCCTCTTCCTGGGTGAACCGCAGCGACCAGATGGCCGACAAAGGTGGCATGATGGGCATCTTTTTCATGGCGTTTACCCTGGCGCTGGTGTCCTTTTCCTGCACCGGCCCCATTGTGGGCACCCTACTCGTGGAAACGGCCAAAGGCAATGCCGGCGATGCGCTGCTGGGCTTCATTCCGGCACGACCGCTGGTGGGCATGACCGGCTTCGGTTTGGCCCTGGCCCTGCCCTTCGGATTATTTGCCATGTTCCCCGGATGGCTGCAAAGCTTGCCCAAGTCGGGTAACTGGATGGACAATATCAAAGTAACGCTCGGATTTGTAGAACTCGCCCTGGCGTTCAAATTCCTGAGTACCGCCGATATGGTGCGCCACTGGGGGTTTCTGAAATTTGAGCTGTTTATCGGGTTGTGGTTTGTGTGTGCCCTCTTGCTGGGCTTGTACCAATTCGGACTGTTGCCCAAACTCAAAGGCGCCCATGGTAAACCAGGTATTTCGCGGGTGGTGATGGGCGGCCTGTCGTTGCTGTTTGCCGTGTATTTGGCCGACGGTTTGTTCAACTACAAATCCCTCACCCTGCTCAGCGGCATCGCGCCGCCGGTGCACTACAATTTTTTCCGCCCGATCGATTGTCCGCATGGATTGGAATGTTACCACGACTTCGATGAGGCCATCAAGGTGGCCCAACTGGAAAACAAACCGCTGTTTGTCGATTTCACCGGCTATGGTTGCGTCAACTGCCGGAAAATGGAAGAAACCGTGTGGAACAAGCCGGAAATCATCAGCCACCTCCGCAACAACTACGTAGTGGTGTCGCTCTACGTGGACGACCAGGCGCGCATGTTCCCCGATAATAAATTTAAATACCTGCTCGACCCGCATACCGGCGATAAATTGCGCACCGTGGGCGACAAATGGAGCAGTTTTCAAATCAATAACTTCGAGCGCAATTCCCAGCCCTGGTATGTGCTCATGCACAACGACGGCAAAACCCTGCTCAACGAGCCCCGCGGTTATACCCCCGATGTGAAGGAATACAAAGCTTTCCTTGATTGCGGGTTCGATGCCTTCGCGCAAATGAAAAACCGGACGGAAACGAAGTCGATGATCGGAGCGAAGGAATGAATCTTGAATTATTGATCATGGACGACGGCCCGGATTTATTATCAGGAAAGATGAGTAAGATTATCGGCTGATCCCCCTACATTGGCGCTCGTTATTCGGGGTGTTTTACCAGTCTTTTGCACCTGTTGGTCAATCGTCCGGTTTCGCTTCGCATTTTCTGACCAACTTTCCTATCCTGCGCACATGCCCTGGTACAGACAAACACATTGGCAAATTATCATCGGCTTAATAGCCGGCCTCATTTACGGCATCATCGCTTCTCTAAACGGCTGGGCTAAATTTACCACCGACTGGATCACGCCCTTCGGCGTCATTTTTATCAACCTGCTCAAACTCATTGCCGTCCCCCTGGTGCTTGGCTCGCTCATCACCGGGGTAGCTTCGCTGGCCGACGTGCGCAAATTGGGACGGATCGGCGGTAAAACGCTGGCTATTTATATCGGCACCACCGCTCTGGCTATTGCGATCGGGCTGGTGCTGGCCAATATTCTGCAACCCGGAAAGGCCGTTCCTACGGAAGTGCGCGACGGTTTAATGGCTACATATAGTGAAAATGTGAGCGCCCGCCTGGAGGACGCCAAATCGGTGGAGGAGCGCGGCCCGCTACAATTGCTGGTAGACATGGTGCCGGATAACATCTTAAGCGCAGGCGCCGACAACCGCAATATGCTGCAAATCGTGTTTTTTGCCATCTTTTTCGGCATCGGCCTGCTGCAAGTGCCGGAAAAACGCGCCAAGCCCCTGCTCGATTTTTTCCATGGTCTGACAGACGTCACGATTCGACTGGTCGACCTGATTATGATGATTGCCCCCCTGGGCGTTTTTGCCCTGATCGCCGACACGATCAACAAAGTATCAGACGGCGACCTGGGCAAACTGGCTTCCCTGCTGGGGGCTCTGGGCGTGTATTGTTTCACCGTGGTGCTGGGACTGGCCCTGCATACACTGGGCGTCTATCCGCTGATACTACGCCTGTTTACTAAAATGAGTTTTGTCAAATTTTTTAAAGGCATCGGTAAAGCACAATTAGTGGCCTTTTCCACCAGCAGCAGCGGCGCTACTTTGCCAGTAAGTATAGAGTGTTGCGAAGAAAAACTCGGGGTTTCGGAAGAAGTCTCCTCCTTCGTACTTCCCCTTGGCGCTACCATTAACATGGACGGCACGGCCTTGTACCAGGGCGTCGCGACTGTATTCATTGCCCAGGCGGTAGGCATGGACCTTAGCCTTGCCGATCAGTTGAACGTATTGCTGCTGGCCGTCATGGCCTCCATCGGTACGGCCGCCGTACCCGGTGCAGGGGTTATTATGCTCATCATTATCCTGGAAAGCGTTCATATTCCCAGCGCAGGCATCGCCCTTATTCTGGGTGTAGACCGTATCCTCGATATGCTGCGCACCATCACCAACGTGACCGGCGACTGCATGACGGCAACCGTTATAGCCTCTAGCGAAGGGCAACTGCGGGAGGTTCATCCCCGGGAGGGTGAGGATAAGATTAAATGGGAGGGGTAGGCGGATTTACGATTTTGGATTTACGATTAACGATTGGGGTTCCCGAAAAATGAATGTTTCCGATTCCATGATTTACGATTTTGGATTTACGATTTGTCTAATCTACGTATCACTCTACGAAAAATCGTAAATCCAAAATCGTAAATCGTAAATAATTAAAATTCCGCCTGCCATGCACGCCTCCGGTTTACACACCTTAGACTACGCCGTATTTTTTCTGTACTTCTTCATCGTTGCCGGCTATGGATACTGGATTTACCGCCGGAAGCAGATGCATAATACGGCCAACGATTATTTCCTGGCTGAAGGCGCCCTCACGTACTGGGCCATCGGTGCTTCGCTGATCGCGTCCAATATTTCTGCCGAACATTTTATCGGCATGTCGGGCTCGGGTTTTGCCATCGGGCTGGCCATTTCCACTTATGAATGGATGTCGGCGGCCACCTTGCTCGTCGTAGCGGTATTTTTTATCCCGGTGTATCTGAAAAACCGGATTTACACCATGCCGCAGTTTTTGCGCGAGCGATACAGCCCTTTGGTCGCCACATTGATGGCGGTCTTTTGGTTGCTGTTGTATGTTTTTGTCAACCTGACCTCCATTCTGTATCTCGGCGCGCTGGCGTTGGAGTTGTCTGTCGGGCTCGATTTTAACGTAGCCATTTGGGGCCTATCCGTGTTCGCCATTGCGATCACCCTGGGCGGCATGCGGGTGATCGGCTATACCGACGTCATCCAGGTCGTCGTGCTCATTCTGGGCGGGCTGGCCACGGTGTACCTGGCATTAAATATGGTGGCTGAACATTTCGGTTCGTCGGGAATAATCTCCGGGCTCAACCTGCTACGCGAAAAAGCACCCGCACATTTTCACATGATCCTGCCCAAAGAACACCCCTACTACAAAGACTTGCCGGGACTGACCGTGCTCATCGGCGCCATGTGGGTGAACAACCTCAACTATTGGGGCTGCAACCAATATATTATTCAACGCACGCTCGGCGCCGACCTGAACACCGCGCGCAAGGGTATTCTGTTTGCCGCTTTCCTCAAATTGCTCATTCCGGTGATTGTGGTGCTGCCGGGCATTTCTGCCTTCATCCTGCACTCGGAAGGCATGTTTCAGGCTGAAATGGCCGACGCCAATGGCATTGTCAAACCCGACTACGCCTACCCTACCCTGCTCCAATTACTCCCGGTCGGGATGAAAGGCGCCGCTTTTGCTGCCCTCATTGCAGCCATCGTGGCATCCTTAGCAGGCAAAGCAAACAGTATCGCCACTATTTTTTCCCTCGATATTTACAAACGGTATTTTAACAAAGAAGCCTCCGAGGCCAAACTGGTACAGATCGGGCGCATCACGATCGTGGTCTCCATGTTGATCGCCATCCTGGTGGCGCCGCAATTGCGCACGCTCGAACAAGTATATCAATTTATCCAGGAATACGCGAGTTTTATCACGCCCGGGGCATTCAGCATTTTCCTGCTGGGTATGTTCTGGCGGCGCACCACCGCAGCCGCCGCGCTGGCGGGCGCTTTGCTGACGATACCGCTTTCGGCTTTGTTCAAATTTTTCACACCGGAGATTCCCTTCCTCGACCGGCTGGGCTGGGTGTTTCTCATGATTATGGTCCTGATGGTGGGTATTTCGTTATTGCAGAAAAAAGAAAGTAAAATGGTGGAGATAGACGCGAAACTATTCCGCGTAGAGCCGGCATTCGTGGTGGGCGGGATGATTATTTGCGGGATTTTGACGGCACTTTACACCATTTTCTGGTGATTTATTTACCACAAAGTTTACATAGTGTACATAGTTTTTTCTATGTGTACTATGTGAACTTTGTGGTTAAAAATTATTACTGCTTATAACTTCCCTATCACACTACTGGACTTTTTAATCTTAACACATAGGCACATAGATCACATAGATTTTAAACCTTTGAGAATCAAAAAACTATGTGTCCTATGTGCCTATGTGTTTAAAAATGTCCAGTAGTATGCTTCCCTATACACCTCAAATCGCTCCTTAATTTGTTGTAAACCCGGCAAGTTTTCGACGCCCAATCCCTCCACGACAAACGATGCCGCGCAATGCGCAAAACCGGTAGCCAGCGCGATATCCCGGGTTTCCGCATACCGGATCAGAAAAGCCGCGGCAAACACATCACCTGCACCAGTGGCATCCACCTCTTTGACCGGAAAGGATGGAAAATGAAATTTCTCCCCGCCCCGAAAAACGACTGCCCCGCCGGCGCCTTGGGTCATCACCAGCACCTTAACGGCATCCGAAATCTCCGGTAGCGCGTGCTCGAAACCTGCAATATCCGCATCGCTGAGAATGACCACGTCTACACCGGCGAGCCGGGCCCAGTCCATTGCTTTAGGGGACACCCGGTGTTGTGCATCCCATTGGCGCAGCCAGCCTTGTATTGTGGCCCCAATCAGCGCCTCCGGAAAGGCCTGCAACAACGAAAAATCGACCTCGTCGGCTATGGGACAACAATGTACCAACGGGGCAGTCCGCCATTCCGGTGGGACATCATCCGGGTAAAGGGCATCGGCCCGGGCATGGAGATATTGCGTGCGAATACCGTTTTGATAGATGTTTGTAAAAACTGTCGTTTCCGTAGCCGGCTTGATGTATACCGGGATGCCGTTTTGTTCAAATACCGGTAAAAACTCAAAATTGGGACCTGTACTGGTCAAAATAGCCGCTTGCCGGCCCAATTGCCGGGCCACCAGGCTGACATAAGAAGCCGTACCGCCGAGGATGTTTCCGCCCTGATGCCGGTCGTGGCAAAGGTGGCCGATGCAGAGATAATCTATGGGTGTGTTATTTTTGTCCATAAGATCCGGATTGGTTTTCATATAGAAGTGCAACGTGGGCGCTCGCACTTTGTGTTTATGTGTTTTCGTGTTTTTTTTGACTTTGTTGAAATTCACGTCAGTACTTAAAATGACCCCTGTCATGGTATAAGCCTTCAGATACCTTACTTTTGCAAAAATAACTATTTCAAAATGGCAAATATCAAATTGAACAGAATCGGACTGGATGAGGCAAAATCTCAACTCCTGGTGCAAAAATTAAACGCGCTTTTAGCCAATTATTCCATTTTTTATCAAAATACCCGGGGATTTCACTGGAACATAAACCCCTGATTACCCTGCAACGTGAACTGCTCGCCATGTCGGCCGAGATCGGCGACGAAGGAACCAACGCGCTGATGAGTGACTATATCCGGGAGCAGGAAAAAACGGTGTGGATGTATTCGGCATTTTTAAACAGGTAACGCCGGATCACGACCAGTCGCGCACGTCTATCAGGACAAAATCAAACATATTCACCAACTTATAATACTTTTCCATGAAACAAAAATTATTCGCCGCCTTCCTCCTGGCGCTACCCTTGTGTATGCCCGCCCAGGCCCCCGTAAAAAAAGACTACCAGTTATCCATCGCATTCGATGCCGGAACGGCCATACACGCGGTATCGGACGGGTATGTGATTTTCGGCCACATGCGCCAAACCACCAACACCTCTCCCAGCGATATATTTATGCTGCGCCTCGACCAGCAGGGAAACCAGGTATCCATGATGAAGTATGGAAGCCAAACGGAATCCGAATCTATGGGACGCGGTGCAGTGGCCCTGTCTGACGGATGGTTGCTGGCCGGCGAAAAAAATTCAAACGGGTATCTGCTCCGGCTGAACAACAGCGGAACGGTACTCTGGTCGAAAGAAGTGACCAACGCCGGCGCATTTGCAGATGCCGCTGCACTGCCTGGCGGCGGTTTTTTAGTAACCGGTAAATCTGCCGGTAAAATGTTTCTGGCCAGATTGGGCGCCGATGGCGCTACCACCTGGCTGAAGACCTATACCGCCGGCACCGGCGTCAACCTGTCGATCAGCAGCAACGGCGGTAATGGTTTCGTGATCGGAGGTAATAAAATCTGGAAAATTCGTCTGAGCGACGGTACGCTGGTTTGGGAAAAAACGGCTGCGCCGCTGCCCTTTGGCCCAACGGGTGGTTTCGAATCCCTGGAACTCAGGGATATCACGCCTGCCGGACCGGGACAATTTGCGGTCACTGGCGCTTACCTCAACGATCAGGTCACCACGCTCTATTCGGCGTACTACACCGCTTTGTGGAAGGAATCCGGTGAAATAGTTTGGGAGAAATACTTCAAAGGCGCTCAATCGGATGATATCAACGAAGGAACCTCCGTCTTCTACCAGTCCAATGCGCAACACCTGCTCATCGCCGGATCGGAAAGCGGCGCTGCTTCCGCCGTTCGGGTTGACCTGTCGGGCAAATTATTAGACTCACTTGATTTGGGCATTGCCGGCTACAATTTGACCCCGGTGATGGTAAAAGCCGGCGCTTACTACGTGGCAACCGGCGCTGCACTCGCCAATTTTCAAAATATGAATACCTTCTTTTACCGTTCGGCAGGTAATGCACTGCGCTCGGCCGAAACGGAAATAAAAAACCCGGCGATGGCATTCGACCTTACGCCGAATCCAACCGCCGGGCTTCTCTCCCTCAACTTTTACTATCCGGTAGCGCAAACCCTTCAACTGGAGATTGCGGATGCTGCCGGACGAATCGTTTGGGAATCCTTTCTTCCCGTTACGGAGGGGGCCAATCAGGTATCCGTCGATGTCGCCCAACTGCCCAAGGGTATGTACTGGCTGGCCATACCCGCAACCAGCGGGCGGCCTAAAGCTTTTTTGAAAGAATAAAAACAAGCACTAAAAAAATCCGCATAGATCGTTTAATGATCTACGCGGATTTTTTTTGGCGCTTCGCTGCAATCAGGGATTCAGATGCTCCAGTTGCTGGATCGAATCCTTCTGGCGCAAAATCTCTTCGCGGGTACGGTATTGTACGGAATCCAGCATTTTGATCATGCTGTCGCGCACGACTTTGAACTGTTCAAATACTGCTCCGGCAATAGGCTGAGGCTGCGGCAGGTTCTGGCGGAGAAAATCCACCTGTCGCCCGTTTTTCCAAAACCGGAAGCAAACGTGTGGGCCGGTAGCTAATCCTGTAGAGCCGACATAACCGATGGTTTGGCCTTGCGTTACGCGGGTACCCGGACGAACACCGCGGGCGAAACCACTCATGTGCAGGTATTGCGTTTCGTAGGAGCCGTCGTGCCGGAGGCGAACAAAATTGCCGTTACCACCCCGGCGGGTCGCTTCCAGCACGGTACCGTCGGCCACCGCGAGAATGGGGGTACCATGCGGCGCAGCGTAATCGGTGCCAAAGTGCGGGCGGTTGTAGCCGAGGATCGGGTGCATACGTTTCAGGCTGTAGCGACTGGAAATCCGGCTGAATTTCACGGGCGCCTTCAGGAATGCCTTGCGCGCCGGATGGCCTTCGTAGTCGTAATAGTCCGTTTTCCCGTCAGCGGACTGAAAATTGACGGCATAATAATGTTTG